>NZ_SMKT01000038.1 GCF_004348735.1 Actinomadura sp. KC06
GCCCATTTTCGGTGGGGAGAAGGGGCGCTGGCCGTGACGATCCAACCGGCGACCGCGAGATCGGTGTGTCGGCTCGAGACGAACTCGTCGCCAGGCTTCTCGGTTGAATCAGGACTTCGGGCCGAGCTGATTGTGCATGGGCTCGCGGTCCAGCACCTCGATGTACATGATCTGGGTCCCTATGACGTCCAGAACCAGCATGCCTTTCGAGGACAGGAGCGGCACGCACCGATGGCCCTCGCCATACGGCTGATCCTTTGGATGGACCGCGGTGTGGATGCTTTGACAGAAATCATCGCCACAGTCGCACATCGCGACGAGAGGCACATCCCTCACGCAGATCGCCAGCTCACCTTCGCCCTCATCCTCCAAGAGAGTGACCAGCTCGGCGATGAGGTCGGGAAAGGCATCCCGCACAAGGGGCCGCTCCAACTCCACGCCGTGGAGCATAGCCGGAGCCCCGCGCGACGGTCGGCCCCGTCGCACACACCGCTCCATCACGGCAGTTCTCCAGCGACCCACGCCAATGGCAGGGCATCGGCCCTTTGCCGGTCTTGATGGCCACGCCGCCGCTCATTTGCACGTGCTCGTCCTCGACGGCCGCGTCCTCGTCCTCGGGTCGCCACTGATGCACCAGCGTCACGCCCGGCTCCACGAGGTCCGGGCCGCGGAACCTGGACGGCCCGCGACCATCGCCCACGTCGCGCGTGAGGTCGGGATCCATGACACGGGGACCAATCGACCTCGTCGACGGTGTCGTTGAACGGCGGTGGCTTCCCTTGCGGCCGGGAAGAGCGGTCTCGGCTCAGGCGGCGGCCCAGCCGATTCCGTCGGTTGGTGGCGGCGCGTGAATATCGACCGTACGCGCGTCCGGTGGCGGAAGAATCCGGTAGACGTAGCGTCCGGTGGTGCCGTGACTTATCTGGATCTGGTCGGCATTTGTGTGTTTGAAACGGTTGTGCCATCCGCAGCACAGTGCGAGTCGGTCGATGTCGGTGAGCGCGCCCAGGACCCATCCTTGGACGTGGTCGACTTCGCACAAGGTCCCGGGGACCTCGCAGCCCTGCACCGCGCAGGTGGGGTACAGGGTTTCGAGGACCTGGCGTTGTGCGGGCGTGGCGAACCGGACGCGGCGGCCGAGGTAGAGCGGGATGCTCCCGTGCCCCAAGATCAATGGTGAGACTCCGGCGTTCAAGGCGATCCGGCGGGCCTGCGCGGCGGGGATCGGGGACCCGTCGGTCAGCCGACCGGGCTTGGTGCCGCCGGTGAGGGTGTCCAGGTCGATGACAAGGGTGACCTTGGTGGCCCGGTGCCCACCCGCCAGCACGCTGACGAGCGCTGCGGCCGTCCGTTCCGGCAGGTCGCGGCGATCATCGGTGCCTGCCGGTTTGGCGAGCGGTCCGAGTGTCCCGTCCCATGCGGCGGCGTCCTCGGCGTTGAGCCAGCCCTTGACGTAGCGGCCGCCGTCCAGCGAACGGGTGGAGCTGATCCAGGACCGCTCGTACCCGCGCCGCGACTCCGCATCAGGTTGGTCAACCTCGTTCCGTTCGGCGATGACATCGCGGATGCGCCGCCCGAACGAGGCGACCTTCCCGGCCGAGAAGCCCTCGCTGACAAGGTCGAGCAGCACGTTCTCAGCAGCCGCGCAGTCTGCGTCGTCCAGCCGGGCGACAGCGTCGGCGACGGTAGAGGCGTAGCCGTAGGACAACTCTCCACCAGCAAGCATGTTGGCGACCCGTGGGAGACGGTGCCGCTGCCGGGCCAGGGTGACCCGCTCCCGGGCCCGGGTCTCACGCATCCCGAGCCGTGACCGTAGCCAGACCTGGGTGGACGGCAGCCCCCATCGCCGCATCTCGCCGGAGGCGTCCACTCGTCCGATCATCGCGGCGAGGGCGCTCTCCTGCTGATCGGACGCACGCGCAAGAGTCTCGGCGAGTTCCATGCAGGCGGCGGCGGAGTCGGGCGCGTCACGTCCGGCGAGTTCGCGAGCGATCGCCGCCACAGCGTCCACCAATTCTCCGGTGGACGCCGAGTGAAGATCAAGAGAAATCGAACTCACACCTAAATTTTATCGAAAGAATCCGGCAACCCGCCACACAAAAAGACTTACTTCTGTAGCCAGCAAGACAGTCGGAGTCAAGCCCAACCAGAACCCAATTCCAACACTCAGATCATTGAACGAGTCAGTTTGATTACCGAACTGGAGGGCGGGGGCGGTGCGTCGGGCAGGGGCAGGCGGAGCCTGCCCGATGAAAGCTGCACCAGGGGCCGCAGAGGCTCCAAAGTCAAGGGTGGACGAAGTCGATCGCGAAGCGACGCCGAAGGCGCCCTTGACTCTGGAGGGGCGGCCCCGTACGCAGCGCCGCCCCCGCCCCCGACGGCGAAAAAACAGCCAACAGCCGGCGAGGCTCAAGCACCGCAGACCTGGCAGTCAGGGACGCCAGGCGGCGAGGACGTCCTGGGGCGTCCAGGCCAGGTCGATCGGGTCGGTGGCCTCGATTCCGGAAAGGGAGACGACCGCGAGTCCGGTCGTGGCGGGATCGAGGCCGGGGACCTGGGCGGCGGAGCGGCGGAGGTCGGCGAGGTCGTGGGCATCGAAAGGGGTGTTGTGCCATTTGATCGAGCCGGCGAAGTAGATGCGGTTCGCAATGGGGGCTCGGTCGGCGCCCACGAGGTCGATTTCCGGGTTGAACTGGCGGTTCCACCAGCCGCCGACTGTTTCAACGTCCGGCCAGGGCAGTTCTAACAGTTCCAGAGCTTGGCGGACGAGAGGTTCTACGGCGCGGCCGCGCCATGATGGCCAGCGGCGTTGAATGATGCGGAAGCCAGCTTCGGGACGGCCTCGTCGCGCTTGTTCGTGGGCAGAGCGGAGGGCTTTCAGGTAGAGGCGCAGGTTGCTGTCGGAGATTCGATAGAGGGCGGGCTTTCCTGGTTTCGCAGAAAGGGGCTCCTCAACGGCGAGGATATTTTTCTCTGTGGTGAGGCGGCGTAGGAGGGGCGAGAGGGTTCCGGAGGGTAGGGCCGCGTCTCGGTTTCCGGCGGTGGCGGCGATGTTGGCGTGGGTCCGGTCACCGGCGCCAATGGCCTCCAGGACGCGGCGGGAGATGTCGGGGTTGGGGAATTCGGCCAGCAGCGACGCCTCCGGGACGTTGAACAGCGCGGCGGCCGGGTCGGCGCACTCGGATTCCATGAACTCGAGGGCGGGTGTTCCGTGCGGCCAGGTGCGGATGATGCCGGGCAGGCCGCCGGAAACAAGGTGCGCGTCGATGGCGTCCGCGGCGTCCAGGCCGAGGGCCTCGCCTGTGTCGGCCGGGTTCAGCGGGCCGAGTATGAGATTGTCGGCGCGTCCATAGAACGGGCGGTCGTAAGCGGTGAGGCGCTCCATCATGTGGACGTCGCTGCCGAGAAGCAGGAGCAGGACGGGTTTGGAGGAAAGGAGCCGGTCCCATCCCGTTTGCAGCGTGCCGTCGAAAAGGGGGTCCTGCTCGGCGATCCACGGCATTTCGTCCAGGACGACGATCGATGGCCTGCTGGGGAGCGCGGAGGCGAGAATGCGGAACGCGTCGGGCCAGCTGCCGTTGTCGAGGCGCGGGACGAGTTCGGGGTCGTCCGGCAAAGCCGATTCTTTGAGGTCGCGCAGAAACGCGGACACGGCCTCGATGGGCGAGGCGCCTTTGGTGGCCGTGGAGAACACGTAGGGCACAGCCGACCGGTCGCAGAATTCCTGGACGAGGCGCGACTTGCCGACCTGGCGGCGTCCTCGGAGGGCGACGGCCGTTCCCGCGCCCGTGGCGGCGACCCGCTCAAGCCGCTTGGCGAGGAGCGCCAGCTCGGTCTTCCGGCCGATGAACATCGTGGCTCCGAACTAGGTAGATCGCATCTATGTAGATTGAGTCTACCTAGTTGGCGGCCACCCGTCAGCGGGGGCGGGGCGGGTACTTGGCGATGAACAGGCCCTCGGCGGTGACGCAGTCATCGCCGTCCGCCCGGATGGCGCCCACGGTGCGGATCTTGCGGCCGTCCACCTCGACCTGGCGGGCGGTGATCGTCAGCGGTTCGAAGAGCGGCGTCAGGCGGTGGTAGCGCAGCGACAGCTCGGCCGTCATGCCCGACTTGCCCGCCCAGCCGTTGGCCACGCCCAGGGTGTGGTCGAGCAGCAGCGCCGATACGCCGCCGTGGACGCTGGACGGCGGCCCCTGGTACGGCAGGCCCAGTGTGACGGTGGCCTCGATCGTGTGCGCGTCGACGGCGGTGTATTCGAGGGGCGGGGCGATCGGGTTCTCGGGGCCGGTCACCGGGTCGTGTCGCGTGTTGCCGTCGCCGCGCCACATGTCGACGAGACGGTCGTCCCGGGGTGGGGCCGTCGCCTCCAGGTCGTCGGCGACGGCGTTCAGGCGGTCGGCGATGCCGGACATGTCGGCGTCCGAGATGTCCCCGGCCCGGACGAGGGCGTCGATGACGCGGCGGGCCGCGGCGGCGGCGCCGTCGACACCGCAGGCACGGCCCTCGGCGTGCAGGTCGAGCGTCATGACGCCACCGGGTCGCGGGGCAGGCCGAGGAGCCGCTCGCCGATGATGTTGAGCTGGACGTCGGTGGTCCCGCCCGCGATCGACATGTTCCGGGAGTTCAGGAACATCCAGGTCGGGTCCTTCATGGCGCGCCTGCCCTCACCGGTGAGGGCGTCCGGGCCGATCCAGTCGACGGCGGTCTCCCAGACCTGCTGCATGTGTTCGACGCCGATCAGCTTGCCGATGCTGGACTCGGCTCCCGGCTGCCCTCCGGCGAGGGAGCGGAGGGTGGTGCGCAGGCCGAACAGGCTGCTGGACTGGGCGTCGCACAGGATGCCGCCGAGAGTGGTGAGGCGTTCGTCGTCCGCGCCGTCCTCGATGATGCGGAGCAGGGCCTCGCCGCCGCTGCCGAGGGACGAGTCGTTGGAGAGCGACACGCGTTCGTTCGCGAGGGTGGTGCGGGCGAGTTTCCACCCTTCACCTGGGGCGGCGACTAGGAGGTCATCCGAAATGAAGACGCCGTCGAGGAAGACTTCGTTGAAAAGAGTGTCGCCGGTCAACTCGCGCAGCGGGCGGATTTCTATGCCGGGCGAATTCATGTCGAGCAGGAAATACGACAGGCCCTTGTGCTTCGGGACGGACGGGTCAGTGCGGGCCAGCAAGATACCCCAGTCGGCCTCGCGTGCCATGGACGTCCAGACCTTCTGGCCGGTGATCCGCCAGCCGCCTTCGACCTTTTCGGCGCGGGTGGTGAGCGCGGCTAGGTCAGAGCCCGCGCCGGGCTCGGAGAACAGCTGGCACCAGCGGATGTCACCGCGCAGCGACGGCGGCAGGAAGCGCTCGTGCTGCGCGGGCGACCCGTGCGCGATCAGCGTCGGGACGACCCAGTTGCCGATGATCATGTCGTGGGGGCGGAGGTCGGCGGCGCGCAGCTCCTCGGCGATGACGAGCTGGGTGACGGCGTCGGCGCCCTTGCCCCAGGGCGCCGGGAGGTGCGGGGACGTGTAGCCGCGGTCGGCCAGATAGGTGGTGCGCTCCTTGCCGTCCAGCGCTCGGGCGGGTTGCAGTTCGGCGTGAATTTCGGCGCGGATGTGGTCGGCCCCGGGCGGCAGGTCGACGCGGAGTTCGCGGCGGGTTCCGTCCAGGGTTAGGCGCGCGACGCGGCGGCGCCATTTCCCGGTGGAGCCGAGCAGGACGCGGAGCGACTGCGCGCGGCGCAGATACAGGCCGGCGTCATGTTCCCAGGTGAAGCCGATGCCGCCGAGCGTCTGAATACAGTCCTTGGCCGTTTGGAAAGCCGCTTGGACGCTGGTTGCACCGGCGACGGCGGCGGCGAGGGATATCGCTTGCGGGTCGGCGGCAGGGTCGTCCTGCGCGCGGGCGGCGTCCCAGGCGCACGCGCGGGCCTGTTCGGCGTGGGCGAGCATTCGGGCGCAACGGTGTTTGACGCCCTGGAATTGCCCGATCGGACGGCCGAATTGCTCGCGGACCTTTGCGTATTCGGCGGCGGTGGACGTCGTCCAGTCGGCCAGGCCGGAGGCTTCGGCGGCGAACAGCGCCGCCGCCAGGTCGTGGACCTCCTGCGAGTCGAGTTTCAGAACTGACTCCGGGGGGACCGTTGTGTTCTCCAACTCGACCCTGGCCAGACGGCGTGTCAGGTCGTGGCTAGGGAGTTCTTCTACGGTCACGGCCGTCCGGGGCAGGACCAGCCAAGCGGTCGCGTCGGAAGCCCTTGCCGGGAGGACGAGGACGTCCGCCAGTGGAGCGCCCAGGATCGGGGGCGTTGTGCCGGTAACCGTGATCTCCCCCGCCGAGCGAGCGAGGGTCAGGCTTCCCGTGGCCAGGGCCACAGCGCCGATCTTCGTCCCGTCGGCAAGGGCCGGGAGGTGCTCGGTGTGTCCGGCGCGATGCAGCACGGCGCTTGCCAGGACGGTCGGCAGAAACGGGCCCGGGGTGAGGGCTCGTCCCAACTCCTCCAGGACGATGGCCAGTTCGAGGAGACCGTAGCCCGCGCCTCCAACGGTCTCCGGAAGGTGCAGGCCGAGCAGGCCCTGCGCGGCTAGATCGTCCCAGAACGGCGGCGCCTTCTCGCGTTCGGCGTCCACGGCGGCGCGGACGACCGCCTGCGTCACCTGCCGGGACGTGAAGACGCGCACCGCGTCACGCAGGTCGCGATGCTCCTCGGTCAGCCCGATGGTCATGTATCCCTCAGATCCGTTCGATGATGGTGGCCGTGGAGTGCGCGCCGCCCGCGCACATCGTGATGAGCGCGGTGGAGGCGTCCGCCCGCTCCAGTTCGTGGACGGCCTGCGTGATCAGCCGGGCGCCCGTGGAGCCGACCGCGTGTCCGAGGGCGATGGCGCCGCCGTTGACGTTGACCTTGGCCATGTCGGCGTCGTGCACCCGCGCCCAGGAGAGGACGACCGACGCGAACGCCTCATTGATCTCGACCAGGTCGATGTCGGACAGCTTCATCCCGGCCCGGTCGAGCACGTGCCGCGTCGACTCGATCGGCCCGTCCAGGTGGTAGTACGGGTCGGACCCGACCATGCCGGACGCGACGATCCGGGCCCGCGGACGAAGCCCCATTTCAGCGGCCCGGTCGGCGCTCATCAGCAGGACGGCCGCGGCCCCGTCGCTGATCTGGGACGAGTTGCCGGCGGTGTGGACGCCGTCCGGGACGACCGGCTTCAGCCCCGCCAGCGCCGAGGCGGACGTGTCGCGCAGGCCCTGGTCACGAGTGACGACGGCGGTCTCGCCGGTCGGGCCGTCCTTCGTCATGACCGGCGCCTCGACCTCGACGAGCTGGCCCGCGAACCGGTCGCCGTCCCAGGCCGCCTTCGCCTTGAGCTGCGACGACAATCCGAGCGCGTCGGCGTCCCCGCGGGTGATGCCGCGCTTCTTCGCGATGCGCTCGGCGGCGGTGAACTGGTCGGGGTAGTCGATGGTCCAGTCGTCCGGGACCGGGCTGCCGGTCTCGGGGGTGAGCGCCTGGCCGAGGAACACGCGGCTCATGGCCTCGACGCCGCAGCCGATGCCGGTGCGGATCGTCCCGGACGCGATCAGCCCGGCCACCAGGTGCACGGCCTGCTGCGACGACCCGCACGCGCAGTCGATCGTCGTGCACGCCGTCCGGTGCGGCAGACCGGCATAAAGCCACGCGTTGCGGGTGACGTTGTTCGACTGCTCCCCCGCCTGCGTCACGCATCCGCCGACGACCTGTCCGACCGTGTCCGGCTCGATTCCGGCCCGGTCCAGCAGGGCGCGCTGCGTCAGGCCCAGCAACCGGGCCGGGTGCAGGCCCGACAGCGCCCCGTACCGCTTGCCGACCGGCGTCCGGACGGCGTCAACGATCACGGCCTCGGCCATGACACCTCTCCTTCACACATCTCGAACCCGCGACCCCGACGACCCGCCCGCCTCGGGCGGCACGTGCGGCCGGGAGGCGCTGAGGGGTCTGAGGGCATGGGACCAGACTAGAATTCATTCTTGTCAGCGGGCCGCGTGTGTCCCACTCAGCGGTTTCGGTGGTTGTGTCATGTGCCGCATCCGCTCAGCGGGACGGGGCGGCAGGCCGAACTAGAATACGTACTAGCCTCCGTCGAGCCGTTAGGCGCGGCGCTCCAGAACATCGACCCGGAGGCTCCGATGAACGCTGATCTGTCCCTGGCGGGCCGCACCGCCGTCGTCACCGGCGCGGGTGCCGGGCTGGGCCGGGCCGAGGCGCTCGCCCTGGCCGCGAACGGGGCGAGCGTCGTGGTCAACGACATGGGACCGGCGGCGGACGACGTCGTCGCGGAGATCACGAAGGCGGGCGGGCAGGCCGTCGCGGTGACCGGGGACGTCGGCGACTGGTCGATGGGCGACACGCTGGTCTCGGCAGCCGTCGACACGTTCGGGTCGCTGGACGTCGTGGTCAACAACGCGGGCGTGCTGCGCGACAAGATGCTGTTCAACCTGTCGGAGTCCGATTGGGACGACGTCGTCCGCGTCCATCTGAAGGGGCATGCGGCCGTGTCGCGCGCCGCCGCCGCGCACTGGCGCGCCGCGAGCAAGGCGGCCGGCGGGCCGGTGTACGGACGGGTGATCAACACGGCGTCGGAGGCGTTCCTGTTCGGGTCGGCCGGGCAGCCGAACTACTCGGCGGCGAAGGCGGGGATCGTGGCGCTGACGCTGTCGACGTCCGCCGGGCTGGCCCGGTACGGGGTCCGCGCCAACGCGATCTGCCCGCGCGCCCGGACCGCGATGACCGAGGCGTCGTTCGGCGAGGGCACCTCGCCCGGCGGGCTGGACGTGATGGCGCCCGAGCGGGTCGGGACGTTCGTGGGCTATCTGGCGTCGCCCGCGTCCGAGAAGATCAGCGGGCAGGTTTTCGTCGTTTACGGAGACATGGTCGCGCTGCTCGCCGCGCCGACGGTGGAGCAGAAGTTCACGGCGGCGGACGGCGTCTTCTCGGTGGAGGAGTTCGGCGCGCAGATCACGCCCTACTTCGAGGAACGGGACCCGCGCCGGACGTATGCGGCCTACAGCATCGCCGCGCTCGACGACACCGGCACCACCCAAATGTGAGCCCCCGAAATTCAACTGGCCGCCCTTCGAATGAGGAGGGCGGCCGGCCTGTTTTAGAAGGTTTCGGGGCCTCGGAGGGTCGGCTCGGCGCCGCCGTCGATGTAGATGATCTGGCCCGTCATGTGGGAGTTCGCCGGGGAGATCAGCCAGCGGAGCGCCCCGGCGATCACCTCGGCGTCGGCGTAGCCGTTCAGCGGCATCGGGACGGCGTCGTTCATGGCCTTGAACATGCGCTCGTCCTCGAACAGCGGCGCGCTCATCGGCGTCCGGACGACGCCCGGCGCGATCGCGTTCAGCGGGATGCCCGCGCCCGCCCAGCCGGGGGTGACGCACACGCGGCGCAGCCACTGGGCAAGCGCCGACTTCGATGACGGGTATAGCTTGTTCCCCGCACCCGCTTCGACGACCCTGGCGGCCGCTTCGAGCGCGGCGGGTTCGTCGCCGTCCAGGCAGGCGCGGACGACGGCGTCGTCCACCGGCTGCGTCCCGGAGATCGAGCCGACGACGGCGGCACGGGGCCGCTCGGCACGGGCCAGGGCCGGGCGGAGGCCGTCCAGCAGGGCGGTCGCGCCGAAGAAGTTGACCTTGACGGTGAGGTCGGTGAAGGCGGAGACCCCCGCGGAGGCGACGACGGCGTCCAGCGTCCCGCCGGAGAGGTCGAGGACCTCCGCGACCGCGCGAGCCCGTCCTTCGGGACCGGCCAGGTCGGCGCACACCTCGGCGTCTTTCAGGTCGACGCCGATGACGGTGTCGCCCTGGTCGCGCAGCAGCCCGGCGAGCGATTCGCCGATGCCGGACGCGGACCCGCTCACGGCGATGGTGCGTGCCATCGTTCGTTCCTCCTTCTGGGCGTGTGCGCCGCCGTCGATCACGTGTGCGCGCCGCCGTCGACGCGGAGGTCGGCGCCGGTGAAGTAGGCCGCGTCGGACGAGGCGGCGAACGCTATCGCGGAGGCGATCTGCTCCGGGTCCGCCGCACCGAAGTATGAGCGGATCTTGGTGAAGTAGCCGACGTCGAGACCGGCGGGGAACATGTCCGGGGCCCTGGTCAGCGGGGTGCCGACGGCGCCGGGCGAGACCGGGACGACGCGGATGCGGCGGCCGGTCAGCTCGGCGGCGAGGCTCAGCGAGAACGCCAGCTCCGCCCCCTTGGACGCCGCGTACGCCGTCATGTACGGGTTGCCCTGCGTCGCCGCAAGCGAGGCCGTGTTGACGATCACGCCGGTGCCAGCGGCCGCCTGGGCGGCGGTCTCGGCCAGGCCCTTCTCGGAGACGTCCACCGCGTAGATCGCCGCGCCCTCGCGGCGAGGCGGCCGGCCGTGGCCCGTCCGATGCCGGACGCCGCCCCGGTGAGCAGCACTTTCACGCCGTCGAAGCGGTTCATGGCGGCACGCTAGCCGCGGGCCCGTGCCGTCCGCCCGCGCCGTCCCGATCACCGGGAGGACGGCGTCAGCGCTTCGGGGCGTTGGAGCGGGGCGCGAGGATGAGCTTGCAGGCCAGGCGGATGTCGCTCTCGACGTCGGCCATGGACGCGCGGCCGTTCAGGCTCGACTGCAGCACCCCGTACCAGCACTGCATCAGCAGCCGGACGAGCGTCACGTCCTGCACGGTCGGGTCTTCGATGCCGACGGTACGCAGCAGGATCTCGCGGAAGGTGTTGTCGATGTGGACGGTGTCGGCGACCGTCGCGACATGGGCGGTGTTGGACGCGTGCAGCATCGACGTCGACAGGACGGGCTCCGCCATCAGATAGCGGCTGGCCTGCACGAGCAGGTCGGCGACGGCGTCCTCGGCGCTGGTGCCGGGCGCGGGCTGGTGGACCTGCTCGCGGAGCCGGTCGACCTGCGCCGCCATGACCGCGGTGAACAGGTGGACCTTCGACGGGAAGTACCGGTACAGGGTGCCGATCGCGACGCCGGCCTCTTTCGCCACCTCGTGCATCTGGACGCGTTCGAGCGATTTCTCCGCGCCGATGCGCGCCGCCGCGCGGAGGATGCGCCGCCGGCGGTCGTGCTGCTCGGGTGAGCTCGGCTCGGCGGACAGCCTCGCCGACGCGATCCTCGCCACGGTCCTCCCCACGGTCCCATTCCGGTGTTGACAAGGAAGAATATCCGGAGTCCCGGCTTCCCCGGCGATCGTCGATACCGGTCAGTGGGACGGGCCGCCCCGCCGCGCCGCGCGCCCCGTTTACGTTGTCGGCGCGCGAAGACGGGCGGGCCTGGAGGGGAAGTCACGTGGCGTGGGACGACGAATACGACGTGGTGGTCGCCGGGTCGGGGGCCGGGGCGCTGGCGGGCGCGCTGGCGGCGGCCTCGGACGCGCCCGCGGCGGCTTCGGACGGGCTGCGGACGGCCGTCCTGGAGAAGACTTCGCTGGTCGGCGGGACGTCCGCGTACTCGGGTTCGGCGATCTGGCTGCCGGGGACGCGCGTGCAGGAGCGGGCGGGGATCGGCGATTCGACGGAGTCGGCACGCGCCTATCTACGTGCGCTGCTCGGCGACGACGGCAATGCCGCGCATCGGGAGGCGTTTCTGGAAACGGCGCCGGAACTGGTGGAGTTTCTGGAGCGGGATCCGGCCATCGAGGTCGAATGGCGCGCTTTTCCCGACTATTTCGACGCGCCGGGACGTATCGACATGGGGCGTTCGTTCGTTCCGCTTGATCTGCCGTTGGAAAGGCTTGGGGAGCTGGCGGGGCTCGTCCGTCCGCCGGTCGACCGTGACCGGACGGGGCGGGGGCACGCGCCCGGCAGGCCGCTGGCGCAGGGGCGTTCGCTGATCGGACGGCTCCTGCTGGCGATCACCGCCACCGGCAACGCCGACGTCCGCACCGGCACCGCGCTGACAGACCTGATCGTCGAGGCCGGGCGGGTCGTGGGCGTGGCGGCGATGACGGCGGAAGGGCCCGTCCGGCTGCGCGCGTCGCGCGGCGTGCTCCTGGCGGCAGGCGGGTTCGAGTCGTCCGCGGAGCTGCGGGCGTTGCGCGGCGTGCCGGGCGGCGCGGCCTGGACGATGGCCCCGGACGGCGCGAACACCGGCGACGCGATCGCCGCCGCCATGCGGATCGGCGCGTCCACGGGTCTGCTCGACCAGGCGTGGTTCTGCCCCGGCCTGGCGATGCCCGATGGGCGGGCCGCGTTCACGCTCGGCTTCCGCGGCGGGCTGATCGTCGACGGGACGGGACGCCGGTTCGCCAACGAGTCCTTGCCCTACGACCAGATGGGACGCCGCCTCGCCTCCGCCGGCGACCCCTTCTACCTGATCTTCGATTCCCGCTCGGACGGGCTGCCCGCGATCTCGATCCCGGCGGCCGCGCCGGAGGAGCAACTGGCCGCGGGCCTGTGGCACCAGGCGGACACGCTCGCCGACCTGGCCGCGAAGACCGGCCTGCCCGCCGGTGCGCTGGCCTCGACCGTCGAGCGCTTCAACGGCTTCGCCGCCAAGGGCGTGGACGAGGACTTCCACCGCGGCGAGGACCCCTACGACCTGTACTTCACCGGCGGCAAGCCGTGCCTGGTGCCAGTGGACCGGCCGCCGTATTTCGCGGCGAAGATCGTCCTGAGCGACCTCGGGACGAAGGGCGGGCTCCGCGCCGACCCGGACGGCCGCGTCCTCTCCGGCGCGGGCCGTCCGATACCCGGGCTCTACGCCGCCGGCAACACCAGCGCTTCGTTCACCGGGCCCGTCTATCCGGGCCCCGGCATTCCGATCGGAACGGCGATGGCGTTCGCCTACCGCGCCGTCCAGGACATGAGGAGGAACCAGTCGTGAGCTCCATCAAGACGCGGCGCACGGCGGGCATCGCCGTCGCGGCCCTCACCTGCGCCGGTACCGCCGGGACGGCCCTCATCGCCCCGGGCCAGGCGGCGGCCGCTCCGGATCAGCGCGGCAGGCTGATCGCCGTGAGCCCGCTGGCGAACGCGGCGGCGCTGCCCGCCGCGTCCGCCAACCGGAAGATCACCTACACGTCCGAGGGCGTGGGCGGGAAGCGGATCGTCGTGACGGGCACCGTCGCCGTCCCGAAGGGCGCGCCGCCGCGCGGCGGCTGGCCCGTGCTGAGCTGGGCGCACGGCACCACCGGCACCGCGGACGTGTGCGCGCCGTCCGCCGACACCGCCACCGGGCCGGCCCACGACTACCTGTCGATCACCGAGTCCTACCTGAACAAGTGGGTGTCGAACGGCTTCGCGGTCGTGCAGACCGACTACGAGGGCCTCGGCACGCCGGGCGGGCACCCGTACATGCACGGCGTCAGCGAGGCGAACACCGTCCTCGACATCGTCCGCGCCGCCCGCAGGACCGACCGCCGCATCGGACGCGACTGGTTCGTCGCCGGACACAGCCAGGGCGGCCAGGCGACGCTCTACACCGCCGCAGCCGGGCAGAACCCGCGGGACGTCCGCCTGAAAGGGGCCGTCTCCATCGCGCCCGGCTCGAACATGAGCCAGACCGCCGCCTACGTCAAGGCCCAGTACCCGGGCGCCGAGGGTGCGCTGCCGTTCCTGTTCGTCCTGCTCAACGGCGCTCACGCCGCCGACCCCTCCTTCGTCCCCGAAGACCTGCTGACCGACGAGGCCGCACCCCTGGCCAAGGCCGGACGGACGAACGCCTGCCTGGCCCAACTGCGCCAACTCAGCGCGAACCTCCCGCTGAACAAGGTGTTCCGCCCGGACGCCGACCTCACCCGCTTCGAGCGCTACTTCAACTCCCAGGAGGCGCTCGGCCTCAACCTGAAGGTCCCGACGCTCGTCGCCCAGGGCGCGGCCGACCGCGAAGTCACCCCCGCCGCGACGCAGAACATCGTCAATGACCTCTGCAAGCGCTACCCGAACATCACCTACCGGACGTTCGACGGCGCCGACCACCGAGGCAGCATCCACGCGTCCTTCGAGACGTCCCTGAACTTCGCCCAGTCCCTCCGCACCGGCCAACCCCAGCAACCCACCTGCTGACCCACAGGAGAGTCTCACCGGAAACGGTCAGGAAACGGCCGGAACGGTGGACTCCTCTGTTGTGTCCAGCAGAGGAGGAGACGCCGTGGTCGATGAGCACTCGCCCGATGAGGGAGTGGACAGGCGCTGGTTTCTGCACCGGGCCGCTCTGGCGGCCGGAGCCGGGGTGGCGGTGCCGTTAACGGGCGGCGTCGCTTCGGCGCGGCCGGTGGACGGTGATCCCGATCGGCTGTTCCAGGACGGCCGGTTCGCCGAGGCCGAGGCCGGGTACCGGCATCGGTTGCGCGGGAATCCCGACGACGCCCATGCCGCCGCGCGGATCGGTTACCTCGCGCTACTGGCCAACCGGTTCGGGGACGCCGAGAGGTACCTGGCCCGGGCCGTCCGGCTCGATCCCGCCGACGAGTTCTCGCTGTACCAGCTGGCGGATTCCTTCGTCCGCCGCGACCGGCTCGGCGAGGCCGCCTTCTGGCTGCGCAAGACGCAGAACCAGACCAACCACGCCATGGCCACGCTGTACGAGCGCGTCCAGGGTCGGCCCTGGCGCGTGCACGGGCCGCACAGCACGGCGGTCCCGCTGCTCGGCCTCGACCCGCTGCCGCACATGCGGGTCTCCATCAATGGGAGGCCGCCGAAGATCTTCCTGTTGGACACCGGCGCGACCTCGGCCGGCTTCAGCGTCCAGGTGGCGGACGAGGCCGGTCTCGAAGAGATATCCAGCAGCCAGGGAAGCGCCGACGGGCAGAAGTTCACCATGTATCACGGGATCGCCGATTCGGTGCGCATCGGTGACATCGAGGTGCGCAACGCCCCCGTCCACTGGAACAAGGCGGTACGGCCCGCGCTGCCCGACGGAACGCGTCCCGACGGCGTCATCGGCACCACGCACTTCTACCACTTCCTGACCACGGTCGATTACGGCCACCGGCGGTTCGTCCTGCGCCGCAAGACCCGAGCCAACCTGCGTGCGGTACGCGACCAGACCAAGCGCGCAGGCGGCGATGTCCTTCCGCTGTGGCTGGCCAAGGACCATTTCCCGTTGACCCTCGGCAGCATCAACGGCTACGGATCCCGAGTGGCCACCTTCGACACCGGTGGTCCCGGCAGGGGCCTGGGCATGTCCGTGGAAACGGCGAAACGAGCGGGCATCCCGCTGGGCGAGCCGGTGGAACTCGGCAACGGGCGGTGGGGCTACGTGGTGGCCCCGGAGACGAGCGGCATCGGGCGGGCGGTACGCCGCCGGGTCAAGGCGTGGGTCGAGGAGAATCCCCGGGTCGACGACGGCATGCTGTTCGACACGATCGCCAACTTCACCCACGAGTTCTTCACGCCGTACGCGATCACGCTCGACTTCACCGGCATGAACCTCTTCATCACCGGCGACTCCATGCGACCGGACGGCTGAGGCCGGGCCTGCGGGCGCGCGCCGCCGATCAGACGAGGTTGTCTTCCACCTTGAGGCCGAAGACGCCGCGTCCGTACATGGAGAGGGCGTGCTCGACGTCGTTGGCGACGTGGACGCTGCCTGCGTGGGCGTCGCGCCAGGCGCGTTCGATGACGTTGCCGCGGTGCAGGGAGTTGCCGCCGGCCGTCTTGAACAGGATGTCGATCGCCTGGATGGCGCGTTCGGTGCCGCGGACCTGGTCGCGGCGGGCCCGGAGGCGCAGCTCCATCGGGATCTTCTCGTTGCGGACGGCGTATTCGTGGATCTCGCGGACGTTCCGGTCGGTCTGGAGAACGGCGGCGTCGATCTCGGACGCGGCGCGGGCGACGGCCACCTGCGCGAACTGGTCCTCGACGAAGCGGCCGCCGCCGAGGCTCAGCCGGATCCGGTCCTGCATCTTCGCGACGTAGAGGTCGTGGCAGCCCGCGGCCATGCCGATCACGCTGGCGGCGACCGTGCTGGTGAAGATGGTGCCGAACGGCATCCGGTAGAGGGGTCCGGTGTTGACCTTGCGGCCCGGGTTGCGGAGCTGGGCCTGCTCGAAGTTGCGCATGGCGCGGTGGGACGGGACGAACGCCCGCTCCACGACGATGTCGTCGCTGGCGGTGCCGCGCAGGCCCATCGAGTCCCAGACCTCGCGGATCTCGTAGTCGGTCCGCGGGACCAGGACGGTCATGAAGTCGACCGGACGCCCCTCCGCGCCGACGACCAGCGCGCCGAGCAGGGCCCAGTCCGCGAATTCGCAGCCGGACGAGAACGACCAGCGGCCGGACACCTCGAAACCGCCGTCGACGGGGGTGAGGCGTCCGATGGGGGCGTAGGACGAGGCGATGAGCGTGTCCGGTCCGGCGCCCCACACTTCCTGCTGCGCGTCGTCCGCGAACAGGCCGAGATGCCAGGAGTGGACGCCGAGGACCGCGGCGACCCAGCCGGTGGAGCCGCAGGCGCCGGAGATCGACCGGATGACCTCGTAGAACGCGACGGGGTCGTCCTCGGCGCCGCCGTAGCGGGTGGGCTGGAGCATCCGGAACACGCCGGCGGCGGTCAGGTCGCGGACGGTCTCGGCGGGGATGCGCCCCTTCTCGTCCACCGACCGGGCCCGCTCGGCGATGCCGGGCAGCAGCCCGCGCACGGACTCCAAGACCTCGTTGCTCATCCCCGCTCCCTCGTCTTCCAGCTAAGGCCATTGAAGGACACCATGTCAGCATGCCGCCGGGCGGGGACGTCCCGGCCAGCGAGACTCGCCGGACCGGGCGGCGACCCGCGACCTACTGTTCCAATCACCCCGTCCATCGCCGAAGGGATGATCCACGTGACCGCAACCGAGTCGGACGCCGTCCGCGCCATCGAGGCGGAGGCCATCTCGTCCCGTTTCGCCCGGGGATGGCACTGCCTCGGGCCGGCCGAGACGTTCAGGGACGGCAAGCCCCACACGGTCAACGCCTTCGGTCAGAAGCTCGTGGTCTTCACCGGCGCGGACGGCAAGACCAACGTGCTGGACGGCTACTGCCGGCACATGGGCGGCGACCTGTCGCAGGGCACGGTCAAGGGCGATGAGATCGCGTGCCCGTTCCACGACTGGCGGTGGGGCGGCGACGGCCGCTGCAAGAAGATCCCGTACTCGCGGCGGGTGCCGCTGCGGGCGCGGACGGCGGCGTGGCCGACGATGGTGCAGGACGAGCTGCTGTTCGTGTGGAACGACCCGGAGGGGAACAAGCCCCCGGCGGACGTGACGATCCCGGTGATCGAGGGCGCCACCCGCGACGACTGGACCGACTGGCGCTGGACGGAGACGGTCGTCCACACCAACGCCCGCGAGGTCATCGACAACGTCGTGGACATGGCGCACTTCTTCTACATCCACAAGTCGTTCCCGACGTACTTCAAGAACATCTTCGAGGGGCACGTCGCGACGCAGATCATGAAGGGCGCGGCGCGGGACGACGCCCGCCGGCAGCGGGACGGCAGCGGACCGCGGATGCTCGGCAACACCTCGGTCGCGTCCTACCACGGCCCGTCCTTCATGATCGACGAGCTGACGTACCACTACGAGGGGTACGACGTGAAGTCCGTCCTGATCAACTGCCACTACCCGATCGACCAGAACTCGTTCTCGCTGCATTCGGGGATCGTCGTGCAGCACAGCGACGCCCTGTCGCCCGAGGCGGCCGAGGCGACCGCGCAGAAGCTGTCGGACTTCATCCTGGCCGGGTTCGAGCAGGACATCGAGATCTGGCGGAACAAGACCCGCATCGACAACCCGCTGCTGTGCGAGGAGGACGGCCCCGTCTACCAGCTCCGCCGCTGGTACGAGCAGTTCTACGTGGACGTCGCCGACGTCAGGCCGGAGATGACGGACCGGTTCGAGTTCGAGATCGACACGACCCGTCCCGTCGAGTCGTGGCAGAAGGAGGTCGAGGAGAACCTCGCGCGCCGCGAGGGGGCCTCCGCGTGACCGATCGGCGACGCGTGGCGGCACGGCAGGACGAACGGCTGCTGGACGGTCCGCTGCTGCCCGTCCGCTGCCGGCGCTGCGCCGCGGAGGTGCTGGTGCGCAAGGCGAGCTGGGAGCAGACGAGCATCCAGTGGAACGCGGGCGCGCGGGCCTCGTGCGTGAGCCTCTCGGACGACCCGTTCGGCACCTGCCCGGCGCTGCGGTCCGCGATCCAGGAGGCGGCGCTGACCGGCGCGATCAAGGTGGTCGAATGACCGGCGACACCCTGTTCGCGGACGGCGGCGCGCACGTCGACGGCGTCGTCTGGACCCCGGACCTGGACGGAGGACGATGATCGACCAGTACGGCCCGTGGGCCGTGATCGCGGGTGGTTCCGAGGGCGTCGGGGCCGCGTTCGCGCACCGGCTCGCGGAGGCGGGCCTGAACCTGGTGCTGATCGCGCGCAAGCCGGGGCCGCTGGCGGACACCGCCGGGGCCGTCCGGGCGAAGGGCGCGGAGGTCCGGACGCTGGAGCTCGACCTGGTCGCGCCCGATCCGCTGAAGGCGATCCGGGAGGTCACGGACGGTCTGGACGTCGGCCTGCTCGTCTTCAACGCGGGCGCGAACAGCTACGGCCACGAGTTCGTCACCGGCGACCTGGACCGCTTCCAGGGCGTCATCGACCTCAACATCACCGCGCAGCTCGCCGTCACGCACCACTTCGGCGGCCTGATGAAGGCTCGCGGGCGGGGCGGCATCCTGCTGGTCGGGTCGCTGGCCGGTTACATGGGACAGGCGCAGATCAGCATCTACTCCGCGGTGAAGGCGTTCGGGCGGATCTTCGCCGAGGGCCTCTGGCTGGAGCTTCGCGAGCATGGCGTGGACGTCCTGGAGCTCGTCCTCGGCGTGACGCGCACGCCCGCGATGGAGCGCGCGGGCCTCAACATGGACATCCCGGGCCTGGTCATCGCCGAGCCCGACGACGTCGCCCGCGAGGGCCTGGCGCACCTCAAGGACGGCCCGGTCTGGGTCGCGGGCGGCAACTACGAGACGGCGAAGAAGCGCAACGGGTATCCGCGCGACCGTCTCGTCGCCGGAGCGCACGAGGCCGTGCGGCGCATGCTTCCGAAGCCGTCCGCGGGCTGACGGGGTTGACCTCAGCTTTGGTTGAGGTCATAGCGTCCTTCACGATCGAGCGGTACGGCGACGAGGGAGGACGATCATGCGGGTTGCGGGGTTCAGCGAGCCGGGCGGGCCGGACGTGCTGACGATCCTGGGCGTGCCCACGCCGGAGGCCGGGCCGCGCGAGGTGCGGGTCCGGGTGCGGACGGCCGGGGTGCAGCCGTTCGACCTGGCCGTCCGGGAGGGCTGGTCGCCGCCGGGGACGCCCGAGGGATTCCCGCGCGTGCCGGGCAACGAGTTCGCGGGCGTGGTCGATCAGGTCGGCGACGGCGTCACCGTGGTCGGGCCGGGCGACGAGGTGATCGGCAACTGCCGTCTCAACGCCTATGCCGAGTACGTCGTCGTCCCGGCCGAAGTGCTGGCGGCCAAGCCGGCGAGCATGCCGTGGGACGTGGCGGGCGGTTTCCCTGCGGCGGTGATGACCCCGCACATCGCGCTTGAGGAGATGGCGGTCGGGCAGGGCGACACGCTGCTCGTGCATGCTGCGGCGGGCGCGGTCGGTTCGGTCGCCGTCCAGCTCGGGCGCATCGCCGGGGCCACCGTGATCGGCACGGCCGGCGAGCGCAACCATGAATATCTGCGGTCGATCGGCGCGATCCCGGTGGCCTACGGGGACGGTCTGGAGGAGCGGGTCAGGGCCGCCGCACCGGACGGGGTCGACGCCGCGCTCGACGGGGCCGGCGGCGACGCCCTGGCCGTCTCGCTCGCCCTGGTCAAGGACAAGGACCGCATCATCACGCTGGTCGAGCACGGGCGGGCGGCGGAACTCGGCGTCCGGATCACGCCGGACAAGAGGTCGGCGTCCCGGATCGCCGAAGCGGCGCGCTTCTACGACGAGGGACGGCTGAAGATCCACGTCCGCGGCGTCTTCCCGCTGGAACGGGCGGCGGACGCGCACCGCGAGGTCGCCACCGGCCACGGACGCGGCAAGGTCGTCCTGGCGGTCAGCTGATCATGGAGCCCCGCCACCTGCGGACGGGCCGGGTCTCGATCGTGTCGATCCGGAGTTCGCGGCGGGCGATGCGCCAGGCGCCGCCGTCCAGCCGGTAGGTGTCGGTGTAGCGGGTGTGCCAGACGAGGTCGGTCGCCTTGCCCGGCTCGCGCTCGCTGATGTGGTGGGCGACGCAGGCGACCTGGCCGGTGGCGGTGCCGGGCCCGGAGCCCGCGTCGAACACCTGGCCCGCCAGCGCGTGGAACGTGACGGGGATGCCGTTCAGCGCGGCGAGCGAGGCGGCGATCTCCTCGCGTCCGGTGAAGGTGCGGACGGGATCCAGATGCCTCGGCGCGTCGGGCAGCACGAGGACGGCGTCCTCGGTGAACAGGGCCGCCAGCGCGTCGATGTCGCGGCGGTCGGCGTGCAGGGCGTACCGGGCGACCAGATCGCCGAGGGCGAGCCGGTCGGCGACCGCCGGCGTCATGACAGCCCCAGACGCCGAGCGCAGGCGGACAGCTCGTCGCGCGCTTCGTCCAGGTCGCTTCCCGCGTTCCCGCCCAGGACGAGACGGCTCGCGCCCAGCGCCGCCAGCCTCTCCGCCTTCTCGGGCGTGACCGCCGTCAGCGAGTGGCCGAGGGTGAGTTCGAGGACGGACGGGTCGCGCCCGTTCCTCTCGGCCTCCTCGCGCATCAGCGCGACCAGGCCGCGGAGCTCGTCCCCCGCCACGCCCAGCGGCTGGAGGCCGTCGCCGTAGCGGCCCGCGCGGCGCGCGGCCGCCTTCGTGTGGCCGCCGACGTGCACGGGGACGCCGCCCTCCTGGACGGGCTTCGGGTAGCTCATCGCGCCCTTGAACCGGAAGAACTCGCCGTCGTGCGAAGCGCCTTCGGGCGCGGTGCCGGCCCACAGCTTCCGCAGGACCTGGAGCTGCTCGTCACCGCGGCGGCCGCGCGAGCCGAAGTCCGCGCCGCACGTCTCGATCTCCTCCCGCATCCAGCCCATGCCGACGACCAGGCGCAACCGTCCGCCGGAGAGGACGTCGACGGTCGCGAGCCGCTTGGCGAGCACCACGGGATGGTGGTTGGGCAGGACGAGCACGCCGGTGGCGAGGCCGATCCGGGTCGTCCGGCCGGCGAGGAACGCCAGCAGGTCGAGGGGGTCGGGGATGTCGGTGTCGTCGGCCAGCTCCATCCTCCCCGTCCTGTCGTAGGGGTAGACGCTCGCGTAGCCGCTCGCCACGACCGTGTGCTCCACCGCGCTGACCGACTCGAAACCGCAGGTCTCGGCGTGCTGGACGTACGCGCCGATCCACTCGGGATCGGCGGTGACGCCCGCGGCGACGGGCAGCAGGACGGCGTACTTCATGTGGTCCCCTCAGGAGGTCAGAGTGCGGCGGCGGCGCGTCCGGCGCGGCGGCCGAAGAACGTGCCGTCGCCCAGGGACGTCCCGCTGACGTAGCCCTCGCCGTGCATGCCGGACGCGGCCCGCCCCGCCGCGTACAGGCCGGGCACCGGGACGCCCGAGTTGTTCAGGACCTCGCCGTCCACGGTGGTGTGCAGGCCGCCGAGCGTGAACCCGGCCGCGCCGGTCCCCGTGCCCGCACCGGTGCCGCCGAAGAATCCGGCGCGCGGGTCGATCGCCGCGAACGGCGATTTCAAGGGGCGCAACCATTTCGGGTCCTTGTGGAAGAACGGGTCCTCGCCTTTCGCGGCGTGCAGGTTGTAGGTCTCGACCGTCGCCTCAAGGGAACCGGCGGGCATGCCGAGCGACTCCTCCAGTTCGGCGAGCGTCTCGGTGACGTACCTGGGGCGCAGGCCCCAGCGGTCGGGTTCGGGGACGTCCTCGAACCCCTCCTCGTCGATGATCGTCCAGTAGGGGCCGGGCTGGTGCTTCACGGCGTGGACGCTCCAGTGGCCGGGGTACACGTCCTCGTTGAGGAAGCGGCGGCCGAGACCGTCCACGAGCATGCCGCGGCACACCATCGCGGGCAGCGCGGTGAGCGCGATCTCCACGACCGACATGCGGCGGGTGGCGGCGCCGATCGCGGTGGCCATCCGGATGCCGGAGCCGTCGTCCAGCCCGTCGCTGACCTTGCCGTGCCCGAGCAGCACCGGCGCGTGGTCGGCGAGCATCTCCTCGTTGTCGACGAACCCGCCGGTCGTGAGGATCACCGCCCTGCGGGCGCGGTAGGTGACCGTGTTGCCGTATTTGCGGGCGACGGCTCCGGCGACGCGTCCGCCGTCGTCCAGGATCAGGTTCGTCGCCAGGGTGTCGGTGTGCGCGACGGCGCCCGCCTCCGTCGCGGCGGCCGACAGCTTCTCCATCAGGACGCCGCCGCCGAACCCGCCCGCCGCCGGACGGTGCCCGCGCGGGACGGGCTTGGCGATCGTGTTGTACGGCCAGGAGTTCTCCCCCAGCCACATCAGCCCGTCCTCCGACATCGGCATCCACGTCGGCGCGTCGTAGAAGGTCGGGTTGAACGGCACGCCGCAGTCCCGGAACCACTCGAAGTGCTCGACGCTCCCGTCGCAGTACAGCCGGAGCTTCGCGGTGTCGGCGTTCGGGCCGAGCGCGGCCTCCAGGTAGGCGTACATGGCGTCGGGGTCGTCGTCGAAGCCGCACGCCTTCTGGATCCCGGTGCCGCCGCCCAGGTACAGCTCGCCGCCGGACTGGGCCGACGAGCCGCCCGGACCGCTCGCCCGCTCCAGGACGACGACGTCCGCACCCGCCCGCGCCGCCTCGGACGCCGCCGCCGCGCCCGCGCACCCGAAGCCGACGACCAGCACGTCGCACTCATGGTCGAAATCGCCGATGTCGCGCAACGCGAAGGGCTCGACGGAGGAACGAGGCGTCACGCTGTCACTTCCCGGGCGGGACGAAGGCGGCCAGCGGCTCCGAGCCCGACCAGTCGTGGCCCCAGTAGCTGTCCTTGGTGATCTCTTCGGCGGTGTAGTACGTCTCGTCCACGAGCATGCCCTCGCAGCCGTACTCGATGTCCCAGCCGCCGGGCGCACGGACGTAGAACGAGACCATCTTGTCGTTGGTGTGGCGGCCGAGCGTCGAGGAGATCGAGAAGCCCTTCGCGGTGACGGCGTCGAGCGCGATGCCGACCGCGTCCAGCGAGTCGACCTCCACCATCAGGTGGACGAGCCCCGGGTCGCCGCCGTGCGGGGCCGGGCAGATCGCGAGGCTGTGGTGCCGCTGGTTGACGCCCATGAACCGGATCCGGACCTTGCCGCCGCCGACCTTCATGGCGCCGCGCGGCAGGAACCCGAGGACCTCGTTGTAGAACGTCACGGTCTCGGCGAAGTTCGGGGTGGGCAGCACGACGTGTCCCATGCCCATCGCGCCGGTGACGAACTTCTGCGCGAAGCCGGTGCGCAACGGGCTGTGGTCGAGGACCGGTCCGAAGAACACCTCGACCGGGGTGCCGCCCGGGTCGGTGAACGCGATGACCTCTTCGGCGTCGCGCTCCGCCGCCTCGTCCGGGGTCAGCGCCGTCACCGCCGTCCCGGCCTTCTCGACGGCCTCCCGGACGGCGGCGAGAGCGTACTGGTCGCGGACCTCCCAGCCCACGGCCAGCACCTTGTCGCTGTCGCCGGGCAGCACCGCGAGGCGCGCCCGGCGCTCGTCCATGCGCAGGTACAGGCCGCCCGGGTCGGGCCCGCCGCCCTCGGCGAAGCCGAGCCCGTCGAGGGCGAACTCGCGCCAGCGCTCGACGTGGCGGGTCTGGACCTTCAGATATCCCAGCCCTCGGATCTGCGTCATAGTCCTCGGTCCCTTCGTCTCGTCGTTCGGGTCAGCATCGGGCGCGGTCAGATCATCGAGCGCATGGGGCCCTGCGGCGGCTCGATGTCCAGGTCGGTGAGGGCGGAGACGTGGTAGACCGCCCCGGGGACGTGGATCGCGTGGGCGAGGCCGACGTGCGCGTCCCGCCAGAACCGCTGGATCGGGTTGTCGCCGCGCATCGCGTTCCCTCCCGACCGGACGACGATCTCGTTCATCGCCTGCACCGCCCGCCACGCCGCCCGGACCTGCGTGCGGCGGCCCGCGGCGCGCTCGGCGAACGTCGGCTCGTGACCGGCGGCGACCTGGTCGTAGACGCGCGAGCAGTTGTCCAGCAGCGCGGTCCGGGACGCCTTGATCTCCTCCGCCGCCTCGCTGATCGCGTACAGCACGTACGGGTCGTCCTTGATCTTCGTGCCGGTGATCTGGACGCGGTTGCGCTGGTAGGCCATGTGGTGGTGCAGCGCGCCCTCGGCGATGCCGATGACGGCCGAGGTGATCCCGAGCGGGAACACGCACGAGAACGGCATCAGGTAGGACGGGTTCGTCAGCCCCGCCTCGCGGGCCGCGGAACCGTCCACGACCTTGGTGTATTCGAGCGTCCGGTAGGCGGGAACGAAGGCGTCCCTGACGATGACGTCCTTGCTGCCGGTGCCCTTCAGCCCGGCGACGTCCCAGGAGTCCTCGACGATCTCGTAGTCGGAGCGCGGCAGGATCAGGTGGAGGGAGCGGGGCGGCTGCGCGACCTTGCCGTCGGCGTCGCCGAGCATTCCGCCGAGGAAGATCCAGTCGCAGTGGTCGGTGCCGGACGAGAACTGCCAGCGGCCGTTGAACACGTAGCCGCCGTCCACCGGGCGGGCCACGCCCATCGGCGCGTACGGGGAGGCGATCCAGACGTCCGGGTCGTCGGCCCAGACCTCCTCGCGGACCTTCGGGTCGGCGTACGCCATCTCCCACGGGTGGACGCCGACGATCCCGGCGACCCAGCCGGTGGAGCCGTCCAGTGCGGAGACGCCCATCACGGTCTCGGCGAACTCGCGCGGGTGGACTTCAAGGCCGCCGTGCGCCTCCGGCTGCAGCAGCCGGATCACGCCGGCCTCGCGGAGCGCCTGCGCGGCCTTGTCGTCCAGCCTGCCGAGGGTCTCGTTGACGGGGCCGAGATCGCGGATCTGCTCCGCCCGTTCCATGATCGAATCCAGCGCCCGTGATGTCATCGCCTGTCTCCCGTGGTGTGTCGTCAGCCGTCGTAGGTGATCTTCAGCCGGTCGGTGACCGGCCTCGCCTGACAGGCGAGGATGAGGCCCTCGGCGAGGTCCTGCTCGTCGAGGACCGCGTTGGCGTCCAGCGTGACCTCGCCCTCCAGCGCCACGCAGGCGCAGGCCGAGCAGTTGCCCTCCCGGCAGGAGAACGGGGCGTCCACCCCGGCGCGCAGCAGGGCGTCGAGGAGCCGTTCGGACTTGGGCCAGGGCACCGTCCGCGTCTCGCCGTCCATCTCGACCTCGATCTCGCCGGCCTCCCCATCGGCATCGGGCTCGTCGGGCGCTTCGGGTTCCTCGAACGGGTCGTTCTCCAGGGAGAAGAAGCGCTCGACGTGGACGCGCATGCCGAGATCGGTGAACGTGCCGGTGACGAGGTCCATGAAGATCTCTGGGCCGCAGACGAACGCCTGCCGGCCCGTGTAGGGGCGGGCGAGCGAGCGGAGGGTGGCGGGCGTCGGCAGTCCCTGCACGGATTCCAGGAGGTGGACGACCGTGAGGCGATCGGGATGGGCCTCCGTGAGGGACCGGAGTTCCCCCGCGAAGATCACGGATCGTTCGTCCCGGTTGGCGTAGAGGAGGGCGACCTTGCCCGTCCCGCCGGCCAGGCAGGACTTGAGGATCGACATCACCGGGGTGATGCCGCTGCCGCCCGCGACGAGCAGCAGGTCGTCGTCCAGCGACGACGGCGTGAACGTCCCGGCGGGGCGCAGCACCTCCAGCACGTCGCCCGCCGTGACGTTGTCGCAGATCCAGTTGGACCCGAGACCGCCGTCCACCCGCTTCACCGTCACCTTCAGCCGGTCGTCGGTGAGCGGCGAGCTGCACAGCGAGTAGCAGCGCGCCGCCCAGCCGTCCTCGGCCGGGACCCTGACGGTGAGGAACTGCCCGGGACGGTAGGAGAACCGGTCCCGGTCGCCCTCGGCGGGTTCGAGGACGAGCGAGTGCGCGTCCGCCGTCTCGTGGACGACGTCGACCACCCGCGCCTTCAGAGTCGTCATGGCCGCTCCGCCGCCGCGGCCGCGTGGCGCGCCGCGATGTAGCCGAACACGATGGACGGGCCGATCGTCGCGCCAGGCCCCGCGTACTCGTTGCCCATCACCGACGCCGACGCGTTGCCCGTCACGTACAGGCCGTCGATGACCGTCCCGTCCTCGCGCAGGACGCGGGCGTGCTCGTCCGACACGAGCCCGCCCTTGGTGCCGAGGTCGCCGACCTCCAGCCGGAACGCGTAGTACGGCGCGGTGTCGAGGACGTCCAGGTTCGGGTTCTTCAGGTTCGGGTCGCCGTAGTAGCGGTCGTAGGCGGAGTCGCCGCGGCCGAAGTCCGGGTCCTCGCCCGCGCGGGCGTACCCGTTGAACGTCCGGACGGTCTCGACCAGCGCGGCCTCCGGGACGCCGACCTTCCCGGCCAGCTCCGCGAGCGTGCCCGCCTTGACCGCGATGCCGGCGTCGTAGAACTCCTTCGGAATCGGGGCGCCGGGCAGGATCTGCGCGAACGGGTAGCGGGCGCGGGCCTTGGCGTCCATCACGAACCAGGCCGGGACGTGGCCGCCCGCGAGCTGGTCGTGGACGAAGTTGACGTACGGGGCCGCCTCGTTGGTGAAGCGCGTCCCGTCCTGCGACACGATCACCTGCCGGGGGATGGCGCGCTCGGACACCAGCGGGATCGTCGCCCCGGCCGGGTGCCGAACGGCGGGCATCCACCAGGCGTCGTCCATCAGGTCCAGCGCCGCGCCGAGGCTCTCACCCGCGCGGATGCCGTCGCCGGTGTTCTCGCGGGCGCCCATCGCGAAGTCCTCCTGGCCGCCCTTGGGGAGGTACTTGTCGCGCATCTCCTGGTTGTGGTCGAAACCGCCCGTCGCGAGGAGGACGCCCTTCCGGCCGCGGATGCGCACCGTCGTGCCATCGCGCCTCGCGGCGACGATCCCGGTGACGCGGCCTGTCGCCTCGTCGGTGACGAGTTCGGTCATGCTCGTCTTCAGCCAGAGCGGGATGCCGGCGTCCTTGAGCGCCATCCGCATCCGGGCGACGAGCGCCCGCCCGCCGGTCGCCATGTGGCGGCGCCGGACCACGTTGGACGACACGCGCCACGCCGCCACCAGCGACGCCCTCCGTCCCGCCCAGGTGCGCTTGGCCATCGCGAGGTCGTGGTAGTCCTTCGCGGTGATCCAGAGGCCGAGCGGGCCCTTCATGCTGTTCGGCCGCTGGTGCTTCTCGTCCTCGCCGAGCTCGCGGGTGTCGAACGGGACGGCCTCGATGGACCGGCCCTGCGGACGGCCGCCGTCCAGCTCCGGGTGGTAGTCGGCGTAGCCCTTCGTCCAGAAGAACCGCATCCACCTGCTCTTGAGGATCAGCTCCATCGCCGCCGGGCCGTTGTCGACGAACGCGTCGAGGCGGGCGGCCGGGACGCGTCCCTCGGTGAGAAGGTCCAGGTAGCGGCGGATCGACTCGCGGCTGTCGTCATGGCCGCGCGCCCTCAGCACCGGGTTGTTCGGGATCCAGATGCCGCCGCCTGAGATGCCGGTGGAGCCGCCGAACTTCGAGCCCTTCTCGACGACCAGGACGCTCATCCCGGCGTCGTGGGCGGTCAGCGCGGCCGTCATCCCGCCGCCTCCGCTGCCGACGACGACCAGGTCGTACTCGTGATCCCACGCGGCCATCGGTCAGTTGTCCTTCATGGTCAAGAACGCCAGGACGGCGCTCTCCCAGGCGGACTTCTGCTCGATCATCACCCAGTGCCCGCAGTTCGGAAAGACGGTGACCTGGACGTCCGGGATCGTCCGCATCGGGACGAGGGCCATGTCGACGGGGCTGACGCGGTCGTCCCGTCCCCACGTGATCAGCGTCTTGGCCTTGAGCTTGTGGAGCATCGCCCAGTAGGGCGGCTCGTCCGACCGGGCCATCGCCTTCGCGCGGGCCGCCATCGCCTTCGATCCGTACATGCGGCGGGCGCCGGCGAGCGTGTCGGGGTCGGTGGCCTGCCGCCAGCGCTCCTCGATCACCTCCTCGGTGACGAGCTCCGGGTCGTACACCATCGAGTGCAGCCACCGGATCAGGCGCTCGCGGGTCGGGTCGTCGGTGAACTCCATCAGCAGCTTGATGCCCTCGCCGGGCCCCGGGCTGAAGACGTTCCGCCCGATGCCGCCGATCGTGACCAGGCGGCGGACGCGGTCCGGGTGCGCCAGCGCGACCTGCGTGCCGATGATCCCGCCCATCGAGTTGCCGATCACGTCGACCTGGCCGAGGTTCAGGCCGTCCAGGAACCGGACGGCGGCGCCCCCGGCGGCCATCATCGGATGCTCGTCGGTGGGGTCGCTGACCCCGAAACCGGGGAACTCCAAGATCAGGCACCGGAAGTGCTCGGCGAACCGCGCGAGGTTGCCGCGGAAGTTCCGCCACCCGGTGACGCCCGGGCCCGAGCCGTGCAGCATCAGGAGCGGCGGGCCCTCGCCGGCCTCGTGGTAGCGCAGGACGCCCTGGTCGGTGGCGAGCTCGCGCAGTGTCGACTCGTAGGTCAACTCCGTGGGCATGATCTCTCAGTCCTCCGAGGGTGGCTTGCCCGGAACGTAATCGGCCCGGCCGCGCGGCCGTCCCGCCGATCCCGATCAGCGGGACGTCCGTCCGGCGGCGGCCCCGCGAGGGCCCGTTCGCGGCCGCTTCCACTCATTGGGATCGCCGGGCACCCCTTGACCGATGCCGCTTCAGCATCACTTGTTAGAAATGAAGAGGACGCCGCCATGAGCCCCCGAGGTGAACAGATGCCAGCCGAGCCAGCGCTCACCGAAGACTCCGGAGCCGGGTCCGGGACCGCCCCGGACCCGGCGGACTTCCGGACGGCCATGGCGGAGTTCGCCACCGGCGTCACCGTGGTCACGGCCCTCGACGGCGGCGAGCCCGTCGGTTTCGCCTGCCAGTCGTTCGCGTCGGTGTCGCTGGAGCCCCCGCTGATCCTGTTCTGCGCCGACCGCCGCGGCCGTTCGTGGCCGCGGATCCGGGCGACCGGACGGTTCTGCGTGAACGTGCTGGCCGAGGAGCAGCGGGAGCTGTGCGAGCGGTTCGGATCGAGCCGGGGCGCGAAGTTCGAGGGGCTGGAATGGGACGTGTCGCCCTGGGGCACTCCCGCGCTGCGGGACGTCCTGCTCTGCGTGCACGCCGCCGTCCACGACGTGCACGAGGCCGGCGACCACGAGATCGTCGTCGGACGGGTGCTCGGCATCGAGCGGCACGACATCCGGGACGGCGCCTGGCGGCGTCCCATGGTGTTCTTCCGCAGCCGGTTCGGCATCAACGAGCCCGACGCGCCGATCGCCCCCGATCCGTGGGGCATCGGCGACCGGTGGGGCTGGGGCTGACCGCGGGCCCGGCGCCGGGGCTGTCCGCGCTCGACCGGCGGCTCACATCCAGTCGCCTCGCCCGTCCACGGCGAGGAGGCGGTTCATCGTCTCCGGTGACCAGGTCGACTCCTGCGCCGTCCCGCCGGTCCCGTTCCGCCGGGCGCGGGCCGGCGCCCGCCCCCCGCCACGGCTCCCCGGCGCCGAGCCGGGGAACAGGGTCTGCGACGCCTCGCGGGCCGCGGTGACGACCAGCGGCGCGACGTTCTCCAGCGGTGCGCGGATGTCGCCGACCAGGGAGATCCCGGCGACCGGCCCCTCGGCGCCGCGGATCGCGGCCGCGACGCACGCGATGCCGGGATACGACTCGCCGCGCTCGAACGCCAGGCCGCGGCGCTGCCGGACGCGGTGCAGCTCCTGGTGGAGGGTGCCGAGCTCGCCGATGGTCCGGTTGGTGAACCGGGTGATCTCGGGGCCGAGCAGCGCGTCCACCTGCTCGGGCTCCAGCCACGCCAGCATCGCCTTGCCGAGCGCGGTGCAGTGCGCTGGGGCGCGCCCGCCGACCCGGGACGGCACGGACGCGGCGAGCCGCCCGCCGAGCTTGTCCAGGTAGTAGACCTCCGCGCCGTCCAGGACGGCGAGGTGCGCGACGAGCCCGGTGGTGACCTGCAGCTCGTGCAGCAGCGGCGCCGCCGCCTCGCGGATCTTGCCGTGCCCGCCGTCCCGGCCGCCGAGGCCGAGGGCGCGCCGGCCGAGGCCGTAGCCGAACGAGTGGTGCGCGAGCCAGCGCTGCCGGACGAGCTGGTCCAGGATCCGGTGCGCGGTGGACCGCGGCAGCCCGGTGCGGCGCGCCACGTCCTCCAGGGTCAGCCGGGCGGACGGGCCGTTGAAGGCGTCCAGGATCAGCGTCATCCGCTCGATCATGGACGGCGGCGACTCCCGCCGTGCCGACGCCGCCGGATCCGCCGCCTCCACCGTCATGACCTCGGTCATCGCACCTCCCGGAGCCCGACTGAAATGAATTCTTGTTATCTGGAATCTAGCAACCGCTTGGTCCCTTGGGAAGGGGGCGTGTAAGGCAAGGTCAGCCGAGTCTGCGAAGCATCGCCCGGCCACTGGACCGTCCTCGAAGGCGTGATAGAACGTTTTTCTACGACGAGGGGAGCAACGATGCGTGTCGGCATCGTCACGCCGGTGGTGGCGCAGCCGCCGCCCGGCGCCGCCGCGTGGGAGCGGGACGCGGAGATCGAGGACGTCGCCCGGATCGCCGAGACCGCCGACCGGCTCGGCTACCACCACCTCACCTGCAGCGAGCACGTCGCCGTCCCCGCCGGGGCGGCCGAGCGGCGCGGCGGCGTGTACTGGGACCCGCTCGCCACGTTCGGCTACCTCGCCGCGCGGACGGCCCGCATCCGGCTCGCCACCCAGGTCCTGGTGCTCGGCTACCACCATCCGCTCGCGATCGCCAAGCGGTACGGGACGCTCGACCGCGTCAGCGGCGGGCGGCTCACGCTCGGGCTCGGCGTCGGCAGCCTGGAGGAGGAGTTCGACCTGCTCGGCGCCCCGTTCGCGGGACGCGGCGAGCGGGCCGACGACGCCGTCGCGGCGCTCCGCGCGTCCCTGTCGCGGCGGATGCCCGAGTACCACGGCCCGCACTACCGCTTCTCCGGGCTGGTGGTGGAGCCGCATGCCGTCCAGGAGCGCGTCCCGCTGTGGATCGGCGGCCGGACGGGCCGCTCGCTGCGCCGCGCGCTGACCGCCGACGGCTGGGTGCCGTTCGGCCTGCCGCTCGGGACGCTCGCCGAGATGCTCGCGTCCTGCGATCTTCCGTCCGGGTTCGACGTGGTGCTGGGGCCGTCCCGCCCGCTGGACCCGGGCGGCGACCCGGACGCCGCCGGCGCCGCGCTGGCCCGGGTGCGCGAGGCGGGGGCGACGATCGCGGGCGTGCGGCTGGCGTCCTCGTCGCCCGCGCACTACCGCGAGCAGCTCGCCGCGCTGCGCGAACTCGCCGGGCCCTACGAGCTGACCTTCGAGGAGAAGCGGTGACCGATCTCGAAACCCGCCTGGACGCGCTGGAGGAGCGGCTGCGCCTCCTGGAGGACGAGCGCGCGATCACCCGGCTGATCCTGTCGTACGGGCCGCTGGTCGACAGCGGCTGCGCCGGCGACGTCGCCGCGCTCTGGGACGAGGACGGCGTCTACGACGTCGACGAGATCCTGATGACCGGACGGGCGGAGATCGACGCGATGGTCCGCTCCGCCGGGCATCAGGGCTGGATCGGCGGCGGCTGCGCGCATTTCGTCGGGCCTCCGCACGTCACCGTCTCCGCGTCCGGCGACGAGGCCACCGCGATCGGCTACACCCTCATGATCATCAACCGGGAGGACGGGTTCGCGCTGCGGCGCGCCACGGCGAACCGGTGGCGGCTCCGGCGCACCCCGTCCGGGTGGAGCGTGACGAACCGGACGAGCCGCGTCCTGGACGGCCGCGACGAGTCCCCCGACCTCCTGGCCGCCCACTTCCCGGGGGCCGTGCGGCATCGTCCGCGGCGCGAGGGCTAGGGCGTGATCGCCATGTTGGCGAGGACCCGGCCGGCCAGCTCCTTGTCCCCGTCGATCTGGACGGTGACGTCGTCGGGCGTGCAGCGTCCGGCGGTGAGGCGTACGTAGGTCTCCAGGTCCATGGCGAGCTCGGCGGTCGGGTCGGCCGGCTCGGCCCACTGGCCGCGCCGATCGCCGTCCACGCGGACGGCCGCGCGGAAGTCGGGCGGGCCGGAGATCGTGAACGCGACGGACCGGCCCGGCTCCGCCTTCCCCGGACGCGCGACGATCCGGGGCAGCGCGACGCTCATCAGCTCCCAGAAGGAGTGCGCGGCCGGGGCGTCGAGGTTGCCGGGGCGGCCGACCGCGCGGCGGATGTCCTGCTCGTGCGTCCAGCAGTCCATGGCGCGGAACTTCACGAGGCGGCTGTAGGGGCCTTCGCGTCCGTCCGGGCACATGACGACGCGGTCGGGGTCGAGGCCGGGCAGCTGGGCCAGGCGGCGCTCCAGCGCGTCCGCGAGCTGCGCGGCGACGACGGGGCCCGGCAGCGGGCGGCGGACGTGGATCGCGGCCTCCAGCCACCGGCCGAAGTCGTTGCGGACGTGCTCGAAGTCGGGGACCTCGACCTCGGGCTCCGGCTCGCCCAGCAGGCCGAGCTCGACGCCGACGAGATGGGAGACCTGGTCCTTGACCGTCCAGCCGGGGCATTCGGTCGGCAGCAGCCAGTCGGCGTCGGCGAGCGTCGCGGCGAGCGCGAGCGTGGACCGGATCGTCTGCTCGTAGGCGGCGGTGTTGGTGCGCATCGGCTCGTTCATGTCAGCCCTCCGTCGGCTCCCGAGCCTACGACGCGCCCCCGTGCGCCTGGAACGCGGCTAACGCCTCAGGGGTGTTCGGTGCGGAGGTGGTGGCGGAGGGCCGCGAGTTCGAGGTGGGGCTGGTGGCAGCGCACGCAGGCCCACACGCCGCTGGGCACGGTGTAGCCGCGCGCCGCGGCGTCGTCCCGCGCGCAGAGCACGTGGTAGGTCTGGACGAGGCGCCGCCACGTCCGCCGGACGGCCGATGACATTCCCGCTCCCCTCCGAGCCGGGTCGTTCTGGATCGGCCCAGGATAGGGCAACGGGAATGTCAAGGCGAAACGCCGAAGATCAGCGAACTTCCACGCTCACTGGCCGACCTTCACTCCGGGCTCGCCGTGCCGGTACTCCAGCGGCCGGGTCCCGCGGCGTCCGGCCGCGCTGGTGCTCCGGGTGCGCATCTTGAAGATGGGCAGGATCGTCCGGCCGAAGGTGTTCTCGAACATCATCGCGGCCGCCGCGTACATGGCGATGACCGCGGACGCGACGAACATCCAGCCGCCGACGTCCAGCGCCCAGTCGGACGGCGTCCAGAAGCCGGCCGCGGTGAACCCGGCGCCCGCCGCGGCGACCGCCAGCAGCAGCGCCATGACGAGGTTCGCGCCGAGCGCGGCCAGCGCGCCCAGCGCGGTGACCACCGCCAGGATGATCCACCAGAGCGCGAAGCCCTCGCTGGCCGTGCCCAGGACCGGCGCCTGCTCCACCGGGTACGCGCCCATGCCGACCAGCATGAACAGCAGCCCGAAGCCGATCCAGAACGCGCCCCACATGCCGTGCATCGCGGTGGCCAGGCCGTCGCGCGCCCGGTAGGCCCACATGCCCGCCAGGAACTGGGCGATGCCGCCGAAGGTCAGCAGCAACGGCCATATGACCAGCGGCGTGCCGGCGTCGCCGTACCAGCCGACCTGCCAGGCCCCGAACATCCCGATCGCGCCGGCGAACCCGAACAGCCCGAGGATGGACGGGGCCGCGACGGGCTGGAGGGAAATGCGGGTCCGGTCCTCCCACAGCGCGTGCTCGCCGGGCATGTCGGCGCCCCTGCCCGGGGCGGCCGCCGCGGCGCCTTGGGCCGGCGTCGCCGTTTCGGCGCGCTCATCGGCCATGGGCGCTTCCGCACGCTCTCTTCGCCTTGCCATGAGATCCCCCTCTGGAATAGGAGAGAGCTATACAAAAGCCCCTAACCGTGGTTTTGAGCGTCAAACTGCCCCAGAACGGCTACTCAACAACATCTCGGGTATAGCCGGAATCGTTTGCCGCGCGCGGGGGCGGACGTGGCGCGTTGATTAACAAACGGTGCGCCGATCAACGAGCGCGAGTTCGATGGGCGCTCAGGCGCGGGGGCCGCAGTGGATCTCCAGGCCCGGGGTCGTGCTCCACCCGATCGTCCCGAACAGCTTGTCGATGTGCGGCGAGACCGCGTGCAGGACGAGCATCCGCCCGGTCTCGTGCAGGTCGCGCGCGGCGAGGTTGAAGGCGCGGAGCCCCGCGACGTCGACGAAGTCGACATCGGTCAGGTCGACGTGGACGTCGCCGGGCGAGCGGCCGCCGGCGGCCTCGAGAGCGCGCGTCACGTCCCCGGCGTTCGACACGTCGATCTCGCCGCTCATCACGAGCCGCGCCGCCGCCGTCGAGGCGGTGATGCGCAGCAGCGCGGTGTCGAGCTCGACGATGCCGTCACCGCCGGAGCCGCCCCGGGACCCGCCTTTGGAACCGCCTCCGGAGCCGGCCCCGGAGCCAGGGGCGGCCTCGGAGCCGGAGCCGGGGGACGCCCGCTCGCCCGACTCGACGCCGTCCTCACCGTCGGTGATCCGCCAGACCGTCATCCGCTCCTCGCCTTAGGCCCGGGGGTGCCGCTTCGTGTGCGGTCCCGTATATCCCAGGCTCTCATCTGTCGGCGCCTTCTGGCCCCAACCGGGCGGGAAAACAACGATCGGGAGCGATTTCATTTGCGGGACGTCCGCCACGGCACCACTGGTACACGGCGATCACGCGGTTATGGTCAGAGGTCCTGGAGGAGCTTGGCCGGGGTGATGGGCAGATGGCGGACGCGGATGCCGGTCGCGTGGTGGACGGCGTTGCCGACCGCCGCGGCCGCCCCGACGATGCCGATCTCACCGATGCCCTTGGAGCCCATCGGGTTCAGGTGCGGGTCGGACTCCTCCACCCACGCCGCGTCGATGTCGCGGACGTCGGCGCACGCCGGGACGTGGTACTGCGCGAGGTCCCGGTTGAGGAAGTCGCCGAACTCCTCGTCCATGACGCTCTCCTCCATCAGCGCCATGCCGACGCCCATCGTCATGCCGCCGATGAACTGGGAGCGGGCCGTCGTCGGGTTGATGATCCGCCCGGCGGCGAAGACGCCGAGCATCCGGCGGACGCGGACCTCGCCCGTGTCGGCGTCCACCTCCACCTCGGCGAACTGCGCACCGAACGCGTGCCGGGCGTACTCCTCGCGCGCCTTGAGCTCGGCCGCGGTGTCGGCTTCCGCCTCCAGCCCCTCGGGCGGGACGGCGCCGTTCAACTTGCCGCGCAAGGCTTCGCAGGCTCGGACGACGGCCGTCCCCCAGCCTGCCGTCCCGGACGAGCCGCCCGCGACGGACGCCCTGGGGAACGCGCTGTCGCCCAGCTCGACCGTCACGTCGCCGAGGTCCGCCTTCAGCGTCTCGGCCGCGATCAGGGCGAGGGCGGTGCGGGCGCCGGTGCCGATGTCGGCGGCGGCGATCCGGACGGTGAACGTCCCGTCCGGCTCGGCGCGGGCGGTCGCCCGGTTGGGGCTCATGTAGGCGGGATAGGTGGACGCGGCGACGCCCGTGCCGATGAGCTTGCGGCCCTCCCAGCGGACACCTGTCGCGGGGTCGCGCCCGGCCCAGCCGAAGCGGCCGGCGCCTTCCTTCAGGCACGCGACGAGGTTGCGGGAGCTGAACGGCAGGCCGCTCTCCGGCTCCCGGTCGGTGTCGTTGCGGATGCGCAGCTCTATCGGGTCGATGCCGGTGGCGACGGCGAGCTCGTCCATGACGGATTCGAGCGCGTACATGCCGGGCGTCTCGCCCGGGGCGCGCATCCAGGACGGTGTGGGGACGTCCAAGGCGACCAGCCGGTGCGACGTCCGCCGGTGGGGCGCCTGGTACATGACGCGGGTCGGCGTGGCGGTCTGCTCGGCGAACTCCTTGACGGTGGACGTCTGCTCCACCACTTCATGGATGATCGCGTTCAGACGTCCGTCGGTGTCGGCGCCGAGCCTGAAACGCTGGATCGTCGGCGTCCGGTAGCCGGTCGTCGCGTACATCTGCTGGCGCGGGACGGCGAACTTGACCGGACGCCCTACGGCGCCTGCGGCCATCGCAGCCAGGACGACGTTCGGCTTGGGGATTCCCTTGGAGCCGAACCCACCACCGACGTGCGGGGCCACGACCCGCACATGCGACGGATCCAGGCCGAATGTCTTGGCGAGCATGCTTTGGACGGTCGACGCGCCCTGGGTCGAGTCGTAGAGCGTGAGGTGTCCGTGCTCGTCCCAGGAGGCGAGGGTGGCGTGCGGCTCCATCGGATTGTTGTGCTCGGCGGGCGTCGTGTAAGTGACGTCCACGCGGACTGCTGAATTGTTGAACTCTTCCTCTGGCTCGCCTAGCTCGGTTTCAGCGGGAAAGACCGGATTCACCTTGCCGGGCTGGTACAGGTCGGGATGGTCGTTGCGCAGCCGCACGTCCGGCGCCTCCGACACGTACTCGACATGGACGAGACGGGCCGCTTCCCGAGCGGTTTCGAGCGTCTCGCCGACCACGACCGCGACGAACTGGCCGCGGTAGGAGACCGTCCGGGACTGGAACACGGCCAGTTCGCCGTCCGGCGGATCGCTGAGCTTCGGCGCGTTCTCGCACGACAGGACGGCGAGCACACCGGGAAGCGCCATCGCGGCCTCGGTGTCGACGGCCGTGATCTCGCCGCGTCCGACGCTCGCCTGGACGGCCGCCGCGTACGCGACGTTCTCGACCGGGTACTCGAACGCGTAACGCGCCGCTCCCGTGACCTTCTCGCGGCTCTCCAGCCGTTCGGTCATGACGCGGTCCCCTCCCCCAACTCTGTGAGCGCCCGGACGATCAGGTTGCGCGCGAGCGGCACCTTGTAGGCGTTGTCGCGCAGCGGTTCGGCGGCGTCCAGTTCGGCCTCGGCGGCGCGCAGGAACGACTCCCGCGTCGCGGGCCGCCCGCGCAGCGCCTCTTCGGCGAACCAGGCCCGCCACGGCTTGTGCGCCACGCCGCCCAGCGCCAGCCGGACGTCCCGTACGGAGCCGCCGTCCACGTCCAGCGCCGCCGCAATCGACACCAGCGCGAAAGCGAACGACGCCCGCTCCCTGACCTTGCGGTAACTGGACGGCATGCCGAGCGGCGGAACCTCGACCGTCGTGACGAGCTCGCCCGGTTCCAGGACGGTGTCGCGCTCTGGCTCGTTGTCGGGCAACCGGTGGAACTCGTCCATCGGGATGGTTCTCGGCCCGGCGCGCCCAAGGACGTGCACTGAAGCGTCCAGCGCCGACAACGCCACCGCCATGTCGGACGGGTGCGTCGCCACGCACGCCTCCGAATGACCCAGAATCGCCAGGTTGTGGTGCTCGCCCTCCCGTGCCGGGCACCCGCTGCCAGGGTTCCGCTTGTTGCACGGCTTGGCGGCGTCCTGGAAGTAGGAGCAGCGTGTGCGTTGCAGAAGGTTGCCGCCGACGGTCGCCAGGTTGCGTATCTGCCCGGACGCCCCCGCCAGGACGGCCTGGGCCAGCATGGGATGCCCCGCACGCACCGTCCGGTCGGCGGCGAGCGCGCTGTTGCTCACGGCCGCGCCGATGAGGAGCCCGCCGTCCGGGTTCAGCTGGATCTGGTCGTACGGGAGGTGCGCGACGTCCACGAGCCTGGCCGGTGTTTCCACGCCGAGCCGCATCAGGTCCACGAGGTTGGTTCCGCCGCCGAGGTAGTAGGTCTCGCCGTCGTGTCGCGCTAGGGCGTCTTCTGCGCTGGTGGCGCGCTCGTAGGTGAAGGGCCTCATGCCTCCGCCGCCTCCTTGCGGCGCGCCACGTCCCTCAGCGCCGCGACGATGCCGACGTAGGCGCCGCACCGGCACAGGTTGCCGCTCATCCGTTCGCGTATCTCGTCGTCGTCCAGGACGGGCTCGGAACCAAGGTCGCTGGTAACGGCGCTGGGCCAGCCTTGCCCGGCCTCGTCCAGCATCCCCGTCGCAGAGCAGAGCTGACCGGGCGTGCAGTACCCGCACTGGAACGCGTCCTGCTCGATGAACGCCTCCTGGACGGGACTGAGCCGTCCGTCCTGCGCGAGCCCTTCGACCGTGACGATGTCCGCTCCGTCATGAGCGACGGCCAGCGCGAGGCACCCGTTGGCGCGGCGTCCGCCGATGAGGATGGTGCACGCGCCGCACTGCCCGTGGTCGCAGCCCTTCTTCGAGCCCGTCAACCCGAGGTTCTCGCGCAGCACGTCCAGGAGGGACGCACGGGTATCGACGCTTAGCCGGTGCTCACGTCCGTTCACCACGAGGGTGATGTCGGCGTGCACCGGGGTGGATTCGCTGTCCATGATTCCGGGCCTACCCTGGATCGACGGCTGTTCACAGGAGTGCGGCTGCGGCGTCCACGGCGGCTTCGACGTCGCCGTCCTGCGGATAGAGCACGGACCGTCCGGCGACGAGACCCCTGACGCCCGGGATCCGCAGCGCGCGCCGCCAGCCGTCCAGCGCCTCGCGGGGATCGCCGCCGGCATCGGCGCCCAGCACCAGCACGGGCAGCGTCGTCGCCGCCGCCACCCGCTCCATCTCCGGGACGACCGGCACCATCAGCCACGTGTACGCCGACGTGACGCCGAGGCCCGACGCGACCGACACCGCCCGGATCATCGCCTCCGGCGTCACCAGGTTCCGGACGCGCCCCTCCATACGGTGCGCGACGAGCGGCTCCACCAGCGCCGTCAGCCCGCGCCGCGCGAGCGCCGACACCGCGCCCGCGCAGGACTCCAGCGTCCGGGCGGTCGCCGGGTCGGAGTCGTCGATCCGGAACCGCAGCTTGCCGCCGTCCAGCCGGGACGCGGCGATCGCCTCGGCGTCGTAGGCGGTGAACCGGTCGTCGATCTCGAACGCCGTCCCGGCGAGGCCGCCCCGGTTCATCGTCCCGACCGCGAGGCGTCCGTCCAGGGCGCCGAGCAGCAGGAGGTCTTCGAGGACGTCGGGGGCGGCGACGACGCCGTCCACGCCCGGGCGGTCGAGCGCGACGCAGAGGCGGTCGAGCAGCTCGCGCCGGTCGGCCGCCGCCGTCAGGTCGCCGCCGACGGCGAGCACGCCCCGCGCCGGTTGGTCCGCCGCGATGATCAGCAGCCGGCCGGACGCGCCGGGCGGCCCCTTCCGGCGCCCGCGCGCCGCCGCGGCCTCGGCGATCGCCTCGGGGCGCGCGGCCCGCACGCCGGCGAGGTCGCTGACGCGCACGCCGCCGCGGCCGCTGACGTCCGTCATGGGCCGTCGATCACGCCTGCCGATCAGGCGCGGCCTGACGGTCGGAGTCGGTGAGGATCTCCACGACCTGGCGGGCCGTCCGGGTCGGCAGCGGGGACGGCAGGCCCTTCCACTTGCGGGACGCGGCCATCGCCGCCGCGCCCGCCCCGCCCCCGTACACGGCCGCCGCGACGAACGACGCCAGCTCGGGCGGCAGCTTCTTCTCCAGCAGCAGCACGTTCATCCGATAGGTGGCGGCGGTGGCCAGCACGCCGAAGGCTCCGGCGACCGCGCCGAGCCGCAGGGCGGGCACGCGCCGCCTCGCCTTCTCCAGCATCTCCTCTTGCGCGGCGTCGACGACCCGCCGGACGAGCAAGAGGTTCTGCTCCAGCGAATCGTCGCCGACCTCCGCGGGCTCGTACGACTCCGTCATGACCCCGGCTTACCCGTAAGCGTGCGGAGGAACCGGGCGAGCAATATGTCACCGTCGGTAACTTTGCGGGTGCTGTAGGTTGCCGACCGGGTCCCTCTGGGCCCGTCCCGGACGCCGCGAGAGAGAGGCCGGTCGATGCAACCGTTCGAGCTGCCCGACTTCTACGTCCCGTACCCGGCCCGGCTCAACCCGCATCTGGAGGGCGCGCGCACGCACACGATGGCGTGGGCGCGCGAGATGCGGATGCTGGACGACCACCGCGACCCCGGCACCCCCGACATCTGGGACGAGGCCAAGCTCGAATCCGCCGACTACCCGCTGCTCTGCGCCTTCACCCATCCCGACTGCGACGGCCCCGAACTCGACCTCGTCACCGACTGGTACGTCTGGGTGTTCTACTTCGACGACCATTTCCTAGAGGTCTTCAAGAAGACGCAAGACCAGCCCGGCGCGAAGGCGTATCTCGACCGGCTCCCCCTGTTCATGTCGCTCGACCCGCCGGAGCCGACGAACGCCGTCGAGCGCGGGCTCGCCGACCTGTGGGCGCGGACCGTCCCGTCGAAGTCGGACGCGTGGCGCCGCCGGTTCTCCGAGAGCACCCTGAACCTGCTCCGCGAATCGCTGTGGGAGCTGTCCAACATCAGCAGCGGACGCGTCCCGAACCCGGTCGAGTACGTCGAGATGCGCCGCAAGGTCGGCGGCGCGCCGTGGTCGGCCGACCTGGCGGAGCACGCGGCGGGCGTCGAGGTCCCCTGGCGCGTGGTGCGGACGCGGCCGCTGCGCGTCCTCAAGGACACGTTCTCGGACGCCGTCCACCTGCGCAACGACATCTTCTCCTACCAGCGCGAGACCGAGTCGGAAGGCGAGATCAACAATTCCGTCCTGGTGATGGAGCGGTTCCTGGACGTGGCCCCGCAGGTCGCCGCCGACACCGTCAACGACCTGCTGACGTCCCGGCTCCGCCAGTTCGAGAACACGACCCTCACCGAACTGCCGCAGCTCTTCGAGGACTACGCCCTCGACCCCGTCGAGCGGGCGAACGTCTCGGCGTACGTGAAGGCGCTCCAGGATTGGCAGTCCGGCTGCCACGAATGGCACACGCGCTCCGGCCGCTACATGAACAAGAAATCGCTGGGCATGTCCGCGGCCCGCATTCCCGCCCTGCTCCGGTCGGCCCGGATCAGCATTCCGCACGTCCCGTACCAGAAGGTGGGGCCGACGCCGCTGCCCGACTTCGACATCCCCTATCCGGCGCGGGTCAACCCGCACCGCGCGAGCGCCGGCGCGAACACCGTCGCCTGGTGCCGCGACATGGGCATGTTCGACCCGCAGCCGCGCCTTCCCGACCCGATCTGGAACGAGGAACTGCTCACCGGAATGGCGCTGGAGATCTGCGCCGCGTCCATCGCCCCGGACGTCGGCCCGGAGGCCCTCGACCTCGCGACCCAGTGGCTGGCCTGCGGCACCTACGGCGACGACTACTTCCCCGCCGTCTTCAACCGCGACCGCGACATGGCCGGGGCGAAGCACTTCAACGCCCGCGTCCCCGCGTTCATGCCGCTCGACTGCGGCTCTACGCCCGCCCCCGAGAACCCCTTCGAGGCCGGGCTGGCCGACCTGTGGCGGCGGACCGCCACGCCCATGGACGAGGCCGGACGGCGCGAATTCCGCGCCGCCGTCGAGCACATGGTCGAAAGCTGGGTCTGGGAGCTGAACAACCACATCCAGTCGCGCATCCCCGACCCCGTCGACTACATCGAGATGCGCCGCCGCACCTTCGGCTCCGAAATGACGATGAGCCTCTCCCGGATCGAGCACGCCCACGAAATCCCCGCCGAGGTCTTCAAGACCCGCACCCTCCGCGAGATCGACGCCTCCGTGATGGACGTCGCCTGCCTCATGAACGACTGCTTCTCCTACCAGAAGGAGATCGAGTACGAGGGCGAGCTCAACAACGGCGTCCTCGCCGTGCAGAACTTCTTCGGCTGCGGACGCGACGAGGCGCTGCCCATCGTGAACGACCTCATCGGCTCCCGCCGCCGCCAGTTCGAATACCTCGCCGAGCACGAACTCCCGGCCCTGGCCGACGAAATGGACCTCGACGATACCGCCCGCGCCGCGCTCGACGCCTACCTCGGCGAACTGCGCGACTGGATGGCCGGGATCCTCAAATGGCACCGGGAATGCGACCGCTACGACGAGCGGGAGGCGCCGGCGGGCGTCCCCGAACCCGCCGGGCTCGGCACCTCCGCGTTCCGCCTGTACGCCCGCTCAGGCCGCTGAAGGACAGCTCACGTCAGTGAGCGATCGCCCTCCGGCGCGGTCCGGGGGGCGGGGATCATCAGGGTGTGGCGCTCGTCCTGCGTGAGCCGCCGGAACACGCGGCTGCGCGCCCGCGCGACGAGCGCCTCACCGTCCGTCACGGCCTCCCACACCCGCACCGTCCGGTCGGACGACGCGGTCGCGATCCGCGTCCCGTCCGGCGACCAGGCGACGTCCCACACCTCGTCGGCGTGGACGGCCGCGACGCACAGCTCCCGCCCGGCCGAGGGGTCCCAGAGGCGCACGGTCCGGTCCGTGGACGCCGTCGCCAGGGTGCGTCCGTCCGGCGACCACGCCATCGACCACACCCAGCCCTCGTGCCCGGTCAGCAGCGCCGTCTCGACTCCCTGCGCGACGTCCCAGATCTGCACGTCCCGGTCCCTGGACAGGGCCGCGATGTGCCCGCCGTCCGGCGACCACGCCATCGCCCGCACCGCGCTCTGCGGCACGGTCAGCAGCATGACCTGCAGCCCCGTGCGGCTCTCCCAGATCCGGACCGTCCCGTCGTGGGACGCGGCGGCGACCCGTTCCCCGTCCGGCGACCAGGCGACGGCGCGCACGGTGTCCTCGTGCCCGCGCAGGACGAGCGGCTCGGCGCCGCCGGGCCACTCGTGGATCCGGACCGTGCGGTCGTCGGACGCGGTCGCGAGCCGGTCGCCGCCGGGCGACCACGCGACGGCCCGCACCCAGTCGCCGTGATCGTCCAGCACGGCCTCCTCGGCGCCGTCCGCGGCGCGCCAGATCCGCGCGGTGCGGTCGCGGGACGCGGTGGCCACCCGCTCCCCGTCCGGCGACCAGGCCACGTCCCAGACCTCGTCGGTGTGCCCGCGCAGCACCAGCGACCCGCCGTCGACCCAGATCCGCGCCGTGCCGTCGTAGGAGGCGGAGGCGAGCCGGTCGCCGGTGGACCAGCCGACCGCGGCGACCGCGGCGGCGTGGCCGCGCAGCACGGTGATCTCGGCGGCGCGGTCGGTGTCCCAGAAGCGGACGGTCCGGTCGTCGGCGGCGCTGGCCAGCCGGGTGCCGTCCGGCGCGAACGCCACCCCGCGGACGTTCTCGCCGTGCCCGCGGAGCACCGCCAGCTCGACGCAGTCCCGGCTCGACCAGAGCCGGATCGTCCGGTCGTGGGACGCGGTGACCAGGCGATCGCCGTCCGGCGACCAGGCGATGGACCACACGAGGTCGGCGTGCCCGCGCAGCGTCGTGTCGGACGTGCCCGCCGCGGCGTCCCACACGCGGGCCGTCCGGTCGTAGGAGCAGCTCGCCACGCGGTCGCCGTCCGGCGACCAGGCGACCATCCGGACGGTGTCCTCGTGCCCGCGCCAGACCGCCAGCTCGTCCCCGGCCGCGGCGTCCCAGATCCGGATCGTCCGGTCGTCGGAGGCGCTGGCGAGCCGGGTGCCGTCGGGCGACCATGCCGCGTCCCTGACCCATCCCTCGTGGCCGCTCAGCGTCGACACGGTGGTCCCGTCCGCCGCGTCCCAGATCCTGATGTCGCCGTCGCGGGAGGCGGACGCGACGCGGGAGCCGTCCGGCGACCAGGCCACCGACCACACCATGTCGGCGTGCCCGCGCAGCACGGCCACGCGGGTGCGGGACGCGACGTCCCAGATCCGCGCCGTGCCGTCATAGGACGCCGACGCCAGCCGCGCGCCGTCCGGCGACCAGACCGCCGACGCGACCGTGCCCTCATGGCCCCGCAGGACGGCGACCTCCGCGCCGGACGCGGCGTCCCAGACCCGGACGGTGCGGTCCGACGACGCGGTCGCCAGCAGCGAACCGTCGGGCGACCAGGCCGCCGACCAGACCCTGTCGTCGTGGCCGCGCAGGACGCCGCGCATCCGGGAGACCGCGAACCCGGCCGACAGCGCCCGCCGCGCCAGCGGGGTCGGCGCGCACTCCTCGTGCGCGGCCAGGGCCAGCAGCAGGCTGTGCTCCGGATCGGTCTGGAAGGCGGTGAGCGCCTGCCGGGCGATCGAGTCGGCGAGCCGCCGCATCGCGACCCCGTCCGACCGGTGCGAGATCTCGACGAACTCGGCGGCGAGCGGCTCGACGGCCGCCAGGCCGTCCGCCTCGGCGATCCACTTGCGGGCCCCGGCCAGCCGGTCGCCGCGCAGCAGGTACGCCTCCTGACGGCCGTAGCGGTCCCACTCCGCGGCCCACTGCTCCAGGTCGGCGATGCGGCGCAGCACCTCGGCGTGCAGCGCGATCGTCTGCCGCAGCGGAGCCCACGCCGAGAACAGCGCCTCGTGCGACACCTCGAACACCGCGTCCTCGCCGTCCCGGCCGCTGGTGCACAGCCGCTCGCGGACGAACGCGTCCACGACCAGGCGCCCCTGCTCGTCCAGCTCACCGCCCGGCACCCGCCGCCGCGTGGGCCGCCCGTCGGTGAACTTGACGAACTTGAGCAGCGTCTGCAGGACGGGCGGCGCCGGCTCCATCGCCTCCAGCTCCGCCATCAGCCGGTCGGCGCGCCGCGTCAGGGCCCCGTCGACGCCGCCGGTCCTCCGGTAGTCCTCGGTGGTGATCGTGCTGTTCCGGCCGACGTGCAGGTACAGCTCGTGCAGCAGGTAGGCCAGCAGCGGCAGCGCCGTCCCGTCGCCGGTGTCGTCGGCCATCTGCGCGACCAGCTCCGGCGGCTCGAACGTGATGCCGACCCGCTCCGCCGGCTCCCGGATCACCGTCCGCAGCGCGGCGCGGTCGAGCGCCGTGACCGTGAACGGATGCCGGAACAGGCCGGCGTGCCCGCCGCTCAGGAAGGCGGTCAGGAACTCCGCGCGGAACACGAACACGACCCACAGCTTGGAGTCGGCGTCGATCGCGTCCTTGAGCATGCCAAGGAACGCGTCGCGGTCGTCGTCGCCGCTCAGCGTCAGGAGTTCCTCGGCCTGGTCGACGACGACCAGCACCGCGCGATTGCGCCGCCCTTCGCGGAGCGTGTCGAGGCTCCGGCCGAGCGCGTCCGGGCCGTCCCGCCGCAGGTCCGCCGCGACGCGCTCCGCGTCCGCGGCGTCCGCGCCCCGTGCGTCGGCGAGGCTGTAGGACAGCGACCGGAACGGGTCGTCCTCGGGCGTCATCGACGGCACGATGACCCACCGCCGCTGCTGCGCCATTCTCGGCAGGAGCCCGGCGTGCAGCAGCGACGACTTCCCCACCCCGGACGGCCCGGTGACCGCGATCGACCGCCGCTCGCCGCGCAGCCGCTCCATCAGCTCCTGGATCTCGCCGTCGCGTCCGAAGAAGACCGCGTCGTCGTCCTCGGTGAACGCGTCCAGCCCGGGATAGGGCGACCGGTCGCCCTTCCACACCGGCCGCGCCAGGTTCCGCCGTTCCTGCCCTTTCTCCCACGCCAGGACGAGCGGGATCAGCAGCATGCACAGCACGATGACCGGGAGCGCCCACTGTTGCACTACATGCGTGGTTTGTGGCGACACCTGCAATGCCAGGCCCAGCAACGCCACCAGCAGAATCATCAGGTACCCGGGAAAGACGGGACCCTGCCGCCGCCGCATGCACATCCTCCGAACCCAGACCGCGAACCCCGGCCCATGCTACGGCCGCATCGCCCCCGCGAGTTGATCAGAGCGGGCGCGAAATGCTGGACGGCGTCCGGACATGTGGCGTGTGTCCGGTCAATTCAGTGCGCCCAGGGGCGTGCGCCGAGAGGAGGGGCATTGCCATCCCCCTTGGAGGACTCCCATCCGCCCGACGAGCGGCGGCGGCGATTCGAGGAGATCTACGCGGCGAACCGCGCCCGGATCCTCGGCTACGCGCTGCGCCGCACCGCCGACCCGCAGGACGCGGCCGACGTCCTGGCGGAGACGTTCCTGACGGCCTGGCGGCGGCTGGACGACGTCCCGTCCGGCGCGCAGGCGCGGCTCTGGCTGTACGGGGTGGCCCGCCGGATCCTGGCGAACCACCACCGCGGTGAGCGCCGCCGGTCCGCGCTGGCCGCCGACCTCGGCTCACGGCTCCGCACGGACCTCGCCGTAGTGGCCGCCCCCGAGGGAGTCACAGGCGACCTGGCGGACGTCGCCGCCGCGTTCCGGAGCCTGCCGGAGCCCGACCGGGAGCTGCTCTCCCTCGTCGGCTGGGAGGGCTTGGACCACGGCGAGATCGCCACCGTCCTCGGCTGCTCCCGCAACGCCGTGCGGATCCGCCTGCACCGCGCCCGCCGCCGGTTCGCCCGCGCGCTGGAGCGCGCCGAAGCGGGCGCCCGTCCTCTGCCCACCGCCGTCCCGAACGGAGAACGCGCATGAACCGCGACGTCGACACCCTGATCGGCAGGCTCGCCCCCGTCACCGACGAGCGGGCCGGGCTGCTGCTGTCCGAGGAGACGGCCGCCGGACTGGCCGACCGCATCACGGCCACCGTCCCCGGCCCCGATCCCGTCCCCGGGCCCGCCGCCGGGCCGCGCAGGCGGCGCCCGGTGCTCGTGACCGTCGGCCTGCCGCTGGCGACCGCCGCCGCGGCGGCCGCGGCCGTCACGGTCCTGGTCGCGCGGGACGAACCGGGGACGCCGGGCCCCCCGGTCAGCACTCAGGTCAGCCCAAAGGTCAGGCTGGCCGCGGCCCTGGCCTTCACGGACCGGGGCGACCACATCGACGTCCGGGTCCGCGACCCCCTGGCCGACCCGGAGCGGTACCGCGCCGAGTTCGAGGCCCGCGGTCTCGACGTCAGGCTGTCGCTGGTGCCGGGCTCGCCCTCCCTCGTCGGCACCCTGGTGATGCTGGGCACGAGCGAAGGCACCCGCGACGACGACGTCACGGCCATCACCGCCAAGGGCGAGTGCGAGACCGGCGGCGGGGGCGACCAGTGCCCGGTCGGCGTGCGGATCCGCACCGACTACAAGGGCAGCGCTGAGATCGTCTTCGCGCGGGCGGCGCGTCCGGGCGAGCAGTACAACAGCGCCGCGCCCGTGACGGCGCCGGGCGAGGTGATGCACGGGATGACGTTCCGGAACCACCGCGTGGGCGCAGTGCTGGACGCCTTGAAGAAGCGGAACGTCACCGTGCCCGAATACCGCGCCATGTACGGAAACGAGAGCCGGGACCTGCGCCCTGAGCAGGTGCCGCCCACCTGGTACGTCCACGACGCCACCCCGTGGGCGAAGAACCAGGTCCTGATGTTCGTCGGGCCCGCTCCGTCCAAGTGACCCCGTGACCGCAGCGCCCCGGCTTGCCACGCCGGGGCGTTGCGCTCAGGAGGCTCGGGGAGCCGTGGTCGCTTCGTCCAGCAGCCGGGCGAACGTCCCGCTGGGCTGGGCGCCCGGGTGTTCACCGGCCTGGCCCGGTCGAGCCGGTAGTCCAGGCCGGCCTCCGCCGCCAGGCCGCTGACCAGCGCTATCCGCCGCCCGCTGACGCCGGACGGCCGAGCCGGTTCCTTGGGAGTGATCAGGAGGTGAGGACGGCGCGGGCGGTCATGAGGGCGAAGCCTAGGAGATTCTGGCCCTTCCAGGCTGAGGGGTGTTCGGCGTTTGGGTCGTCGGCGCTCATGCCTATGCCCCAGACGCGGTCCAGGGGGCTGGCTTCTACGAGGATGCGGTCGCGGGTGCCGAGGAGATAGTCGAGGAGTTCTTTGTTCTGGGCGAACTTGGCTTCATTGCCTTTGGAGACAATGGCGACGCGGTTGTCCGCCCAGGTTTGCTCGTCGAAGTCGCGGACGCGGCGGCCGAGGTCTTTCGCGCGGCGGGGATGGGACGCGGCGACGATGGCGTCCGCCGATTTCTCGTCCCCGAACAAGCGCGCCTTTTCGGCCATCATGTAGTGCTCGGCGGTGGCGTAGACGGTGCCGTCCACGGTGAAGGGGGACGGCCACCACTGGCTGAGGTAGCCGGGGCCGGGGGTGCTGTGGCCCCAGAAGAGCAGGAACTTCAGGCGGGTGCCCTCGTTCTGGAGGCGGATCAGGTCGGCGACGTCCATGGGAAGAGGGTGTCAGGGACGTGCGACGGTCCGCGAGCGGGTTTTCGGACGGGAATGGGTGATCGGGCGGCGCCGTTGAGAGATGTACCGCGGGCCTGGTGAAGCCCGCGGTCTAGACCATTTTGCGGAACCGGGCCGGTCATCGGGAACATTTCCCTTGTTTCGGCCGCCCGAAGAGGAGGACAGCGGTAACGATGAGCAATCCCTTGGCGAACCCTCGTCGCACCAAGGTCGTCGAGTGGCCCGAGCCACTGCCGGAGGACGCGGAGTCCGAGCGTCCCGCGGAGTCGGAGGCGAACGAGGACGCCACGCGTTGACGGCCTCCCGGCCGATAGATCAGGACCCGTCCGGATTCTCCGGGCGGGTTCTCTGCTTCACCGCCCGGAGGGCGGAGCGGTGCTGGCGCGCAGGACGACCTCGCCGGAGACGCGCTCGACGCGGCTGCGGCGGGACGCGGGCTCGCGGAGCGCCAGGCCCATGACGCGTTCGCCCATCGCGTCCATCGGCAGCGCGACGGTGGTGAGGGCGGGGGTCAGGTCGCGGACGATCGGGATGTCGTCGAAACCGGCGAGCGAGATGTCGCCGGGCACGGACACGCCGTTGTCGCGGAACGCGGCGAGCGCGCCGATCGCCATCATGTCGCTGACGGCGAACACGCAGGTCGGACGGTCCGCGCGGCGGAGCAGCTCGACCGCGGCCGCGTAGCCGCCGTCGCGGGTGAAGGCCGCCTCGACGATGTGCTCGGGCCCGGCGCGTCCGCCCGCGCCGGTCAGCGAGCCGGTGAAGCCGCCCAGCCGGTCGGTGACGGTGGTGAGCGCGCGCGGGCCGGTCAGCACGCCGAAGCGGCGGTGGCCGAGGTCGAGCAGGGCGCGGGCGAGGGCGGCGGCGCCCTCCCGGTTCTGCGGCAGGACGGCGTCGGCCTTGAGGCCGCGGTGCCGGCTGAGGACGGCGACGCGGCCGCCCGTGCGCTGGTACGGGTCCAGCTCGGCGGCCATCGAGCGTTCCCAGTCGCGGTCCTCGAAGCCGGAGCCGATGAGCAGGATCGCGCGGGCCCGCTGGGCGCGGAGCATCGCGACGTAGGCGACCTCGCGGGCCGGGTCGTGGAAGGTGCTGGCGAGCATCACGAGCATGCCGTGTTCGGCGGCGGTGCGCATCACGCCGTGGGCGATGGCGGCGAAGTACGGGTCGCTGACGTCGTGGCAGACCACCCCGACGGACTTGCTGGACGAGCTCGCGAGCGCCTGCGCGTGCGCGTTCGGGGTGTAGCTCAGGTCGGCCGCGGCGGCGAGCACGCGCTCCCGGAGGTCGGCGCGGACCTGCGACGTCCCGTTGAGGACGCGCGAGGCGGTGGCGAGCGAGACGCCGGCCTCCCGCGCCACGTCCTGCAGGGTCCCGTACGCCCGTCCGCCGGCCCCGGGCCCCTGCGCCATGCCGCCTGCCTTTCCGGGGGCGGCCCAGGCCCTCGCCCCCTCGCCGCCGACCTGCGCGGCGGAGCCTGGCGAAGGCCCTCCTCACCGCGCCGTGCGACGCTTCTCACGGTACCTTGGAAAGCGCTTTCCACATCGTGTTCCGTCGTACATCCGTGCCGCACTCATCGCGCACGGACCTTGAACGAATGGCTGGTGATGACGGATCTACCTCGGTGATCGCGACGATCAGTGGGACGACCTCCTGGACCGGCTTCACCCGTATGCGGACCACGTCGTCCGCGCCATCGAGGGCCTGCTCGCCGACTAGGGGCGCAGGCGGGTCGCGTAGAGGCCCTCGTCGGTGGCGGTCAGGAGCGTGCCGTCCGGGGCGAGGGCCAGGTCGTTGACAGGGGCCGGGACCTTGACGCAGAGGGACGGGGCGAAGGGAGTCCCGTTTCCGGTCAACGCCGCGTCCCAGGCCAGGACGGTGCAGGGGTCGCCCTCAAGTCCGGCGGCGACCAGCAGGCGGCCGGAGCCGACGTTGCCCGACGACGCCACCCGGTCGCACGGGGCGGGGGCCGTGAGGACGGCGAGCCTGTCGCCGTCCAGGCCCCGGACGTGCAGGGCGCACTCCACCGGCTGGACCAGGACCAGGCCGTGCGGCGACGGCGTCAGCACCGCGCGGGTGGACGGGACGGCCGTGACGTCCTCGCCGCGTTCGACGTCCACGACGACGGCGTCCGAAGTGCCGCCGGTCAGGGCGATGAGCGGGCCGGTCGCCGGAGTGGCGTGCAGCGCGGTCCGGTCGATGGCCGTGCGATGGCCGAGCCACAGCGCGAACTCGGCCAGGCGATCGCCGGTCAGCGCGTCCCAGACGACGACCTCCGCGTCGTTGGCGGGACCGAAGATCGCGACGACGGCGCCGCGGCCGCCGTGGACGGCCAGGGCGAGCAGGTCGGGCTGGCCGTCCAGGACGAGCTCGCGGCCCGTGCGGACGTCCTGGACGTGGACGCGGTCGCGGTGCGTCCAGGCCACGGTCGGCGATCCGGTGGGGAGGCCGAACGTCCACTCGGCGCGTTCGGCGGGGAAGTCGGGGATCGGCGGGCCGAGGACCGCGCGCGCCGCGAGGTCCCAGGCCTGGCCGGTGTTCGCGCCGTGGTCCGTCCGGGACGTGAACACCAGCGGCGGCCCTTGCGCGGTGGCGGCGACGCCGTCGAACGACCCGTCCGCCAGCGGGGCCGCCTGCACGCTTTCCGGCATGCGAGGGAGGGTAGGGCACCGGCCTCAGATCGTTCCACGAAGTGGCGAAACAATGCCTATCCGGCGAGCCGCCGGGAATCATCGGGTTGGGCTAGGTTCGTTCGTCGTGGAACCGGTTGATCTCACGCCCGTCGAGCGGCGCGTCTGGCGGGCGTTCCCCACCGGGACATCGGTCGACCTCCGGGACGGCATGGACGACGACCCGGAGAACGGAGCCGCCTGGGGCCCCGGCCGCACCGTACGCGCCAAGGTGCTGCGCAAACTGCTGCTGAGACCGCCGGTGGACGGCGACGTCGCGGCCCTGCGGCTGACCGGCGCGCGCATCGTCGGCGTGCTCAGGGTGAACCACGCGACGATCGAACATCCGGTGCGGCTGACCGTGTGCCACTTCGAGGAGCCGCCCATGCTCTTCGGGGCGCGCCTGCGGAGGCTGAATCTGTCCTCGTCCTACCTGCCGGGCCTGGGCGGGGGCGCGCTGCAGGTGGAGGAGGTGCTGCGCCTCACCGACTGCCGGATCCCGGGAGAGGTCCGGCTCCTCGGCGCGCGGCTGTCCGACGCCCTCTTCATCGAGCGGGCGCGCCTCGGGCGGGCGGACGCGTCGGGCGGGGAGGTCCTGCAGCTCAGCCATTCCGCCATCGAACGCGACCTCGTGGGCGACGATCTGGTCGTGCACGGGGAGGTCCGGCTGGACGGGGCGACGGTGTCCGGCCGGGTGAAGCTGGTCGGCGCCGCGATCGCCAACCCCGGCGGGCTGTCGCTGTGCGCCGACAACCTCACCGTCGGAACGGACGTGATCGCCGCGTCGGCCCGGTTCGACGGCGAGGTCAACCTGCGCGGCGCGACGATCCCGGGGCTGCTCGTCTTCACGCAGGCCCGGCTGTCGTCGCTGCGCGCGACCAGCGCCACGATCGGCGAGGTGTGGCTGCGGGAGGGCGGGATCGACGGCGAGGCCAACCTGCTCCGCGGGACCTTCGGGCTGCTGTTCGTCCCGCCGGGCGCGCTGCGCGGCACGGTGTGGCTGGACGGGCTGACGTACGGCGCGCTCGCCCCGCGCCTCCCGGCGAAGGTGCGCATCGCGATGCTGGAGCAGGACGCGGAGGGGTACGTACCGCACGCCTACGAGCAGCTCGCCGCCGCGTACCGGCAGGCCGGGGACGACCGGGCGGCGCGGAACGTGCAGCTCGCCAAGCAGCGCAGGCTCCGCCGGACGCGTCCCTGGTACGCGCGGCTCTGGGGATACCTGCAGGACGTGACGGTCGGGTACGGGTTCCGTCCGGTGTGGGCGGCGGCCTGGCTGGGCGGGCTGCTGGCCGCCGGCGCCGCGGCGTTCGGGTCGCGTCCGCCCGAGCCGCTGAAGGCCGGGGAGCATCCGCCGTTCAACGCGCTGTTCTACACGCTCGACCTGCTGCTGCCCATCATCGACTTCGGCCAGGAGAAGGCGTTCAAGCCGTCCGGCGGGTACCAGTGGCTCGCCTACGGGCTGGTCATCGGCGGCTGGGTGCTCGCGACGACGATCGCGGCCGGGGTCAGCCGGACGATCAGCCGCCAGTGACGCTCAGCAGGGACGGACGGCGCGGAGGCGGGCGGCGGCGTCCTCGGGCGGGACGTCGTTGATCCAGGCGGCCATGCCCGACTCCGAGCCCGCCAGATACTTGATCTTGCCGGGCGCGCGGCGGACGGAGAACAGCTCGAGGTGCAGGCGGACGAGGTCGCGTCCCTCGCCCACCGGCGCCTGGTGCCAGCCCGCCACATACGGGAGCGGCGCGTCGTAGAGGGCGTCGCAGCGGCGGAGGAGGTCGCGGTACAGGACGGCCAGCTCGTCGCGTTCGGCGGAACCGAGGGCGGTCAGGTCGGGGACGTGGCGGTGCGGCATCAGGTGCACCTCGACCGGCCATCGGGCGGCGGCGGGGACGTACGCCGTCCAGTGCTCGCCGGACAGGACGACGCGGGCGCCCGCCCGCTCGGCCTTCAGCACGTCGCCGAACAGGCCGGGACGGGCGGCGGCCTGCGCGAGCATCCGCCCGGTGCGGGGCGTGACGAACGGGTAGGCGTAGATCTGCCCGTGCGGATGGTGCAGGGTCACGCCGATCTCGACGCCGCGGTTCTCGAAGACGAAGACCTGCTCGACGTCCGGGATCGCGGACAGCTCGGCGGTGCGGTCGGCCCAGGCGTCGATGACCGTCCGGACGCGGGACACCGGCAGGCGTGACATGGACGTGGCGTGCTCGTGCATGGCCCGGCAGCGTACCGGCGGGCCGCGCGCCCGCGGCCGCCTCCAGGGCGGGTGCGCCTAGAGGGCGGGCGCGCTCGACCGGCGCCGCGCCCGGTGGACGGCCAGGATGTGCTTCATCAGCGTGGTCAGGACCTCTTTCCCGGACGCGCGGTCGCGCGCGTCGCAGAGGACGACCGGCGGCCCCTCCCCGAGGTCGAGCGCCTCCCGGATCTCGTCGGCGGTGTAGTCGTAGCCGTCCTCGAAGCGGTTCACGGCGACGACGAACGGGAGGCCGCGGTTCTCGAAGTAGTCGACGGCGGCGAAGGAGTCGGTGAGGCGGCGCGTGTCGGCGAGGACGACGGCGCCGAGCGCGCCGTACGACAGCTCGTCCCACATGAACCAGAAGCGGTCCTGGCCCGGCGTGCCGAACAGGTACAGGACGAGCCCGGCGCGGATCGTGATGCGGCCGAAGTCCATCGCGACCGTGGTGGTGGTCTTCCGCTCGACGCCGCCGGTGTCGTCGACGTGGACGCCCCGGTCGGTGAGCAGCTCCTCGGTCTGCAGGGGACGGATCTCGCTGACGGCGCCGACCAGCGTCGTCTTGCCGACGCCGAACCCCCCGGCGACGAGGAGCTTCACCGCGACCGGAGCCGGGGCCGACGCCGCCGGAACCGGAGCCGACTCGGCCGAGGACGAGTCCGGGGACGAGGCCGGGGACGAGGCCGAGGGCGAGGCCGCCGCGGCCTGGACGACCGATCCTGCGCCGTCAGAGCGCTTGGAGGCCATCGAGCACCTCCTTCAACAGGCGTTCCTTGGAGAGCGCGCTCTCCGGTGGGGGGCGGGTGGCGGTGATGAGCCGGTGGTGCAGCAGATCCCCGAGCAGGACGCGCACGACGACGAGGGGCAGCCCCATCCGGGCGGCGATCTCGGCGACCGGCTGCGGCTGCAGGCACATCTCCAGGATGTCGAGATGCTCGGGCCCGATGCCGGGCGAGCCCGACCTGGGCCGCGCCGCCGTCGAGATGATCGTGATCATGTCGAAGGGCTCCGCGGTCGCGGGCCTGGCCCGGCCGCGCGTCAGGGCGTAGGACCGGACGATCGGCCCCGCCTCCTCATCGAGCCATTCGGCGCCAGGACCGGTCATGGTCCGTCACGTGTCCTCGTTGTCCAGGATCTCGGCGCGGCCGCGCCTGGTGCCCTGCTGGATGGACGACATCATCGACCGCAGTTCCTCGGGCGTCCGGCGGGGGCGCGTCCGCTCGGTTCCCGGACCGGCGCCGGAGTCGGGCTCGGCGTCCGGCACGGGCGCGGAGAGGGGGACGGACGCGGCGAGGGGCGTCTCGCGCAGCTGGGCGGCCATGTTCTCCTGCCGGACGCGTTTCGGCAGCGGCGGCCGTTCGGCGCCGCCTCCCCCGGCGGGACGGCGCCGGACCTCGCGCGGCGAACGCGGGATGCTGGGCGGCCGCTCCCACCAAGGCGCCGACTCAGGCTCAGGCGCCGGCTCAGGCTCCGGCTCAGGCTCCGCCGCCGCGGCGGACGGCGGTTCGCCCCAGGCCGACGGCGCCGACGTCCGCCGCGCGAGCGGCGGTCCCTGCATCGGCTCCTCGAACACAGGAAGGGGCCCGGTCTTGGCATCGGAGTCGGAAGCCGCCGACGCACCGAGCGGATCGCTTTGCAGCGGGTCGCCCAGCGAATCACCGAGCGGGTCGCTGACGTCCGGTGGGGCCTGGTGCCGTCCGGGCGGGAGCTGCAGGACGGATCCGCCCTGGTCGAACGCCGGCTGCCCGCCGAGAGCCGTCCCGGCGGAGACGAGCGCGTCCTCCCCGCGACCGGTGGTGAGCGCGGGCGCGCCGCCCCGCTCGGCGTCGGCGCCGTCCCGGACGACGAGGTCCTCGGGCAGCAGGACGATCGCGGTCATCCCGCCGTACGGGGACGTCCGCAGCGTGACCCTGATGCGGTGCCGCCGCGCGAGCCGCCCGACGACGAACAGGCCGAGCTGCGCGCTGTCGGACAGGTCGAAGTCGGCGGCGTTGGCGAGCCGCTCGTTGGCGGCGGCGAGGCCGGCCGCGTCCATGCTGAGGCCGCGGTCCTCGACCTCCAGCGTGTAGCCGTGCGCGACGGGCTGCCCCTGCACCTGGACGGTCGTGTGCGGCGGCGAGAACACGGTGGCGTTCTCGATCAGCTCGGCGAGCAGGTGGATGACGTCGGCGACGGCCGGGCCGACGATCGCGGCGCGGCTCATCGGCGCGACGTTGACGCGGGTGTAGTCCTCGACCTCGGACGCGGCGGCGCGGGCGACGTCCACGATCGCGACGGGGCTGCGCCAGCCGCGGCCCGGTGCCTGCCCGGACAGGATGATCAGGCCCTCGGCGTGCCGGCGCATGCGGGTGGCGAGATGGTCGACGCGGAACAGGTCCTCCAGGTCGTCGGGCGTCTCGATGCGGCGCTCCATCGCGTCCAGCAGCTTGAGCTGGCGGTGCAGCAGCGTCTGGCTGCGGCGGGCGAGGTTGACGAACACGTCGCTGACGTTGCGGCGGAGCGTGGCCTCCTCGACGGCGCTCTGGATCGCCGTCCGCCTGGCGGCGTTGAACGCCTCGCCGACCTGGTCGATCTCGCGGGTGCCGAACCCGAGCGGCGGGGCCTCGGCGGCGACGTCGACCTCGTCGCCGCGCCGCAGCCGCCGGACCACGCCGGGCAGCCGGACGTCGGCGAGGTCGAGCGCCGCGCGGCGCAGCCCGGCCAGCTCGCGGACGATGGACCGGGCGACCCACACCGCGAGGACGAGCGAGGCCGCGACGGCGACCAGCCCGAGCGCGCCCGCGAGGACGACGCGGGTGATGATGGCACCGGAGATCGGCTCGGCGCGCTTCTCCGCGCCCGCCGACACGGCCAGTTCGAGGCCGCGCAGCCGGGTCAGGTTCGAGTCGGCGGTGGTCTTCCACAGCACGCCGGTGCCGCCCGCGGCGTTGATCAGCCGCGGGGACGTGACGAAGCGGTCCTCCAGCGTGCGGAGCCGGCCGTACTCGGGCATCGAGACGACGCGCTTGTAATAGGCCTGGTCGGCGGCCCGCAGCTCGGACGCGGCGAACCCGTAGAGGGCGCGCTGCGTCCCGACGAGCTTGATGAACTGGGCGTGCTCGGCCGGTGTGACGCGCCCGGCGGCGAGCGCGCCGGCGAGGAGGGCGTCCTCCTGCGCGAGGATCTCGCGGGCGCGGGTCAGCGCCGTCTCGTTGCGGGCGTCCCTGGCGATCTCGGAGTTGTCGAGGGTGGCGAGCGAGCCCTGGAGCGAGCCGACGTCGCCGAGGAGGGTCGTGTAGTCGGCGAAGGCGCGTCCCCGGTCGGTCCGGCCGGCGTCGATGGCGCGGCGGCGCGCGTCCAGCCCGTCCAGCTCGCGGAGGATCTTGTCGGCGAGGCGGCGGGTGTCGGCGGACGCGGCGTCGCGGGCGCCCTGGTCGGCCACGAGCCGGCGGAACAGGCCGGCCTGCCGGTCGGTGACCAGCCGGCCCGACTCCATCGACGCACGGTCGGCGTCCGCCCGGCCGCCGAGGTAGACCATCGACAGCCGCCGCTCGGCCTGCAGCGCGCTGCCGAGCGCGCCGGACGGGTACCCGTAGTGGTCCTGGACGGTCTCGACGTGCCGGAGGTTGAGGCCCTCGCCGAGCGCGATGCTCGCGGCGAACGCCCACAGCCCGCCGAGCGAGACCACCGACACGGTCACCATCAGGACGACCTTGAAGCGGATGGAGCGGAATCGCGCGGCCTTGAGGACGCGCCGCTCGCCGGCGGCTGAGTCCACGGTGCGGCCTCGATTTGGCACTTCGGCTGAACCTTCACTCGGACGGACGACGGTGACGGAAACTGTGCGGGGAACGACGGCGGAGAACGGTGACGGACGGCTGGCGCGGGGCGACGGAGAGCGGGCGCGGGACGGAGGAGAGCCTAGAACCGCGCGCCGCCGTGTGTCGACAGTTTCCAGATCATCACGTTTTGTACACACCAACGGCCCGAAATCCCCCTACGATGCCTCAGCGTGATGGCTCGTACTCCGCACGCGACGAAGATCCTGCTCGCCGTGGCCGCCCTGGCCGCGGTCGTGGCGTCCACCGGCGCGTGCAGCGGTGACTCAGGCGCCTCCGCCGCGCCGCCCGACATCCCGATGGCGCAGCAGCTCGGCACCCCGGAGGGCCGGCTCGACATGGTCGTCTGGACGGGCTACGCCGAGAACGGCTCGAACGACAAGAAGGTCGACTGGGTCACCCCGTTCACGAAGGCCACCGGCTGCAAGGTCACCACGAAGGTGGCCGACACGTCGGACGCGATGGTCGCGCTCATGGAGACCGGGCGGTACGACGGCGTGTCGGCGTCCGGCGACGCGAGCCTGCGGCTCGTCCACGCCGGGCTGGTCGCGCCCGTCAACACCGGCCTGATCGGAAACTACGCCGACATCGCCGGATACCTGAAGAACCAGCCGTACAACTCCGTCAACGGGCAGATGTACGGCGTCCCGCACGGGTACGGCGCGAACGTCCTGATGTACCGCACGGACAAGTTCCAGCAGCGCCCGACGTCCTGGAGCGTCATCTGGGACGAGGACTCCCCGGCCGCCGGGCACGTCGTCGCCTACGACTCGCCCATCTACATCGCCGACGCCGCGCTCTACCTCAAGACGCACCGCCCCGACCTGGAGATCACCGACGTCTACGCGCTGGACGAGGAGCAGTTCGCCGCCGCGGTCGACCTGCTCAAGCGGCAGCGGCCGAACGTCAACCAGTACTTCGTGTCCTACCTGGACGAGCTCCACTCGTTCACGAGCGGGTACAACTACGCGGGCATCGGCTGGCAGGTCACCGCGAACCTGGCGCTGGCGGAGAAGGCGCCGGTGGCGACGACGATCCCGGTCGAGGGCGCGACCGGCTGGTCCGACACCTGGATGATCTCCTCGAAGGCGCAGCACCCGACCTGCATGTACAAGTGGATGAACTGGATCACGGCGCCGAAGGTGCAGGCCCAGGTGGCGCAGTGGTTCGGCGAGGCGCCCGCCAATCCGAAGGCGTGCCGGTACACCGCGAAGGGCTTCTGCTCGACGTTCCGCGTCGGCGACCAGGCGTTCTACAAGCGCCTGGCGTTCTGGCGGACGCCGACGAAGGACTGCGGCGACGACCGCGGCGACTCCTGCGTCGAGTACTCCCGCTGGGCCCAGGCATGGACGCAGATCAAGGGCTGACCAGGCGCTGATCGAGGCGGGAACAAGGCGTCATGGTCCGGGGTTCTCGGCGACATGAGCGACTATGGCAGGCCACTGGAATTCGGCTATTTCCTCGTCCCGAACGCCGACGACCCGCTCCTGGACACGGCGCGCGCCGCCGATCGCGCGGGCCTCGACCTGATCGGCGTGCAGGACCACCCCTACCAGCGCCGATACGTCGACACGTGGACGCTCCTCAGCACGATCGCGGCCGTCACCGAGCGCGTCCGCGTCTTCCCGGACGTGGCGAGCCTGCCGCTGCGTCCCCCGGCGGTACTGGCGAAGGCCGCCGCGAGCCTGGACGTGCTCAGCGGCGGCCGCGCGGAGCTCGGTCTCGGCGCGGGCGGCTTCTGGGACGCGATCGAGGCGTTCGGCGGCCCCCGCCGCACCCCCAAGGAGGCCGCGAACGCCCTGGAGGAGGCGGTCACGGTCATTCGCAAAGTGTGGAGCGGTGAGCGCAACCTGCGCTTCGACGGCGACCACTACCGTTTGAAGGGCGCCAAGGCGGGGCCCGTCCCGGCGCACCGCATGGAGCTGTGGCTCGGCGTGGGCGGCCCGCGCGGCCTTGCCCTGACGGGACGTGCCGCCGACGGCTGGCTCCCGTCCTCGCCCTGGGCCACCCCGGAGCGGTTGCCGGAGATGCACGCGCGGATCGACGAGGCGGCCGCGTCCGCCGGACGCGACCCGGCGGACGTCCGCAGGCTCTACAACATCAGCGGGACGATCACCGATGGCGCGTCCGAGGGCTTCCTGCGCGGGCCCGCGTCCCAGTGGGCGGACGAGCTCACCGACCTCGCCGTGGGTTCCGGAATGGACACCTTCATCCTCTGGGCGGAGGGCGACCAGGAGGCTCAGATCAGGCGCTTCGCGGAGGACGTCGTCCCGGCCGTTCGCACTCAGGTCGCCCAGGAACGCGGCGCCTGACGCGCTGGCTCAGGGCCAGCGGTAGGCGGCGTCCTTGGCGGGGACGTGGTGCGGCAGGTAGCACTTGGTCGTGACGTGCTCGTCCTTGCAGTCGAGGCACAGGTACGTGCGGTGGCCGCGCAGGCCGCGGCCGCGTTCGTCGCACGGCGGGCAGATGCACGGCGACCAGCCGACGATGACCCGGCCCGGTTCGAGCCGGTGCCCCGCCGGGCACAGGAACGGCACATGGTCGCGGACGCCCGCCTGTTTCGCCTGCACGGCACGAGACTCTACTCGAACGTGTGATCGATCAGGAAGCGGGCTTCAGCGCGTAGCACCAGTTCGACTTGCCGTTGAAGTAGTGGCGGGCGCGGGGGTCGCCGTACCGCCACTGGCATCCGGCGTCGAGCTGGGCGGACGACAGCTTCATCGTGGCGCCCGAGTTCTTGACGCAGTACGCGCCGGTGCTCGGCGACGTCCGGTACTCGACCCACTCCCAGCCGAGCTTCTTGCAGTACGCGGTGAAATGCCCGGGCCCGAGTTCCACCCGGACGGGCTTCGGACGCCTCGGCTGCGACGCCGACGGCCGCGGCTTCGACGGCTGCGCGGACGGCGGCTTCGACGTGGCCGTGTTCGACGCGCCGGGACTCGACGGGGAAACGGTGCCCCGGCCACCCGCCTGGCTCGCGTTGGCGGACGGGGAGGTCGCCGCACCGGTCGAGCCGCGCGGGTCGGCGCGGGCGCCGTCGTCCGGGGAACCGCCGTCCGCGAGCCAGGCCGCCGCGAACACGAGCGCGACGGCCGCCGCGACCGCGCCGCCCGCACCGGCGATGACGGCCTTGCGGCGTCCGCCGCGCGGGTCGGCCGGGCCTGGCTGCGTGCCGCCCGGCAGCGGCGCACCCGCCGGGCCTGGCTGGCCTGGCCGCGTGCCCTCCGGCAGCGGCGGACCCAGCGGAGCGGGCGGGCCTTGACCGTGCGGTGCCGTCACCGCGTCCGCCGGAAGGGGGTCGGGCGGGAGCGCCTCCGAGGGGAGAGCTGGGATGACCGGAGCGACAGCGGGACGGGCTTGGGCGCGTCCCGCCCGCCGGACGAGACGGTCGAGGACGTCCTGCGCGGCCGGACGCCGCGCCGGGTCCTTCGTGAAGCATTCGGCGAGCAGGCCGCGCAACGGCTCCTCGATGCCGTCGAGGTTCGGTTCCCCGTTCGCGATCCGGTTGAAGACGATCGGGATGGACTCGTTGCCGAACGGCGGGCGCCCGGTCGCGGCGAACGCCATCGTCGACGCCCACGCGAACACGTCCACCGCGGGCCCGAGCTCGCCGGGCTGGAGCTGCTCGGGCGCCATGTACGCGGGCGTCCCGATCGCGCGGCTGACCATCGTCTGCGCGCCGGACAGCGCGCGGGAGATGCCGAAGTCGATGACGCGCGGGCCGTCCGCTCCGATCAGCACGTTGTCCGGTTTGAGGTCGCGGTGCACGATGCCGGCGTCGTGCAGGGCGACGAGCGCCGTGGCGGTCGCGACGGCGAGCCGGTCGAGCGCGGCGCCGGAGCGCGGGCCCTGCTCGGCGACGACGCGGCTGAGCGGCGGCCCGTCGACGTACTCGGTGACGATGTAGCGCCGGTCGCCGACCGTGCCGGAGTCGAGGACCTGCGCGGTGCAGAACCGCGCGACCTGCTTGGCCGCGTCCATCTCGCGCGCGAACGTGTCGAGGGTGCCGAAGTCTGCGGTGAGCTGCGCGTGGAACACCTTCACCGCGACCCTGGTGCCGTCCCCGGCGTGGCCGAGGTACACCACGCCCTGGCCGCCCTGCCCGAGCCGGGCGGTGAGCCGGTAGGCGCCGAGTTGTCGTGGATCGTCGGGTTCTAGGGGCGGCACGCCTTGCAGTGTAGGGCGTGCCTCATCGGTCGCGGTGTGCGATGAGGCGGGCGAGCGTGCGGAGTTCGGCCGAGGCGGCGGGGGCGGGGGC
>NZ_SMKT01000381.1 GCF_004348735.1 Actinomadura sp. KC06
GGGCGGAGCCGGGCGAACTCCCCGATCAGGCGGCGGGTGACGGCCGGCGCGAGCAGCGCCTCCCCCGCCGCGACGACCCGCACGGCGTCGAACAGCCGCTCGGCGGTGACGTCCTTGAGCAGGAACCCGCTGGCCCCGGCGACGAGGGCGTCGTAGACGTGCTCGTCCAGGTCGAAGGTGGTCAGCATCAGGATCCGCGGGGCGTCCGGGCCGGCGGCGATGCGGCGGGTGGCCTCGATGCCGTCCATGACGGGCATCCGCACGTCCATCAGCACGACGTCGGGCCGGTGCTCGGCGCAGGCGCGGACCGCGGCGGCGCCGTCGGCGGCGGTGCCGACGACGGCCAGGTCGGGCTGGGTGCCGAGCAGCGCCCCGAACCCGGCGCGGACGACCTCCTGGTCGTCGGCGACCACCACACGGACCGTCATGACTCCGCCACGGTCGGGAGCGTCGCCTCGACCAGGAACCCGCCCACCGGGCCGGGGCCGGTGCGCAGGTCGCCGCCGACCGCAGCGGCGCGTTCGCGCATTCCGAGCAGGCCATGCCCCGCGACGCCGCCGCGCCCCGGGCCCGGACCGTTGTCGCGGACGCTGACGCGCAGCACGCCGGGCGCGTAGTCGACGTCCACGTCCACCGCGGCGCCGGGCGCGTGCCGCCGCGCGTTGGTGAGGGCCTCCTGGACGATCCGGTACGCCGCCAGCTCCACCCCCGGGTCCAGGACGGCGACGCCGCCCCGGACGATCAGCCGGACGCTCGCCGCGCCCGGCTCGCGGGTCTCGTCGATCAGGTCCAGGAGCTGCTGCAGGCCGGGCTGGGGGCGGCGGGTGGGCTCGGCGCCGGCGTCCTCGCGCAGCACGCCGAGCAGCCGCCGCATTTCGATGAGGGCGGTCCGGGCGGTGTCGCCGATGGCCAGCAGCCGCTCGGCGCCCTCGTCCGGCATGCCCGGGACGGCCAGCCGCGCCGTCTCCGCCTGGACGGAGATCATCGAGATGTGGTGGGCGACGACGTCGTGCAGCTCGCGGGCGATGCGGGCGCGCTCGCCCCGCGCGGTGTACTCCAGCAGCGTGCTCTCGAACGCGCGGCGGGAGGCGTCCAGCGCCGCGGCGTCGGCGCGGCGGCGCAGCACCCGGCGGCGGACCAGCACGGACCAGACCGTGACGAGCGCGACGACGGCCGCGACGGCGACCCCGCGGTGCAGGACGCACGCGGCCGGCGCCGCGACGGTGATCGCGACGGCCGCGGCGGTGACCCGGTCGCGGGCCAGGACGAGCGGGAGCGTCGCGCACACGTCCACCACGATCGCCAGCGACAGCACCGCGCCCGACCCGCCGGCGCGGAACACCGCCTCGGCGGTCCCCGCCAGCGCCAGCGAGCCCCCCACCGCGGGCCACAGCCGCGCGGATGACAGGCCCGGCCACCCCGCCCGG
>NZ_SMKT01000382.1 GCF_004348735.1 Actinomadura sp. KC06
GGGCGGGGGGTGTTGACGTGGCGCGGCCTGCGGGGCGTGGCGGTGAGGGTCCGGTATCTGGATCTGCTGGCGGTCACGCTGCGGGTGAGGGGCTGGCGGGTGGTGCCGCTGTTCCGGTTGCAGGTGCGGGCGTTGCCGCTGCCGGTTCCGCTGCTGTGGGTGCACGCCGGGGCCGGTGACGTGGGCCTTGCGGTGACGGTCCTGCCCGCCGATGGCGGCGGGTGGGACTACGTCGATGCGACCGATCTTCGGGCGCGGTTCTTGGCTGCGTGCCCCGATCACATGCGGGCGGCTGAGGCGGTGGACGCCCGGTTGAAAGCCCGGATGCGCCCCGAGGGTGAGCCGGGCGGACCGGGTGCGTGGTCGGCGGGTGAGATGACGATGGCACAGCAGCAGGCACAGCAGCAGGCACAGCAGCAGGCACAGCAGCAGGCACAGCAGCAGGCACAGCAGCAGGCACAGCAGCAGGCACAGCAGCAGGCGGAGCAGGAGGCACAGCAGCAGGCGGACGTCCCGCGCACGGTGCTGCGGGCGGTGGATGTGCTGTTCGAGCGGGCCGAGGATGCGCAGTTGATGCTGGCCGATGGCGCGGCCGGGCTGACGCTGGCTGATGCGGGTCTGGCGGTGGAGACGTTGACGCGGGCGTTGGAGCAGGTGTGCGGGATGTTGGATTCGCTGAACAAGCGGGTGGAGCAGATCCGGGACCGGGAGGTGACCGAAGGGCGGGAGGGGTGGTCGGGTCTGGGTGAGTCGGATGCCTCGGCGGTGATGGTGGTCGATGCCGCGTCGGTGGATCTGAGCTACGGGTGTGAGGGGTTGATGGTGGCAATTCACCTGCTCGGGGTGGGGCGGGGGCAACTGCTGCGGGTGGAGCGCGGTGAATGCTGACCGGGTGACGCTCGGGTGAGGCGTCTCCGGGCGGGCGGTAGCCCATCAAGGTGGGCGTGACACCCGCATGTCCTGCCCGCCCGGAGGCTAGAAGCGATGCAGGGGCGGCGTCGTGCGGTCAGGGCGAAGGGCCGCGGCTCCCCTGTCGGCTGACCGGGGGCAGGGCCAGCCGAATGGCCGTAGGCCACCCCGTAGGGGCGACCGTTAAGGGAGTTCAGCCGGCGCTGCCCCCGCCCCCGGCAATTCCGTCCCAGGTGTCGGCGGGGTGGGAGCCGCTGCCCGGCGCCCTCCTGAACCGGGGTGCGGCGCTGGGCCGGGACGGGGTGCGGCTGGTGGTCAGGTGAGGGGGTGGTTGGTGGCGTAGATGGTGGTGGTGTCGGGCCATACCGAGGTGGTCTGGTCGACGGGTTGTCCGGCGTGGGTGTGGGTGGTGGTGACACGGACCAGGACGTACGCGCCGGGGGCCAGTTGCAGGGAGGCGGCTTCGTAGGGCGCGGCGGGCCGGATGGTGATCTGGGTGGTGGCGGTGGCGGGGCGG
>NZ_SMKT01000383.1 GCF_004348735.1 Actinomadura sp. KC06
GGGACTGTACAAATAACGGCGGATCTAACGATCAAGGAAGAGACGCCACATGACCGAGACCGCCGAGCCGTCCGCGACCGTGGACGAGTCCGTTGAACAGGGCCAGGACCAGGCCGTGAGGCCGGAGCCGGTGACGGCCTCCGACGAGCAGCTGATCGCGATGCTGGTGGACCGCGCCCGCAATGAGGGGCTGCAGTTGACCGGTGAGGGTGGACTGCTGCAGCAGTTGACCAAGCGGGTGCTGGAGTCGGCTCTGGAGGGCGAGATCACCGATCACCTCGGCTATGACAAGCACGATGCCGCTGGGGACAACTCGGGGAACTCGCGCAACGGCACCCGCGCCAAAACTGTGCTGAGCGACGTCGGTCCGGTCGAGGTCAAGGTGCCCCGCGATGTCGCCGGCACGTTCGAGCCGCAGATCGTCCGCAAACGGCAGCGCCGTCTGTCGGGTGTGGAGGAGATGGTGCTGTCCCTGTCGGCCAAGGGTCTCACTCACGGGGAGATCTCCGCGCACCTGGCCGAGGTGTACGGCGCTAGCGTGTCCAAGCAGACCATCTCCACCATCACCGACAAGGTGATGGACGGGATGGCCGACTGGCAGAACCGGCCGCTGGACCGCGTCTACCCGGTGTTGTTCATCGACGCGATCAACGTCAAGATCCGGGACGGGCAGGTCGCCAACCGGCCGATCTACGTAGTGATGGCCGCCACCGTCGAAGGCAAGCGCGAGATCCTCGGCCTGTGGGCCGGGGACGGCGGTGAGGGGGCCAAATACTGGTTGCACGTGCTCACCGAGATCAAGAACCGAGGCGTCGAAGACGTACTGATGCTGGTCTGCGACGGCCTCAAGGGACTGCCGGAGGCGGTGGAGACCCTCTGGCCCCGCGCGGTCGTGCAGACGTGCGTGGTTCACCTGCTGCGCAACTCCTTCTCCTACGCCGGACGGCAGGATTGGGACAAGATCGCCCGGGCGCTCAGGCCTGTCTACACCGCCCCGACCGAGTCGGCGGCCACCGAACGGTTCCTGGAGTTCGCCGAGATCTGGGGCGCCAAGTATCCGGCGATCGTGAAGCTGTGGGAGGACACCTGGGCCGAGTTCGTCCCGTTCCTGGCCTTCGACCCCGAGATCCGCCGGGTCATCTGCTCCACCAACGCCATCGAGAGCGTGAACGCCCGCATCCGCCGCGCGGTCCGCGCCCGCGGCCACTTCCCCAACGACACCGCAGCGCTCAAGTGCATCTACCTGGCCCTGATGTCACTGGACCCCACCGGCAAGGGCCAGAAACGCTGGGTCCAGCGCTGGAAGCCCGCCCTGAACGCCTTCCAGATCGCCTTCGAAGGCCGCCTCACCCCAACCACCCACTGACCACCCAAACCCCAAATCAGCCGTTAACTTGACACTCCC
>NZ_SMKT01000384.1 GCF_004348735.1 Actinomadura sp. KC06
CGTAGCGTGGAGACCTGAACCAGAGAGATGGTTGGGTCGTGGGAGACAAGAGACGCCGGTTCGATCCGGAGTTCCGTGAAGGAGCGGTGCGGATCGTCAAGGAGACCGGCAAGCCCGTCGCGCAGGTCGCGCGGGACCTGGGAATCAACCCATACACGCTTCACAACTGGGTGAAGGCCGACCGCGGACGCGGCAGCGGGAGCGGGGACGGCGCGCTGGACGATGCCGAACGCCGCGAACTGGCCGAACTGCGCCGGCTCAGGGCCGAGACGGCCGGCGAGCACGCTCGTCAGAAAGCCGAGTGGGAGAAGGAACGCGCTGAGCTTGAGATGGAGCGTGAAGTGCTCAAGCGATCAGTGGTCCTGTGGGTGAAGGACTCGATGAACCGGTGATCGTCGCGGAGTTCATCGCGTCCTGCAGGACCGAGCACGGTATCCCGCACACGATCGCCTGCCGGGCACTGGAGGTCTCGCAGTCGTGGTTCTACAAGCACATCAACCGCGCACCGACTACCCGTGAGCAGCGGCGGGCCCGACTGGACGAGGAGATCAAGCGGCTGTTCACCGCCTCGGGAGGCACCTACGGCAGCCCGCGGGTCTGTGATGAGTTGCGGGAGGCGGGCTGGAAGGTCTCGGTCAACACCGTCGCCGCGCGGATGGCCGAGCTCGGCTTGGCCGGACGGCCGTTCAAGCGGCGGCGGTCGCTGACCCGGCCGGGACGTCGGCCGGCCGCGCCCGACCTGGTGCGCCGCAACTTCACCGCGGTGGCGCCGGACGTGCTGTGGTGCGGGGACGTGACGCAGATCGACACCGATGAGGGGCCGCTGTATCTGGCCACGACCGAGGACCTGTTCTCGCGCCGGATGCTCGGCCACGCCATGAGCGGGCACCACGATGCGGCCCTGGCGGTGGCGTCGTTGCAGATGGCGACCACGACCAGGGGCGGCGACGTGGACGGGGTGGTCTTTCACACCGATCGCGGGTCGGAGTACACCGCGGCCCGCACGGCGGCGGCCTGCCGCACCCTGGGCGTGGTGCAGTCGATGGGCCGGGTCGGCTGCGCACTGGACAACGCCGCCGCCGAAGCGTTCAACAGCACTCTGAAGGTCGAATTCGTCCACCGGCACCGCTTCGCCACCCGAGCCGAGGCGCGCATCAAGGTCGCGACCTGGATCGCCGACTTCTACAACACCAGCAGGAGACACAGCGCCAACGACGGGCTCGCCCCGATCACATTCGAGCGTCAGATGGCAGAAGCGCGGAGGACGTCAACCGCCCAGCTCAGGGCCGAAGTGGCATAACACCGTCTCCACGCTTTGAGGGGATTGACA
>NZ_SMKT01000385.1 GCF_004348735.1 Actinomadura sp. KC06
GGGCGGACGTGCGGCGGAGGAGCAGGGGGACGCAGAGGAAGATGAACAGGCCCATGACGGCGAAGTACGGCGTGGTCCCCGCGTCGAGTAGGAAGCCGCCCGCGAAAGGGCCGAGGAAGAAGCCGAGTTGGCGCACCTCGGACAGGCCGAAGTAGGCGCCCTTGTTCTCGTCGTCCGCCATCTCGTGGACGGCCATGTCCGGCATCGGCAGCAGGATGCCCTCGCCGATCGTCCAGAACACGATCCCGACGTACAGCCAGGCCAGGCCGGACGGGCTCGCCCAGAAGCAGGCGAACGCGACCGTGAAGTTCACCGCGCCGGCGACGACCATGGCGTTGCGGCCGATCCGTCCGGACACCCGGTCGATCGGGAGCTGGAGGGCCAGGGCGAGGACGGCGTTGGCGATGAACAGCGCGGCGAAGTACTCCTCGGTGCGGTCGCCGTACCTGCCCTTCATATAGAGCGGGATCATGGACTCCATCTGGGAGAAGACGAAGAAGACCACGATCCCGGCGGTGACGACGGCGAGGAGGCGGCGGTCGCGCAGCGTCGCCGCGACCGGAGGCCGGGACGTCGCGCGTCCATGCGCGGCGGGCGGCTGGAGCGCCACCAGGTCCGCGTTCCGCAGCACGACGAGGACGAGGTAGGCCGCGTAGAAGCAGGCGGGGACGGCGAAGAACGCCACCGCGCCGGCCTGGTAGAGAGCGCCGCCGATCGCCGGACCGCCGATCGCGCCCGCGCACAGCGTCATATAGCGGACGCGGAACACACGGCCCTCACCGTCGGCCACCTGGGACAGCAGCTTCTTCGCGCCCGGCTCCACCATCAGCCGCGCCACGCCCAGCAGCAGGAACAGGACGATGATCGCCGTGGCGGCGCGGGCCGTGGCCAGCAGGGCGTAGACGGCGACGTAGAGCACCAGGCCGACCCGCATGAGCGGGACGGCGCCGAGCCGGTCCACGATCATCCCGCCGAGCAGGCCGCCGAAGGCGGCGGTGAGCGCGACCGCCCCGACCACCGCGCCGACCGCGGGCTTGCCGAGGCCCGTGTGCTCGCTCAGGTACAGCGGCGCGAACGGCATGGCCGCGAAGAAGGCGAGCGAGTTCAGCAGCGCGCCGCCATCGAGGAGCCGCTGCGCCGGGCTGAGCCGCCACAGCGGCGCCCGTGCCTCATCCGCCACGCTCGGGACCGTACGCGGCGCCACCGACATTCCGGGGTCCGAACCTCGTCGGCGGCGGTATTCGCTGGGGCGGCATTGCCGGGGGCGGCATTTTCGGGAAATCGGCGGGGGGGGGTCTGGCTCTTATGCA
>NZ_SMKT01000386.1 GCF_004348735.1 Actinomadura sp. KC06
CCAGCGACCTCAGCCGCAAGGGGGGCGTGGGCTCCGCCCCCCACGCCCCCCTTGCGGCTGAGGTCGCTGGTCCGGTGCGGGTCGGGCGCATCTTGCCGTTCGAGCCTTTTCGGGGCTTCGCCCCTTGCCCCCGGGTTCGGGAATCTGTTCGGCGACCGGTGGGGGCCGCCGGACGCTTTTCTTGTGCCGGACGGCCGGAACAGCGGCTCGGAAATGGTTTCATGCCTGGTATGGGAAGACACCGCAGGGGGGCGCGCGAGGTCACTGTGGCCGACCTCATCGACGAGTTGCGCAGGTTCGAGCCGGGGATGCAGGTGCGGCTGGCCATCCAGCCGCGGCTGCCGCAAGAGCACGCCGTCGGCCCCGTGGGGGAGGCCGACGGGATCGTGTGGATCGGAGACGGCGGACAACGGGGCTACGCGCCCGAGGAAGTCCGCGAAAGCCTGGGATGGGTCTGACGCAAAAGGTTCGCCATGACGGCGGCTGCCTTTCGTCCGGCCGCGCTTCACCATGTCGATCATGCGGGAACAGCCACGGAGTGGCGATGCATGATCGAGATGAGGGTTGACCCATGAGAAGCCGGATCTCCGGAAGAACGCTGCTGACCGCCGCGCTCGCCGCGGCGACCGCCACGGCCGTGGCGGTGCCCGTCGCGGCGCACGAAGCGCCGCCACCGGCCCCGGAGACCTACACCGAGCCGGCCGCGGACAGCACCACCGAGAAGGAAGACTGCGCCCTGGCGCTCAAGGTCCTCTCGTACTACAAGCTGCTCCCGAACCAGCCCGAGGTCGGACGGGCCCTCTGCTCCAGGAACCAGGCGGAGCAGCAGGAGTCACAGCCCGGAGAGGGCGGCCCCGCCGAGGGGCGGCCCCAGTACGAGACCACCGACGAGATCAACAGCAAGCACACCACCAGCAGCGGCCGGACCGTCGAGGAGAACAAGATCCTCGGCACTCCCGTCGAGTGGCCCAAGAGCCTCACGGTCCATCTGCCCACGGTCAACGACCACTGGTACACCTACACCTCGAAGAAGCCGGGCTGACGCGCACGCGGGCCGCGGCGCACGACCGCCGCGGCCCGCGTCCGAACCGCTCCCAACGTGCACTAGGCTTTACTCCGATCGAGGGGCTATGGCGCAGTTGGTAGCGCGCCTCCATGGCATGGAGGAGGTCTGGGGTTCGAATCCCCATAGCTCCACGAACGAGTTGGGAGTGGTGTGGTCGGAGCCGTTGGCTCCTTCCCCGCCACTCCTTCTTTGTGTTTGCCCGAGGGCGACCCCCGGACCCCCGATGGGGGGGCTCCGCCC
>NZ_SMKT01000387.1 GCF_004348735.1 Actinomadura sp. KC06
GGGCTGCGGACGGGCGTGGCAGCAGGACGGGGACGGCGGCCGGGTGAGCGGCGGCGGGTTGCGCGGCGGCGGTCGCGGCCTGCCTGCGCTTGCGGCGGGACTTGATCGCGGCGCGTTCCGGGGCGGCGACGGGGGCGGGGGCCTCGGCGCGGCGCCAGACGCGGGCCACGATGACGACCTCGCGGGGCTCGCGGATCGGGGTGAGGCGGCACCAGGTGCGGGGCTCGGCGAGGTAGCGGCTCTGCGAGATCAGCAGTTCGGTGAGGCGCTTGCCCTCGATGACGGGACGGGTGGCCAGCCAGGTCAGGACGCCCGGCGGGACGATGTACAGCACGTGCCAGGGCGACTCGAAGGGGATGCCCGCGAATCTGAGCATGAGGATCCAGGGCACGAACACACCGAGGAACACGCCGATCTGGACGAGCGGCAGCGGCATGGGCAGCCGCAGGTCGTACAGCTTGTACAGCCGTTTCTCGATGCGCCAGATGTTCGTGTACGTGGGTAGATCCACGCCCCTACTCCCCTGTCTGCGCGAGCACGGGTCCGCCTGCCGATCCTCCGTCCGGGGTCAGGAGACGTCCACGCCGAGGGCCCTGGCTATCGCCTTGGCCGTGGTCTCGATGATGTTGGGCACGTAGAAGACCACCCCGATTCCGATCGCCAGCACGATGAATTGGACGAAACGCGTGATCTCGCGGGTGAACAGGAAGAAGATCGCAACAATGGAGACGATCACCAGGAAGAGCGGACCGAAGATCTGACGCAGCCAATCGGCGAGCTGATCGGTCTGGAGTTCGTCGTCCGGCGCCGCCAGGATTTCATGGGGAATCGACGCCATGATGTGGTGCAGCATCGACTGACTACCTTCCTCGGTCGGCGGGTCGGCTGGGGGGTGCTTTCGTCAAATCGCGGCCTCTCATGATGCGCTCGGTTCCGTGGTGCCGCGGATATCGCGCACGAGCCAGGTCGTGCCCTTCTTGACCATGGTGAGCCGGTAGGTCTGGTCCAGCTCACCGCCGCCGCCCTGGGCGAGCTGCCATACGACCGTCGCGGTGACGGTGCGCTCGCCCGCGGACCCCTTCGGCGCCACGACCTCCTTGACCTGCATGAAGCGGACGGTGTTGGCGAGGCCGGCGATGGTCGTCCCGTCGGAGGAGAAGCGGGACAGGGCCGCCTGGTTGCCGGTCGCGTACTCCTGGAAGAACGTTCCGAGGAACGGCTGGAGTTCGCTTTCGAGCGCGGTGTCGCGGTCTTGGACACCGCTCTGGGGAAGCTTGGCCTTGGTCGGCGGGGGAAGG
>NZ_SMKT01000388.1 GCF_004348735.1 Actinomadura sp. KC06
GTGATGTGCCCCGAGTTACGTGGTGTCGGTTTACCGGAATCTCATGCCGGCTGTCGGGTGGGGTAGATCCTCTCGTACTCGATCGGGGTGAGCATCCCCAGGGCACTGTGGCGGCGTCGGCGGTTGTGGAAGATTTCCAGGTATTCGAAGATCGCGTTGGCCAGTTCGATCCGGGTGCGCCAGCGCTGCCGGTTGAGGAGTTCGGTCTGCATCCGCCCCCAGAACGACTCGATCACTGCATTGTCGTAACAGTCGCCGATCGAGCCCATCGAGGCCACTAGGCCGGAGGCCTTGGCGCGTTCGGTGAACGCCCAGGAGGTGTACTGCACTCCGTGGTCGGAGTGGATCAGAGTCCCGGGTGATGGCCGGCGATTCTCGATCGCCATGCCCAGCGCGTTGGTGGCCAGGGCTGCGGTCTGGGTCGAGTCGATCGACCAGCCGACCACGCGGCGGGCGTAGACGTCCAGGACAACGCAGCAGTACACCTTGCCCTCACGGGTGGGGTGGTCGGTGATGTCGGTGACCCACAGCTGGTTGGGGGCGCTGCGGTGGAAGTCGCGGTCGACCAGGTCGGCAGCGGTCGGAGTCTGGTGCTTGAGCCGCGGCCGCCGCACTCCGGGCATCCCCTTGAGCCCGGCCCGGCGCATCAGCAGCTCCACTGCGCCGTGGCCGACCTGGATGCCCAGGCCCAGGGTGAGCTCAGCGTGCATGCGCCGGCCGCCGTAGGCACCGCGGGAGTCGGCGTGGACGGCCCGGATCTGCTCGGTCAGCCACGCGTGCCGCAGCGCCCGCGCCGAGGGCGGCCGCCGGCGCCACATGTGGAACCCCGATTCGGAGACCTGAAGGATTCTGCAGCAGGTAGCGATCGGCAGGCCCTCTTTCGCCATCACCTCGATGGCCTCGAACCTCCTTTTGGGGGCACCGCCTCTCTCAGCAAATCGACCGCCCGCCTCGTGATGGCCAGCTCGGTCTCCAACTCGGCGATCCGGCGCCGCGCCGCGACCAATTCCGCGTGGTCGGTCGACGTCAGACCGGGCTCCAGACCTGAGTCGATGCGGTCTTGCCGCAGCCACAGGTAGATCGTCTGACTGGGCATGTCCAGGTCCGCTGCGACCTGCCGGACCGGCCGACCGGCCTTCACCAGATCCAGCACCTTGCGCCGGAACTCAGGGGGATAGCTACGGGGCATCGGATGCCTCTCCTCGTGATCAACGGCACGAGGATTCCAGCAACCCGACACCACCAAAGCCGGGGCACATCAC
>NZ_SMKT01000389.1 GCF_004348735.1 Actinomadura sp. KC06
GCCCGCCACCGCCACCGCTTCGCCCCGGCCCGCCCGCGCGGCCACGAGAACCCCAATCGGGATGTGACACATGAAGGACACGACCGTGCCGGGCCTGAGCATCGAGACCCGGCGAGGGTTCATCGTGCTGAGCCTGCCCGCGCAGATCAGCTGGCAGAACTACGCGGGGATCCGGGAAGGGGTGAGCAAGGCGCTGTCCCTCGCCGCGGCCGCGGGCCCGCCGCGCGGACGGCGGCGCGTCCCGGGCGTCTCGGGCGTCCCGGGCGGCCCCGGCGGCCCGCGCGGGGGAGTCGTGGTCGACTTCGGCGACGCGGTGCTGCTGGACGCGGCCGGGCTCGTCCTGCTGGCCCGTGCCGAGACGCGCGCCCAGCTGCTCGGCTGCGCGCTGCGGGCCGTCGTGCCCGAGCCGTCCGTCCACGTGCGGCGGGCGCTGCGGCTCACCGGCCTGGCGCGGCTCGTCCCGGTGTTCCCGGACATCGCGTCCGCCACGGCCGCGCCCGCTCCGGACGGCGGCGCGGGTGACGTCGACACCACGCACGTCCTGGACGCCATCCGGGCCCTGCACCCGGGCGACGCCGGGCTCGCGCCGAACCCGCCCGCCCCGTCCGAACTCATGATCACCACGACGGCGGCCGGCGACGGCGACCACACCGTCGTCCACCTGTCCGGGGTGCTGGACGAGATCACGGTGCCGCGGCTCGGGGAGACGCTCACCAAGCTCGTCGAGGGGAACCTGCGCCACCTCATGGTGCGGATGCACGACCGGCTCGGCGTCCGCTGCGACCCGCTGCCGATCCTGCTCGGCATCCGCTGGCGCGTCGCCGCCGACGGCGGCTGCCTCGCGCTGCCCGCGCTGCCGGCCAGGCTCCGCGAGATCATCGACCGCGAGGGCCTCGGCTCGGTCTTCACCGGATGCCGCTCCATCCAGGACCGCCCGCCCGTCGCCGAACCCGTCTGACTCAGCTGCCGCTGCCGACCGGAGTCTTCGCGGCCCTTTTCCTCCTTGACGGGGTCGCAGCCCTTGTCCGCTTCTTCTCCGGTTCGCGGTTCTCACCGGCCCGCACACGTCCGTCGTCCGCTTTCTCGATCGTCAGGATGTGTGCGGGTTGGGTGTGGGGGTCCAGGCGGATGTAGTTGGAGCGGGTCCAGGTGTAGGTGGCGCCGTTGAGTTGGTCGGTGACGGTGTAGGTGTGTTGGGGGTCGTCGGGCAGGCCGAGGGCGGGTAGGTCGAGGTGGAGGGTGGCTTCGCGGG
>NZ_SMKT01000039.1 GCF_004348735.1 Actinomadura sp. KC06
CCAAAAAGCCCCCCACGAATACTCCCGCCCCCGGGCAACCGCATCGCAGCCCACCCGGCACGTCCTCGAGCCCCGGTTCCCCGAACTCGGCGGCACTGGCCGACCTTTGCCGCACTTATCAGGGCAAAGCGAAGAACGGTAAGCCCAAGAGCTCGACCGCGTCCCCACGGGTCTCCGCTTCGGAGTTCGCTCAGTTGGCCGCTGCCGCGGGCGGCCCCGAAAAGGTCGCCGACTACTGCGCGAAGACCCTGCCCGGCAAGCAACACAAGAAGAAGCCGGACGACCCTCCAAAGAAAAAGCCCAAAGATCCCGAAAACGAGAAGAAGAAGAAAAAGGGAACGCCGAAAAAGCCAAAAAAGGATTCCAGGAAGTAGGTACCTCCGCCGCTTCTGGTACGACGCTGCGATGCCGTCCGGGTCCTCTTGTGTCTCAGCCGGTCTCGGAGGCGGCGAGAGTCATGTCGGAGAGTTGTTTGCGGACGACCTTCCCCGCCGCGGTGCGCGGGAGGTCGGGTACGAACAGCACGCGGCGCGGCACCTGGTAGCCGGCGAGGCGTTCCTTGCAGTACGCCACGACGTCGGCCTCGGTGACCGTCGCGGGATCGGCGACGAGTGCGGCCGCGACGGCCTGGCCCCAGTGGTCGTCGGGCACGCCGTAGACGGCACAGTCCTGGACGCCCGGCATGGAGGCGAGTACGTCCTCGACCGCCCGCGGATGCACGTTCTCGCCGCCGGTCACGATCATGTCGTCCGCACGGCCCTCGACGTAGACGTAGCCGTCCTCGTCCACCCGGCCGACGTCGCGGCTGTTGAGCCAGGCGTCGACGATCAGGGCGCGGGACGCCTCCTCGTCGCCGAGGTAGCCGCGGGTGAGGCTGGTGGCCCGGAACCACAGCTCGCCGGACCGGCCCGTGGGGAGGCGTTCGCCGGTGGCGTTCCTGACCTCGACGTCCACACCGTTGCCCGGGCGGCCGGCGGAAGTGAGCCGATGCGCGTTCGACCCGGTCGTCCGGTGGTCCTCTGGCGGCAGGAAGCAAAGCCCTCCGCCGGCCTCGGTCATGCCGTACACCTGGGAGAAGTCGCACCCGAGGAGGTCGAGGCCCTCTTCCAGCAGCGTCCTAGTGATCGGTGACGCGCCGTAGCCGACGTGCTTGAGGGCGGGCAGGGATCGCGGGTTCCTCTTGAGCTCCTCCACGGCGCGACACCCGCCACCGTCGGCACCCAGGTCTGCCGCTCGGGCGGCACCACCAACACCCAGATCTGGTGCGGCACCATCAAGCAGCTGAACGCGACCGCCGACTACCCCGAGGGCGCCGTCACCGGCCTGATCCGCACCGACATCTGCGCCGACCCCGGTGACTCCGGCGGCGCGCTCTTCACCAAGACTGGCGGACAGGCGCAGGGCATCACGTCCGGCGGCTCCGGCTCCTGCAAGGACGGCCACGGCCCCGGCGACGAGGTCTACTTCCAGCCCGTCACCGAAGTCCTGCAGCTCCTGGCGCAGGACGGCCGCGAGCTGGTCACCGAGGGCGGCGGCCCCGGCCCCGACCGCTGCGACGGCTACCAGACCAGGCTGACCAGCACCTTGAACTCCGGCTCCAGCGACCACCAGCCCAGCGGCGACTACACCACCACCGCCTCCGGCGCCCACACCGCCTGCCTCGACGGGCCCGACGGCGTCGACTTCGACCTCTACCTGCAGAAGCTCAACGGCAGCACATGGCAGAACGTCGCGCACTCGATCAGCCCGACCCCGGACGAGACCATCACCTACAACGGCGCCCCGGGCACCTACCGGTACCGCGTCCACGCCTACAGCGGCACGGGCGAGTACACATTCGGTTTCAGCAAGCCGTGACAGACCTCCCCGGCCGCCCGCGTGCTCTCCACCTTCCGCGGGCGGCCGGGGACACCCCTTCCACCATTTCTGGCGCCCTCTTCGAAGTTGGCGAAACGGCAAACGTTGCGCTCGCTTTCCACCCCGACGCCCACCACAGCGAAACGCACCGCGACCGCCTAGGCCGGGTCGCCGCAACCCGGCGAACCACCGACTTGACCTTCAAGCCAGCCATCGGTTGTAGTCGGGAGCCCGTCGAGGCCGAGACGGACACGCACCCGCAGGACCCGACAGACCGCCGCCCAGCTGCCGATCACCTGCGGCCTATCCAGGACGCATTAGGTAAAGCAGACTTCGAGTGCTGCACCTGCAAGGTGGAAGACCGCTTTGATATCGTTGCCCCGTGGCTGCCGTCGAGCTGAATGTTGATGTGCCGCACTCGGCACGGATTTACGATTACCTCTTGGGCGGCAAGGACAACTACTCGGCCGACCGGAACGCCGCGGCCGCGATCGTGAAAGCGTCGCCGAGCCTGCCAGAGTCGATGCGGGTGAACCGGAGGTATATGGTCCGAGCGGCCCGTTACCTGGCCAAGGAGCGCGGCATCCGCCAGTTCCTGGATATCGGCACGGGTATTCCGACGTCGCCCAATCTGCATGAGGTCGTGCAACAGGTGGCGCCGCAGTCGCGGGTGGTGTACGTGGACAATGACCCGATTGTGCTGGTGCACGCCAGGGCCCTGCTCAATACGGTCCCCGAGGGGGCCATCACCTATATCGACGCTGACCTGCGTGACGTCCAGGCGATCTTGTCCGCTGACGAGTTGACCGGCACGCTGGACCTGACACAACCGGTCGCGGTGAGCGTGATCGCCATCTTCCAGTTCATTGTGAACGAGGATGAGGCATACCGCATCATCGATGCGCTGATGGCGCCGTTGCCCGCCGGCAGCGCATTGGCCATTTCCACAGTCACCGCGCACAACCCGCAGGCTCTCAGCGCGGCCCAGGAGTACACCGCCCGTGGTATCCCGGCGAAGGCGCGCACCAACGAAGAGGTGCAAGCGCTGTTCCGCGGCTTGGACCTGGTCGAGCCCGGCGTGACGCTGGTACACCGGTGGCGCCCCGATGACGAGGACGCCGATGTCGACGACGCCCACGTCCAAATGAGCGGCGGCGTGGCCATCAAGACTGGCTAGGGCGCGGTCGCCGGCTTCGAGGATCTCGTCGAGCCGGATGGCCATCCGTTCGGAGATGCCGATGTGCCCCTGGCGAAGCCTGGAGATTTGCGCAGGGTCGCATGGAACCTGCCTGGCCAGCGGACGAACGCCGATCCCGCGCCCGGCCAACGGTTCGGCCCCACGGCAATCACGGTGCAGGCAATCACGTTTGCGGCCCCCTCTCTACGGGGGCCACAACGTGAGCGGCCGTCGGCCCCCTTATGCCAGTGCCGCTCCCTTCCGGTCTTGATCAACGGGCCTAGCGGCCGTCTGTGCAGGCGGCCTGGCAATCACACGCACGCTCGTTTGTACTCGGAGTCCGAGTAGTCCCTGGTTCAGGGGGCGCAGATGGCGTATGCGGTTACGCTCCAGGGGTCGGGTGAACCGGCGCCTGGGGTTTCCCGTCCGGTCGCGGTGACGCTGGTGAGAGCCGTGTTCGGGACGACCCGCTCGCGGATGAGCGAATTGGTGTCGGGAAAGCCTCCGATCGAGGAGCTGCCGGCGTGCACGCGGGTGCCTGCCGGGCAGGTGGCGGTGGCTGACTTGGGCGTCGTGGAGTCGCTGGCCGACGATCCGAAGACCACCGTGCGGCTCGGGATCGGATTCGCGCAGACCGCGACGGAGTCGAGGGTCCAGGTGCCGGTGTAGCCGGTGTCATCAGGCACCGCCGGGGTCAGGACCTCGGCCGGGTCGAAGGGGTTGCTGCCGAGCAGCATCACCTGTCCCTGGCCGTTGTTGACCTGGCCGCCCATGCCGATGATGTGCTTGCCGCTCGGACAGAACGCTGAGGTGTAGGTCACACCTGTCGAGCCGGGTCCGGTGCTGGCGACGCGTTGCGTCCCAGCAGGCGCCGAGCCGCAGACGGCATGGGCTCTGACCTGCCAGCTGCCGCTGTACCCGGTCTCGTCCTCGTGCGCGCCGACCTGGTAGCCGCTCAGCGTAGGGGTCGGCCGCAGGCCGGTGAACAGCACCTCACCGGCCCCGTTGATGATCTCGCCGCCGCCGCCGAGCGCTACGGTGCCCGACGGGCAGGCTGCCGTGACGGACTTGGCCGTCGACGAATCGCCGGCTGTGGTGTTGCTGATCATTTGCAGATTCGGTACCGCTTGGGCCGGCGCCGTGATGATCACTTGGATCACCATTAAGACTAAGGCCGCCGCGATGAGGGATACCAGCCGAATCAGGCGATTTGTGGACATGATCCTCTCCGAATTCTTCCCCGATGATGCGGACAGGCGTGTGCACCTATCGTCGGCTGGGCCGGTTCGGACGCCAAGGCGGGGCGGAGGCCGGATCGCGCCATGCAGCGATCCGGTTGAGTGAAACTCCCACAGCACGGTGCCGGGTAGCCGACCTAGCTCGGAGCGCTAACGCGGGTGCTTCGCCGGCCGCAGCCGCCAACCTCTGCTGGACCCCGTGCTGCACCACGGCAAGATTGATCGCCAACTCTGCGCCGCGCCGGGTGAAAACGGCGTGCTCGGTCATCGCCTGCATCGCCGACGAGCGGCCGACGAGCCGACCTTGGTCGCTGAGTTGTGGACTGTGCGCGGTGGCGAGTGCGTTGGTGACGCGTTCGTCCATGGCCGCTCCGGTGGTCTCCAGCAGCCACGCCCATTGGACACCGTGGCCGCATTCCAGGAAATGCCATCCCCGGGAGAATGACGCAAAAGTCGAACACGCCCGGTTCCAGCTTGAACGAATGCAGGTAGCGGCGGCACCCAGCTGCGATGTGGGGCCGCGCGCGGTCGGCTCGCCACCGTTGAACCGACCGCGCGGTCTATGAGGTGACATCACGACCCGTGAGCGGGCTCCCTAGAAGAACAGATGGGACGACGCGGCGTCGTTTCCGACCGGTGTACCGCTCAGGTTCCAGCGCCGGCCGTCGGCCGGGACGTTCCATCCGGGGCCGTTCTGGTCGCCGTGCTTGAAAATGCGGACACCGCGCCCCGTGTTGTTGATGACGGACGAACCGGTGTCCTGGACCGTGCCGCCCGCCCGCGGATATTTGTCGTTGGAGTAGGAGTTGTCGGTGCGACCAGAGTCCCATAAGACGCTCCCGGTCGTGTCGCGGAAGACACAGAATTCCCCGCGCTCGCACACACCGTTCCCCGTCGCGGCGTGGGCCGGTGTGGCCACCAGCCCTGTGGCTACCACCGCCGCCCCTGCCGTGAGCGCGAGGAATGTTCCCTTTCTCATTGCACCTCCTGCGTCGAAATATGACTGGATCGGTTCTGCAAATTGCACGCGTTGGTCGCGTAACACGATCCTGACCGGCACCGGGTGCTGCGGCAATCCTTTCAACGCTGGCTAAAAGGATGGGTGAGATCACTGAACCGGGCGCGGACGGCCGAAGACACGGGAATATTCAGCGTGATCGTTCAATGGCGTGGGTGTGGCGCATCGCGTCCGCCGACTCGGGCTTGCCGACGAGTACCCGATCGGGCTGTTTCAGATGGGCGTTGGCGGGTCGCCCGGGCTGCCGGTCGTGCCGTCGAAGGCACCACCGGCCAGGAGTGTCTCACCGGTCGTCGTGGTGGTGTGCAGAACGGCCTTTCCAACCCGTTGCGTGGCGATGAGCCCGGCCTCTCGCAGCACGCCGGCATGCTGACTGGCAGCCGAGATCGAGACTCCGACACGGCGAGCCAGGCCACTGGTGGTGACCGGCCCGGCGGCCACGGCACGCAGCACCGCCGCCCTCGTGCGGCCCAGCAACGTGGCAAGCGCACGCCCGTCCGCGACCGGATCTGTCAGCGGCGACGGGGAGGCATCGGGCACGCCGGCGGCGGGGACGAAGAGCCACGCCTCCGGCGGCTCGTCCTCCCCCGCCGAATAGTCGAGCACCGGGATGGGCAGCGGTCGGCAGAACACCGAAGGGATCACGACGATCCCGCGACCGCCCAGATGTCGATCAGCCTCGCACGGGCTGGGAACCTCGAGCACCGGAGGCCGCCACCGCACGGCAGGGTGCAGATTCGCCAGCATGTGCTCGACGCCGAAGTTCAGCAGCGCTCTGCCATGCCCGGCGCGCTCGGCGTTCAGCCGTGCCTGGATCTGCGGCCAGTACGGAGCCACGATCGCCCGATGAGCTCGGCTCACGGCCACCCCGAGCAGATCGATGTACTCACGGTCGGCCTCGGCGATGTGGCGGATCCAACGGGGCAGCGGTGCCAGCGCATCGGCATAGGCGACTTCAGCGGACAATCGCACGGCCGTACGGGTGCGCAGATTCTCCACGGCGCCCTCGACAGACCCGGTGAGTCCACACAGGGTGAATAGATCGAACGACAGCGCATGAGGGGGCAATAACGGCGCGAGCATTGATAAGTTCGAGCCGCCCGAAAGTCGGGATCGGACGTCGGCATGCCACTGCTGTAACTTTCCACGCTCACCGCGCTGCCGCAGAAATCGGAACGAAAAAAGCGTCTCGGCAACCGGATCCGCCGCCGCTACCCTGACCCGCGAGAGATCTTCAATGGTGAAATGGAAACGTACAGTCGCCACGTCCGCCACCCCCGCCGATCGTGATAGCGACTATACGCCATGGCAACTCGATCGCCGGCTGCCTGACAACTCGCGGTGGCCGGCGCCGTAGTCGCCGTGACGCTTGTGCAACATGCATTGGTGTACGGGGCCGTGGCTGGGGCTGCGCCTTTCGGCCGTGCGCCTTTGCTATTCCAGGACGACCACCTGGCCTGCGTAGGACAGGCCGGCGCCGAAGCCGAAGAGGAGGACGGGTTTTCCGTATGGGAGGTCGCCGCGTTCTTCGAGTTTCTTCAGAGCGAGCGGGATCGTGGCCGCGATGGTGTTCCCCGACTCGGTGATGTCGTCGGCGACGACGGCGTCGCTGAGCCCGAGGCCGCGGGCGAGCCGGTGCACGATGCGCAGATTCGCCTGGTGGGGGACGAAGGCGGCGAGGTCGGCGGGGTCGATGGACGACCTCACGCAGACCTCCTTGGCGATCGGGGCGAGGCTGGTCGCCCAGCGGAAGACGGCTTGGCCGTCCTGCTCCAGCACGTGGCTGGACGGGCCGATCCCGATGAGGTCGGCCGATTCCCCGATGCTCCCCCAGAGCACCGGCCCGACCAGCTGCGTCTCGGCGGGCTCCAGGACGACGGCGCCGGCGCCGTCGCCGAACAGGATCGCGGTGTCCCGGTCGCCCCAGTCGAGCCAGTCGGTGGGCTTGTCGGAACCGATCACGAGCGCGCGCCGCGCGCTTCCCGCCCGGATGAGTGAGTCGGCGCACGCGAGCGCGGAGCAGAAGCCCGCGCACGCCGTGTTGACGTCGAACGCGCCCGGGCGGGGGAGGTCGAGAGCGGCCGCCACCCGCGCCGCCACGCTCGGGATCGGGGTGTCCGCCGTCGACGTCGCCACGATCACGAGGTCGATGTCGAGGTCCTTTCGGCCGAGCGCGTCGCGGGCCGCCGCCGCGGCCATGCCGACGACCGTCTCGCCGCGTCCCGCTACCCGCCGGTTGACGATTCCGGTCCGGGATCTGATCCATTCACCGGACACGCCGCAGCGCCGGCCCACTTCGTCGCTGTCCACAACCGCTTCGGGACGATAGGCGCCGATCGCGGTGATGCGCGAGCCGGCTGGAACGTCTAACACTTTCTCTCCTACTGTGCGGCGGCCGGCCCGCGCCGGATCGTCGGCGCGTGCGTGACGGGGAAATTGACGGAATTGGCGATGAAGCACATCTTGTGCGCGTCCGTGTGGAGGCGTTCGGCGATTTCCGTGGACGCCTCGGATCCGATGGTGACCTCGGGCCGGAGAACGACTCCGGTGAACTGGCCGCCGGATGGGCTCACGGTCATCGTGCCCTTGGGGTTGTCCTCGTAGGCGAGGACGGAAATCCCCGCCTGCTCGCACAGGTAGAGGTAGAGGAGCATGTGGCATTGCGCGAGCGCGGCGGTGAGCGTCTGCTCCGGGTTCCAGCGTCCGGCGTCGCCGCCGAAGGCCGGGTCGGCGGCGCCCGGGATGACGGGGACGCCGGGGGCGTGCACTTCGTGGTCGCCGTCGAAGCCCTTTTCGGGATCGCCGGTCCACGTCACCGTGACCTCGTATGTGTGTGTTGTCGGCATCAGTGATGGATCGCCTTCCGCGAGAGCTGGTACGTCCGGGTCGCGGACAATGCCGGGTCTCCGGGTCGCAGGTGCAGTTCGCCCCGTCCCGGGCGCATGACCACGGCCGCGACGGTGCGTTCACGCCGGATGTCGCCGTGGTCGGGGACCCTGATCGGCCGTTCGGCGAGCACCGCGAAATGCCGTTCGGCGTCCGCACCGCCGGGCAGTTCGGCCAGCCGGTCCTGGCAGGCGCGGTGGCGGAGCCGGGAGGAATTCCCGGAGAACGGGTTGAGCTCGTCCGCGGCCAGGAAATCCGCATGCAGGAAATGGTTGGCGTGGACGGTCTCCGGCGCCCGGTGCACGCGCGTCTCATCGCCGAGGACCTCGACCCAGGCGGCCTCATCCCGGTCGCACAGCGTCAGGGAGCGGGAGCCGGCGAGCCTCAGCCCGCGGAGCCGGTCAAGGGCCTCCGCCACGGTGCGCGACGTGTCGAGCAGATGCCTGATGGCCAGGTACGGCGGGATGCCGGGCCTCCAGTCCCCGCCGAGGACGAGGTTCAGCCCGATCGCCAGGCCGGCGCCGTTGAGACCGAGATAGCCGCACAGGCCGCCGATGCTCAGCACCAGCACGCCGGGGCCGCCCGGCCGGGCGATCTCCAGAACGGCGAGCTGGTCGTCGAGATCGCCGTTGAGGTCGACGGTCTGGGCGAGCACGCCGTCCCCGGCCCGGGCGTAGGTGGTGCAGTCGCCCGCGCTCGGGAGCCTGCTGTAGCCGAGGATCTCCCGGCGCAGCTGGAGCAGCCAGGCGTCCCGCTCGGTCAGCGAGGCCCCGGCGGCCAGCCCGCGGATCTCTTCGGCCAGGTCGGGCAGCGCGTCCTCCACCACCGCCCGGTGAGCGTCGATCATCGGGCCGGGGTCGGCGGCGTCCGGGGGCAGCAGACGGTCGAGGCGGGCGTTGCCGTCGGCCAGGAAGGCGCGGAGGCGCCCGGCGAGCGCGCTACCGTGCGCGCGGCCGACGGCGAACGGGTCCCCGGACGCGCGGACGAGCGGAACGTCGATCACCCGGTGCCCTCCAGCCGGTACGGCGCCGGGGTCTTCTCCAGCATCTCCTTCACCGTGGGCCATTCGGGCCGCAGGATGCTGTAGAAGACGGCGTTCCTGCGCCGTCCGCCCGGCATGTAGTTGAAGCTGCGGAGGATCCCCTCCTCCTGCGCGCCGATGTTGCGGAGACCGCGGCGCGCCTGGACGTTCAGCTCGTCGGTCTTGAACTCGACGCGTTCGGCGCCGAGCTCCTCGAACGCGTGCCGCAGCATGAGCAGCTTGGCCCATCGGTTGAGGTAGGTGCCGCGGTAGTCCGCGCCGAGCCACGACCAGCCGACCTCGATGCGCGCCTCGGCCTCCTGGATGTTGCCGAAGCTGGTGCTGCCGGCGACGCCGCCGGTCGCCCTGTCGGTGATCACGTACACCGCGCGCCGCCCGGCGGCCTGGTCGGCGAGCGCCTCGGCGAAGTAGCGCTCGTAGTCCTCGGGGGTCTCGATGAGCGCGACGAAGTAGCGCCAGATGTCGGGGTCCATCGCCACGGCGCGCAGCGGCTCGCGGTGCTCCTCGGCGATCGGCGTGAGCAGCGCGTGGTCGTTCTCCAGGACGGCCGAGGCGCGGGAGGTCCAGCTCATGTCAGGCCTCCTGCGGCAGGTGCCGGGTGAGCACGGCCACCAGGTCCCCGAGGGTGGCGAGCCGGGCCAGGTCGTCTTCGGTGAACCGGCTGAGCTCGACGCCGAGCTCCTCGCACACGCCGGTGAGCAGCATGACCTTCTTGAGCGACGTCAGCCCGTAGTCGTGGGCCAGGTCGAGGCCGAGGTCCAGCTCCCCGGGGGGCGTGCCGGAGCCGGACAGCCCGGCGAGACCGGCACGAGCGACGGATTCGATGTCAGTGGGCATGGACACCCTCCTTGGGATCGGCGATCTGGTCGGCGTGGGCGGCGTAGACCTGCCGCCGCTTCGGCTTGTACTGCGAGGTCAGCAGGCCGTTGGCGATGGAGAACGGCTCGGCCGCGACGACGACCCGGCGCAGCCGCTCGTCGGGGTCGCCGGCCCGGTTGACCTCGTCCAGGTGCGCGGCGATGGCGGCGGTGTCGGCGGGGACGCGCGCCGGGGAGACGACGGCGACGAGCTCGGTCTCGCCGGGGCAGTAGACGACGCATTCGGCGATGGCGGGGTGCGCCTTCATCCGCTCCTCGACCGGGCGCACCACGACCTTCTTCCCGTTGCCGAGCACGATCGTGTCGTCCGCGCGGCCGAGCACGTAGAGGTAGCCGTCCTCGTCGAGGCGGCCGAGGTCGCCGGTCCTGACGATCCCGCCGGGCAGGAAGATCCGCTCCGAGGCGCCGGGCTCGGCGTAGGCGTAGCGGGTGTTGACCGGACGGTCGCTGCGGACGTTGATCACGCCGTCCGCGTCGATCAGGATCTCCTTGCCGCGCACCGCCCTGCCGACGCTTCCCCGCCGGTGTGCGCCCGGGTGGTTCTTGGTGGCGATGCACGTCTCGTTGAGGCCGTACCCCTCGTAGATGGGGAGGCCGCAGTCGTCGAAGAACGAGAGGGTGGCCGGGTTGGCGGGCGCCGAGCCCGTCCACAGGTAGCGGATGCGCCCGCCGAAGAGTTCGCGGGCGGCTTCGCGCAGCGCCTCCGGGTCGGTGGATCCGGCCCGCCGCTCCACCTCCAGCCGGGCCGTGTCGAAGAAGGCGGGCACCCCCATGACGACGGTCGGACGCGTCCGCGCCATGGCGCTCATGGCCGCCACGTAGTTGGTCAGGGTGACGTCGTGCCCGTGCAGGAGCGCGGAGTAGATCCAGTACCGCTGCTGGAGCAATGACAGGGGGAGAAAGACGAACAGGTCGTCGCCCGGGACGTGCTGGAAGATCTCCTGGACGGCGGCCAGCGAGCCGTCGATGCTGCCGACCGTGGCCGCGAGGCCCTTGGGCGGGCCGGTGCTGCCCGAGGTGAACTTGATGGTGGTCACGTCGTCCGGCGCGTACCGGACCTCGGGCAGCGGGGCGCCGCCCCCTTCGGCCGCGGCGGGGACGTCGCCGATCGGCACGATCCCGGGGCCGGCGGCGTGCTGGTCGGTGAAGAGCAGCCTCATCCCGTACGCGGCCATCAGCTCGGGGGTCGGCCGGAACTTGCCGGGCTCCAGGCCCGCGGTCTCGACCTTCAGCCGGAGCGCGGCCAGGTCGAGGAGCACCCACTCCAGGCCGTTGGCGGCGAGGATGCCGATCCGGTCCCCGGCGCGCACGCCCTGCGACAGCAGGTAGCGGGCGACGTGGCCGGAGCGGCGGTAGAGATCCGGCAGCGCGAGCTCCGTCGTGCCGGAGAGTCCGGCGAAACGGATCCGCCCGCCCGGGGGCGGCCCGGACACCAGCCTGTCGATCATCACGCCTCCGCGCCGTCCGGGGCCACCGGCCGGAAGAACACCGACCCCGCCAGGGTGATCTTGTTTCCGGGCGGGACGAGCTCGACGCCGCGCGGCCAGGTCCGCGGCTCGGGCAGGCCCAGCGCCTCGGCCAGCCGGCCGGCGAACCGCGGCATGACCGGCGCCGCCACGTGGGCGAGCAGGCAGGCGGCCGCCAGCTCAAGGGCGACTCCGGTCCGCGCGTCGTCGGCCAGGCCGCCGTCGGCGAGCAGGGTCTCGCTCGTCGAGAAGCGGCGCGCGTCCGCGACGATGCCGTCCAGTTCCGCGGCGGCCTGACGGAGCGAGAAGCCGTCCGGGCCCAGGGCGCCGGTGAGCGCGTCCAGCCGCCGGCCCAGCCGGGCGTAGAAGGCACGGTGCTCCGGGGTCCAGTTGCCGGCGTCGGGCGCGACGCCGTCGTGGCCGGCCTCGATCCGGCGGCCGAGGTCGTTCAGCCAGCCCTGCCAGGCGCCGATCAGGTCGCGGTCCACGGCCTCGGTGAACGTCTTGCGCGTGAAGTCGGTGCGCGCGCCCTCGGCGCGGGTGCGCGACAGGAAGTAGCGGACGGCGTCCACCGTGTCGGTGCTGAGGATCTCCTTGCCCCAGATCGCATGCCGCCGGCTGGTGGAGAACTTGCCGCCGTCCAGCAGGTAGAACTCGTTGACGTGGTAGTCGATGTCCGGTTCCCAGTCCGGGTACGCGGCGCGGTACAGCACCGGGTAGAGGATCGAGTGGTAGAAGCTGTTGTCGTAGCCGAAGAAGTGGACGATCTTCCAGTCCGGCTGCGGGTCGGCGGCGCTCCAGTCCTCGCCGAGCCGCTCGCCGAGGCGCTGGATGCCGTGCAGGAACCCGTACGCCATCTCGGGCCACGCCCAGATGACCTGCCCTTCGACGTCGTCCTCCGCCGGGGCGACGCCCCAGCCGCTCGGGTGCGTGATCGGAATGTCGAGGGAGTCCCGCCGGAAGAGCCGCGCGGCCAGTTCGCGGAGCCGCGCTGGCACCCGTCCCTCGCGGTGATGGGTGAGGACGAAGTCGCGGTGCTCGTGCAACGGCAGGACGAAGCGGACCACCGCGCCGGGGACGGGGGCGGCGGCCGACGCCGTGGCCTTCGGGTCGGCCAGGTCGACCACGACGTTGGGCTCGCCGCACTCCTCGCAGATGTTGCCGCTGGTGACGGCGCCGCAGCCGGGGCATCCGCCCGCGACGTCCACCTCGTAGAGGTAGCGGCCGTCGTCCGGGTCGAACAGCGCCGCGGTCTCCTTCGGACGGGCCGCGCCCGAGGCGGCGATCCGCGAGAAGTACGCCCTGAGCCCGTCGGCGTAGGCGGGGTCGACGTTGGTCACCGTGTACTGGTCGAGCGGGATGTCCATCAGCGCCAGGGTGGCGGCGATCTCCGCGCTGTAGTGGGCGGCGACCTCGGCCGGTGTCTCTCCTTGCCGGTCGGCCAGGTCCGCCACGTAGCTCTGGAAGTCGTCGCTGCCGGTCAGGTGGTAGGCCCGTGCGCCGTTCATGCGCTGGAACCGGGTGAAGGCGTCCGCTCCGAGGTACGGGCCGGACAGGTGCCCGAGGTGCAGGTCCCCGTTGGGGGTCGGCGGAGTCGATAAGACGAACACCGGGCGGTCGCCGAAGCCGGAGCGGCCTGGCGGCCGGACGGCCTGCCGCAGCGCGCGGGACGCGTCCCGCCAGTACTGCGTGAAGAACACCAGGTCTTCCTCGCCCGTGTTGGCGAGGACGTGCGGTTCGAACGGCTCGAAGAGGGCCACCGACCCGGCGGGCGCCGGGTGGCGTTCGCCGTCGGCCAGGAACTCCCCGGCCCCGGAGACGATGACGAACAGCTCGGTCTCGTCGTGCCTGTGGGGCTCGGTGCGGCCGCCGGGGACGACCCGGCCCCAGGCGGCACCCACGCCGAGCCCTTCGACGGCGCTCATGCCGATGCCGAAGGCGGCGGCCAGCCGGTCCTCGGCGTACTTGTCGACGATCATCGGGTCTCCTGTGTGTCGAGGGAAGCGAGAGGGAAGAGCAGGTCGGCGGTCTTGACCGCGATGGCGGGCGCGAGCCGGTAGCCGGACCCGTTCGCGGCCCCGGCGACGACGACCCGGTGGTCGCCGGCCAACGGCCGGACCAGCGGGGTGCGGTCGGGGCTGTAGGCGTCGCAGAAGACGCGGCCGGACGCGCAGTGGGCTGCCATCTCGGGCGCGTACGCGGCGAGCAGCTCGCGTCCCGGCCGTAACTCCCCGGCGGTCAGACCGCGGCCGAGTTCGTCGGGCAGGACGTCCCAGTCGGTGCACGTGTAGCTGAACAGCCAGTGGCCGCGATGGGCGAGCGGCAGCAGGAACGCGTCCTCCTGCTCGAACACGATCGCCGGGTCGCCGGGGCCCGGCGGCAGCTCGACGTGCAGCGCGACCACCTTCTTGACCCGCGCGCCGAGGCCGGCGTTCCACGGGGAGCCCGGCAGCCAGGGGCCGACCGCCACGACGACCCGGCGGGCGGCCAGCCGCTCCCCGGTGGTGAGCGCCACCTCGACCGCGTCCGGACCCGGATCGACGGATTCGGCGCCGACCCCCTCGCGGAACACCACTCGGGGGCGGAGCGCCAGGGCGAGCCGCCGGGTGAGAGCCGGCACGTCGGCGTACTGGCAGCCCGTGCCCGTCCAGGCCAGGTGGCTGGACGGCACATGCACGGCCGCGGTGGCCGTCCGGTCCGGTTTCGCGGTGCGGGACAGCTCCGCCTCGGGCAGGTACGTCTCCCGGAGGTGCGCCTCGGCCTCGGCCGGGGCCACCACGGTCATGCGCAGCGGATGCACCGGAAGTCCGGGGTCCGCGGCCTTCAGCTTCGCGTAGAAGGACTGGCTGTAGGCGGCCATCTCCCGCGTCTCCGGCGCCGCTCCGCGCGGGAAGTGCAGGCCCGCGGAGAACCGGCTCGCCCCGCCCGCGATCTCCGCCCGGTCCACGACGACGACCCGGGCCGCCGGATCGCGTTCCAGGATCTCGCGGGCGGTGAGGCAGCCGGTGATCCCCGCGCCGATGACGACGACGTCCGCGTCCAATGCCACGTCCGTGTCCATGGCTCAGCCCGCCTTCGTCGACCAGCTGACGAACGGTTCGAGCGGCTCGGGGCTCCGGACGCCGAGCATCCGGTCGGCGATGCGCCGGCTCCGCCACGCGTTGAGGCTGAGGTTGGGGTCGGCCAGGCCGCGCTGAGAGCGGACGGCGTTCTGCAGGAAGACGTTGCGGTCGCTCGGGCCGTCCCAGCGGACGGCGAAGTCCTGGTCGACGAGGAACTCCTCGCCCTCACGCTCGAACCGGTGCGCGATCGGATCGAGGAACTCCATCGGCCCGCTCCGCATGCCGGTGGCCCAGATGACCACGTCGGCTTCGAAGTGCTCGATGGAGTCGGTGTCGACGTTGTGCCTGACCTCCAGGTTCCAGCCCCCGGGCGGGCTCGGGGTGACCCCGGTGACCTCGCGGTCCGGGTACAGGCCGGTGGCCGGCCGGCCGTCCTCGTAGACGAACCGCCGCAGGTAGAGGGCCTGGTAGATGGCGCGCACGGTGTCCTCGGAGATCCCGTCGCTGGCCAGGATGTGCCGGACGATGAAGTTCTGCCGGTCCTGCGGGTCGAGGGTGGCGAAGTGGTCGGAGTACCCGGGCATGAAGAACTCGTTGGTGAACGGCGAGTCGTCGATCGGGTGATAGTTGGTGCGCCGCGAGATCCAGATGACCCGTCCGGGCGTCTGCCCCGCCGCACGGGTGATCAGGTCGAGGAACGCCTCCGCCCCCGACTGGCCGCCGCCCACCACGGCGACGGTGAGCCCGCTCAGCCCGACGGCCTTGGCCATGAACTCGCTCACGTGGAACTGCGTGGCGTCCAGGTGCGGCCGGACGATCGGCGGGACCCACGGCCGGTTTCCCACACCGACGACCACGTTCTCCGCACGCAGCGTACGGCGCTGCGTCTCGACCACGAAGTCGGCGCCGTCGAAGTCGACCGACCGCACCTCCTCGCCGAGGACCACGTGCTCGTTGCGCCGGCAGGCCCATTCGAGGTAATTGCGGAACTCCTGCCGGGGAACGCTGTCGAACCGGGCGTTCAGGAAATGGTAGATCCTGCCCTTTTCCGCGAGGTAGGCAAGAAAGGAGAACGGGTTCGTCGGATCGGCGAGGCTGACGAGATCCTTGACGTGGGAGACCTGGAGGTTCGCCTCGGGTAACAGCTGGCCGTCGTGCCAGTCGAAGTCGGGCTTGCGGTCGAGGACCAGGTTCGGGATGTCCGGACGGCCGTACAGCAGCGACGCCAGGCTCAGATTGGCCGGTCCCGCGCCGATCCCGACGCAGCGCAGCCGAAGCGGTTCGGGGTCGTTGTCCAGCGGCATAGGTGCCCCCTTGTATGTCCTTGCCGGGCGAGATTCCGGATGAGAAGTGGCGGGTGAGAATCAGATTTCGGTGTAGCGCGGTTCCAGACCGCGTCCGCGGAGGAAGTCCAGCCAGTGGTCCGCCTCGGCGGCGTCCGCGGCGGCGATGCGGAGCCCGGTGGGCATCGCCCCGCTGAGGACGCGGAGCACTCCGCAGGCGACGGGCAGCGAGACGCACCGCGCCATCGCCGACTCCGCCGGGTCGCCGGTCACGTCGAGCAGGTAGCCGCCGCGCCATGCGACCCCGTCGGCGCGTTCGATCGCCAGGTCCACCGCGAGGACGACCCGGTCGAGATCGCCGGGACCGGTGGGGTGGCGGCGCGCCAGTTCGGTGGCGAGCCGCGCCGTCGTGGCAGGGTCTCCGACGCGGAGCGTGTCGAACACCGGCTTCCAGGCCGCCGCCCAGCCCGCGTGGCGGAGCGTGCCGCGGACGAACGTCCGCAAAGGCCAGCCCTCGGGGAGCCCGTACCGGGCGATGAACGGGATGCTGTCGCGGTTCGGGTAGACCTCGAACTCCTCACCGCCGACGTCCCATGACCGGACCGCCTCCCAGGGGCGCTCGACGACCGTGTCGGCGCCGTCGACGCGGTGCCGCGCCGGGGCCTCCAGCGCGGCGAGCACGCCCCGCGGCGCCCAGCTGAACCGGTACCGGAACTCGTTCGGTACGGCCGGGATCCCGCCGCAGTACGACGTGAACTCGGCCGAGCGGGCCCGGTCTCCGGCGACCTCGCGCCCCCGCTCCACCAGCAGGTGGGCGGCGAGATGGTCGATGCCCGGGTCGAGCCCGGCCTCGCAGAGGACGACGAGGTCCTCCGCGCCGGCCGCCATCGCCGCCAGCTCGTCGGTGACGTAGCTGGAGCAGACGAAATGGGCGCCGGCGTCCAGGCACAGTTTCAGCAGCCGCGGGTGCTCGGCCGCGGGCAGCATGGAGACCAGCACGTCGCCCGGCCGCAGTTCGGCCGGCAGGTCGCCGGAGTCCAGGCCCCTGGGCTCGGCGATCCCAGCCAGGTCGCGGCGCGCGCGGGCCCGGTCGCGGTCGCGGCCCCAGAGCAGCAGCCGGTCGGCTGCCGCGGCGACCTCGCGGAGCCCGCTCGGGCCGGTGGACAGGCCCGTGCCCACCCAATGCACGGTGCCGCTCGGCTTCTCAGGCAACGCCGGCCTCCTTCCACAGAGCCCGCCGGAAGGCGCGCTCACATCTGGTCCAGGCGGGGTGGCCGGGCACGGTCAGCCCGGCGAGCAGGGGCGCGAGCCCGGCGGAGAACGCCGTGCTGGCCTCGGCGGGCAGCAGCGACGGCAGGTTGTCGATCGCGATGACGTCGACGGGGCGTCCGCCGGCGGGAAGCCGCAGGACGGGACGCTCCCACCGGGTCGTCCGGTCGTAGCAGGGCAGCAGGTGGCAGGCGGAGCGGACGTCGCAGGTGACGTCCGCGATCGTCGCCAGCCGCCGGTCCCCGCGTTCCAGGTCGGCCGTGGTCACGAACGGCTCCGCCGGCCGGGACGTCCCGACGGCGTGCACGAGCAGCTCGTGCTCCAGGAGGGCTCGCCGGTCGAGCCGCCGGGTCTCGGCGACGTCCCATCGGGTCGGCTCGATTCCGGCGACCTCCAGCGCGTCGCGGGCGCCGCGGCCGCACCGGCCGAGCGCACCGGTGACCAGCGTCGCCGGCCGCGCGCCCGGCTCGCGCAACGCCGCGTCGAGCTCCGCCTTGCGCGCCGGCCGCAGCGGGGCGTCGAGCCGGCCGCGGGCGTGCAGCACCGCCAGGGCCGCGCCGGCGTAGCCCGCCCAGTACCCGAACGCCACGAGCCGGCGGCCGGCCTCGTCGACGAGGTGCTCCAGGTCGAGCAGCGTGCCGCCGCCCGCGGCGAACGCGCCCAGCAGCTCGGCGGAGCCGTACTGGCCTTTGAACGCGTGCGCGAAGTAGATGTGCCGGTGCCGCGGAGGCCCCGCCGGCCGCCCCGGGTCTTTCAGGCCGAGGATGAAGCAGTCGTCCGGCGCGTCCGGCCAGGTGCCGGCCGGAACGATGCGGCATCCGGCCGCGGCGTACTCCTCGTCCGGGAAGACGCGTGCCGGCGACTCCTCGACGGTGACCGTGGCGCCGCCGCCGACCAGCCGCGCGGCGTCCGCCGGGACGAGCGGCGCCCGGCGCTCCTCTGGCCGCACCTCGTGCCGGACCCAGATGTGCGGTTCAGGTCCCATGGGCCCGGTCCACGACTCGGCTGAAGTCGGGTATGCGCGCGTTGGGCGACGGCCGGTACGCGGCGGTGCGGGGGACGTCGGCGGACGGGTCGAACCCGTGGTCGAGCAGGGCGCCGACCGCGCCCGCCGCGATCGCCGTGGCGAGGTCCTGCCCCGGGCAGCGGTGCGCGGCGGCGCCGAAGGTGAAGACGGTCGCGGCGGGCCGGTCCGCGACGAACGTGTGCGGATCGGGATTGACGGCGGGATCGCGGTTGGCGGCGGCGAGCACCACCAGGACGGCCTGCCCCGGCTCGATCTCGGCCGTGCCGCACCGGGTCGGCTCGGCGGCGAACCGCCTGGTGTTCTGGATCGGCGCGTCGTGCCTGGCCACCTCGCGGACGAAGGGTTCGAGCGGACGGGGCCGCCCGCCCTCCCGGGCGAGGGCCAGCAGCGTGTTGCCGATCAGCCCCGCGGTCGCGTCGTACGTCTGCGACAGCAGCCCGACCGCGTTGCCGGACACCGCGCCGGGCGGGGGCATGACGGCCTCGCCCGCGGCCCGCACCAGCGCCGTCAGCAGACCGCCGCCGGGGCGGGGCTCCGGTGGGAGCAGCGCGGTGAGCCGCTCGGCCGCGGCGTCGGCGGCCCGCAACTGCCCGGTGTCGGCGTCCGGCCGCAGGCATTTCACGAAGTCGCCGGTCAGCGCCGCCGCCTCGGCGGCCTCCCGCTCGGTCAGCCCGCACAGCCCGGCGACGACCCGGACCGGGACGGTGAACATCAGCGCGCCCAGATCGGGCGGCCCGCCGTCCAGGTCGCTCTTGACGGCGCTCTCGGCGAGGCCGCGCGCCGTGGCGGGATCGGCCTGGGTCAGCGCGGCGGTGACGACGGACTTCAGCCTGGTGTGCGCTTCGCCGTCGTTCATCCTGACCAGCGAGCCGAAGACCCGTCCGGCCGCGGTCCCGGTGATGCCCGGCGGCACCGGCTGGCCCGGCGGGCGGACTCGCAGCCCGGGAGCGCGCAGGACGTCGGTGACCTGCGCCGCGCCGGCCGCGACCCACAGCCCCAGCGACTCGTCGAAGGCGAGTGGGCGTTCGGCGACGAGCTCTGCGTAGTACGGATAGGGGTCGGCGTGCGTGACCGCGTCGATCGGGTTCATCGGGAACGGTGCTCCTTGGTCCGGTCTGTCCGGGCGTCGGTCCGAGCGTTGGGCAGGGTTTCGGCGATGCTCGCCAGCAGGACCTCGGACGCGCCTTCGTAGATCCGCAGGGAGCGGATCTGCCGGTAGAGCCGCTCCGGCACCGCCCCGCTGACCAGCCCGGCCGCGCCGAAGATCTGGACGGCGCGGTCCACGATCCGCTGGGCGGCCTCGGTGGCGAACACCTTGGCCGCGGCCGAGAGCGCGCCCGAACCGGCGCTTCCGTGGTCGGCGGCCTGGTCGGCGGCCCAGGCCGCGCGTCCCACCATCAGGGCCGCGGCGCTCAGTTCGATCTCCAGTTCCGCCAGTGAGGATCGCACCGCCGGCAGGTCGAACAGCCGGCCGCCGTAGGCGGGACGCCCGCGGGCATGGTTCAGCGCTTCGGTCAGCGCCCGCCTGGCGAAGCCGACGGCCGCGGCGCCGACGGTCGGCCTTGCCCGTTCGAGCGCGTCCAGCACCACCTGGTAGCCGCCTCCCCGGCGGCCCAGCACGGCGTCCGCGGGGACCCGGCAGCCGGTGAACTCCAGGCGCGCGAACGAGCGCGGCGCGATGACGTCGATCGGCTCGGCCCGCAGGCCCGGCGTGCCGGCGGGCACGAGGAACGCCGTCAGACCGAGCGGCCCGGGGCCCTCCCCGGTCCGGGCGAGGACGCAGTAGACGTCGGCGATCGTCCCCTGCGCGATCCAGGTCTTGTGCCCGTCGAGGACGTAGCCGCCGGGGACGGGCTCGGCGCGCAGCACGACCGCGGCGAGGTCCGAGCCGGCCTGCTCCTCGGAGACCGCGAACGCGCCCGCCAGCTCGCCCGTGGCCAGACCGGGCAGGTACAGGTCCCGCTGCGCGGCGTCGCCGTGGCGCTGGATCGGCGCGGCCGTCAGGGTCTGAATCGCGAACGCGTGGTCGGCCAGGTCGTCCGCGTTGGCCAGCACCTCGCGCATCAGGCATGCCGAGCGCAGGTCGCCGGCCTGTCCGGACGACGACGGGTCGAGGAAGCCCAGCCAGCCGCCCGCGCCCAGTTCCCGCAGGACGCGGGTGGCGCCCTTGTCGGCGGGCTCCCGGCGCGCCTCGTCCCACACCCCGGACCGCTCGGCGCACCAGGCCGAGGCCGAACGGGCCAGCGCGCGATGGTGCTCGTCGTAGAGCGGCAGCTCCAGCGTCCCCCCGAACTCGTTCACGCCGCCCCCGCCAGTAGCCGGCGCACGAGCGGCTGCTCCACGAAAAGGGCGAACGAGGCGTAGCCGCGCCAGACGCGGCGCCACTGCTCGGCGACCGCCGCCGCGCCGAACTCCCGGCGGACCCGGTCGAGATGGACGTTGATCGCCTCCGCCGCCTGCCGGGCGTGCCCGGCGGACAGGTTGTCGATCGAAAGATGCGCCTCCTCGTAGGAGAAGTCGAGCCCGTGGTACTGGAGCTTCTGTTTCTCGTGCAGACGCAGCTCGCCCAGCCCGAACATCTCGATCCCGAGGTTGTAGCCGAGGATCTCCGCGTGGCGGCTGTCCGGGAACAGCGACAGGCTCAGCTGGTAGATCGCGAACGGGTAGCTGAATTCGGGAAGCTGATCCTGCTCCATGAATTCGCTGGTGCGGATGTGGGGCAGCTCGACGCCCATGCTCCGCAGCACGTCGTGGATCAGCGTGATGTGGTTCTTGGCGAGGTCTCCCCTGCCCATCTCGTCGGCGTAGACCGCGTACAGCATCGCCTCGCTCCGCCGCCGGAACCGGGCGAGCGCGCCGCTGCGGTGCGCCCAGGCGCCGTCGATCAGGCTGCCGAGCGCGAACCGCTTCTGATTGGCGATCACCGCGTCCCGGTCCGGGATCTCGGAGAGCGGCGCGTACGGGTCGACCAGCTTCTTCCAGTAGATGTCCTCCACGCGGGACAGCAGCGCCTCGGGCGTGTACTCGAAGAAGGCGGCGTCGGTGTACCGGCCGCCCGCGCCGTGGTCGAAGAGCAGCTCGGCCTTGTCGAGGACGGTCCGCACCTGCTCGCGGGCCGGCTCGATCACGGACGGGAAGTGCTCGACGTTGACCAGCCGGTGGAAGAAGACCCGTTGGTCGAGGGGACCGGCGTCGGCCTCGACGGCATCGGGGACCTCGGCGGCGGCCAGCCGCTCCCGCCACCCGGCGGCCGCCTCGTCGCCGGCGGCGCAGGGTTCGAAGTCGAAGTCGGGCGCGGCACCGGACGCGATCGCCTCCTCCCAGGCCTTGAAGACCGCGGCCTCCTCCTCGTCGAAGATGCCGAACATGGGGCCGCCGAACTTGGTCGCCTTGACGAAGTCGCCGTCGCCGTCGCCGTCCCGCCGTTTCAGATACGGGGAGTCGCGGAGCTCCCAGACCACCTGGCGGATGTCGTCGTCCGCCAGCGCCTCCGAGAGCAACCGCCGCCCGACGGTCACCTGGCCGTGCTGGGCGCCCGCGTAGGGGGCGTGCCGGGCGATGATGCGGGCGACCTTGCCGTCCAGCGGAAGGGCCGCCTCCCAGCCGGCCATGTCGGCCAGCATCCCCACCGACTCGGACTCGAGCCGGAGCACCAGCCGGAAGGCCGCCGCCGCCCGCGCGCGGTCCCGCGCTCCCCGCCGGCCGGCGATCTCGAAGTACTCGGTGAGGATCGGCGCCGGATCAGGGCCCGGCTCCTCACCGAACAGCGTCTCGTCCACTCCCAGCGCGCGGAACGCGCAGTGGGTGCCGGCCACTTCGGGGAGGAAGCTCGCCGGGACCCGGCTCAGCGCCAGGTAGTAGCAGGCGGTCACCACGGTCAGCTCGCGGGCCCCGGTGAGGGTGAGGAAATCGGCCGCGTCGAGGTCCGGCAGGACGACGCCCTGCGCCTCGAGGGCCCTGCGACGGCGTCCGGCGATGCTCCGTTCCGGGACGCCCCGCCCGCGCAGCACGAAATGCTGCTCCATCAGCCGGTTGACGATCAGGGCCGGCTGGAGCGCGGGCTGGGAGAGGACGTCGAGCCAGCACCCTTCCAAGAGCGCCGGGACGGCGCGTTCCCGCATGGCCGGCGCCGTGCCGGCGAGCTGCGCCAGCCGGCCGGCCAGATCGTCCCGGACGTGCGCCGCCTCGGCGAGCAGGTCGGCGGCGGTCGCGCCCACCGCAGCGGCCTCTGCCGTCTCCGTCAGGAAGGCGGCGAGCACACGCCGGGCGAGGAGGAAGGTCGCCTCGTCCTCCGGCCGCGACACCAGCCGGTGGAAGATCTCCTGCGGATCGGACTGCTCCATCGCCGCCGCCAAGGCGGCCGGATGGCAGGAGACTGGAGAGTCCGGCAGGGACGTGGTCAGGTCCCTCATATCGGCGACACCGCCCATTGCGAGCCGGTCAGGTGACGGGCGAGCGCCCGCATCTTCTCCGCCGCCGCGAAGGCCTGGCCCCGCGCGTTCAGGTGCAGCCGGTCACTGCTGTAGATGCCCTTGTCGGTGCTCAGCGGGTGGTCGGTGAAGTGCACGTAGATCGCGCCGAGCTCCTTCGAGAGCTCTCGGGTGAGCTCGGCGAGGACGCGGGTGTTCCGGGAGATGTACGCCTCGTACTCGGCCGGGACCAGCCCGGCCTGCGTGATGTCCAGCATCCCGAAGGTCACCACGTCCGCGCCCGCCTTCCGCAGCGCGGACACCATCGCCGCCAGCTCCGCCTTCACCGCGGCCGGGTCGAAACCCGGCCGGAGCATGTCGTTCCCGCCGCACATGACGAACGCCAGGTCGGGTTCGAACTCCAGCGCGGGCGCGAGCTGGGTCGCCCGGACCTCCGCCGTGACGAGGTCCCGGACGCCGAGGTTCAGCGCCTGGAAACCCGGGTTGACCGTGGCGAGGACGTCCTCGATCCGCTCCGACCACGAAAGGTCCCGGTAGCCGGGCACGGCCTCGTGGATACCGGCCGCGACGCTGTCGCCGATCGTCACCATCCTGCGCCACGGTGCGCCCGCCAGCAGTTGCGCTGCGGTCTCGGTGGGCAGCGCGTATTCGTCGGTTTGCTCGTCCATGTTCTTCTCCCCTTCCACGGACGCCGCGGCACCCGTCGTCAGCGCCCTTCTCGGTCGGCGCCCGTGCTCTCAGTGCTCGTCTTCGTCGGCGCCGCGGGCGATGACGTCCGCCACCTCGCGGGCGCGCCCGAACATCTCCAGCCGGGCGACCTCCTCGGCGATGCGCTCGTCCTCCTCGCTGATCGCCGCGCCGTCCAGCCGGCCGAACCCGAGCACGCCGAGGCGCTTCAGGCCGTCCTGCATCCGCGGGCCGAACAGATTGATGTCGCGCAGCGTCGGCACGATCCGCGTGAAGAGCCGCCGCCTGAACTCGCGCATCGCCGGCGACCTGCGCGCCAGCCGGATGCACTCGTCGGCCCCGTAGTCCAGGTGCCGCCACATCTCCTCGCCGGCGAACCGGTCGCGCAGCGCCCAGCACGCGTCGAGCGCGAAATCCTCGCGGTCCTTCAGCTCAGGGGCGGACAGCTCGCGGTAGTAGTCCCGCAACGCCAGCCGGCCGAACGCGACGTGGCGCGCCTCGTCCTGCAGGACGTAGGCGTTGAGCGCCCGGGCGAGCGGGTCGCCGACCCGGTCCCGCTGAATGCTGAAGGACGCCAGCGCCAAGCCTTCGATCATCACCTGCATGCCGAGGTAGGTGATGTCCCAGCGGCTGTCCCGGACGATCGTCTCCAGCAGATCGCGCAGCCCGGTCGACAGCCCGTACCTGATGCCGATCTTGGTGTTCAGCATCCGCTGGTAGATCTCGACGTGCCGGGCCTCGTCCATGACCTGGGTGGCCGCGTAGAACTTGGCGTCCAGGTCGGGCACCGTCTGCACCACCTTCGCCGAGCAGATCAGCGCGCCCTGCTCACCGTGCAGGAACTGCGAGTACAGCCAGCCCGCCATGTGCCGCCGGACCGTGGTCCTCTCCCGCTCCGGGAGCCGCCGCCACAGCTCGGAGTCGGCGATCCAGACGAACTCGTCGGGCAGGCCGAGCGGGTCGCCGGGGTCGACCTCGTGCGTCCAGTCGAGCCGCAGTTCGGCGTCCCACTGCTTCTGCTTGCCCTTGCGGTAGAGGCTGAGCAGGCGCTCGGCGCTGGTGTCGTAGTCCCAGGTGAACAGCGTGTCCCCGCCGGTGCCGAGGGACCAGCCGGCCGGATCCGTTCCGATGATCTCCGGTGTCTCCATCAGGCGTTCTCCGTGACGCGGGCGGGCTCCGTGGCGCGGGAGGCGATGCCGCCGAACGCCCAGGGCGGGGCGGGCGTCCCGTCCGGCGTCAGGATCAGCGGCGCGTTCTCCGGGACGGCGCAGGGCAGCAGCCGGTTGAGCCGCCCGCCGCGGCACGCCTCCCGGAAGGCGTCGTGATGGCGGCTGCGGTACGCCGTGGCCAGGTGCGCGAACACCGGATCGAGGGGGCGCCAGGCGCCTTCTTCCCAGACCTCGCACCAGGCGTGGTCGTTGCCGATCGGGCCCAGGAAGTAGCCGCGCCGCAGGCGGGCCTCGTAACCGAGCGCGTTGAGCCGTTCGGCGAGGACGGCCCCGGCGACCACGCAGTCGGCGACGCCGAGCCGCCAGGCGCGGGCGGGGTCGCCGCGCAGCCGCTCCCCGATCGCCTGGTAGACGACGTCGCCGTCGGTCAGAGCGGCGAGCACGGTGTCGAACTCCGCCCCGATCCGCGGATCCTGGACGCGGTGGGGCGCTCCGGTGATCCGCGCGACGATCTGGTAGCCGTCCGCCCGGTAGCCGGTCGCGGCGGGGTCGAGCCCGTCCCGGACGAGGTACTCGACGCCGTCGGCGGCGGGGTCGGGCACCGCGAACCGCAGCGGCGCGCGGCGGCCGGGGAGCGGCCGGGCCGCGACGCTCCAGGTGATCGGCGTGTGCCAGCCGTCCGGGTCACCGGCGGCGAAACGCATCAGCAGCCGCTGGGCCAGCTCCGGCACCGTCGCCCCTCCGCCCTGGCGCAGCGCCGCGTTGACGACGTCGCCGTAGTCGAAGAGCATGCCGCGCTCGGGGTCCAGGCGGTGCTGGAGCCCGGCGACCGCCAGTTCCGCCGCGCCCGCGGGCTCGGTCCGGAGCAGCTCGGCGGCCTCGTCGAGCGTCGTGTCGAAGACCGCCAGGTCGCTGGGGGTCTGCAGGAAGGGGAGCCTCATCGCAGGTCCACCAGGACTCCGGCCAGCTCCCGCGCGGTGACCGCCTCGAAGGCGACGTCGTCGGGGATGGTCATCTCCAGGGCGTCCTCGATGTCCACGACGACCTGCAGCATCACGACCGACTCCATGGACGGCAGGTCGCGCAGCGGCTCATCGGGATCGATGGTCGACGCGTCCAGGTTCAGGCGCTTCGCCAGCGCCTCCAGGACGGTCTGCTGTACATCCGCCGCGTTCATCGTGCCGTTCCCCCGTCGTCCGTGACCTGTGCGTGGTTCGTGACCTGCGCGTGGTTCGTGACCTGCGCGTAGAGCTCCCTGGCCGCATGCCGGCGCACCTTGCCCGAGGTGGTGTGCGGGATCGTCCGCGGCTCCACCGGATAGACCCGGGCCACCCCCGGCCCGGTCTCGGCCGTGACGGCGTGTTCCAGTTCCGCGGCGAGCGCGGCCGCCGCCTCGCCCTCCAGCGGCGTCTCGACCAGGACGGCGAGCCGCTCGGCGGCGTCCTCGGTCACCTGCATGGCCGCGCAGCGCCTGACCCCGGCCCCCGAAGCGCGCCGGACGATCTCCTCGACGTCCTCGGCGTAATAGTTGCGGCCGTTCACGATCGCCATGTCCTTGAGCCGGCCGGTGACGTACAGCCGGCCGTCCAGAAGGAAGCCGAGGTCGCCGGTGCGGAGCCAGCCGTCGCCGGTGAACGGCTGGCGGTCGTCCGGCAGGTTGAGGTAGCCGCCCATGACCGCGGGGCCGCGCACCTGGATCTCCCCGACGCGGCCATCGCCGGCCGCGTCGATCCGCAGCTCGATTCCCGGAGCGGCGCCGCCGTGCGCGACGAGGCTCCGCGCCGCCGCGTCCGACTCGGGCACCGGCTCGACCTTGTCGCCGGGGCCCAGCCGGAACCGGTCCACCGGCAGCGCCTCCGGCTCGGCGCCGACCTCCGGCCAGGCGACGAGCAGGGTGGCCTCGGCCATGCCGTAGCACGGGTGCATGGCCTCCGCGCGGTAGCCGGCCGGAACGAACGTCCTGGTGAACCTGTCGATGGTGCGCTTGTGCACCGGCTCGGCGCCGTTGAAGGTCAGCCGCAGCCGGGACAGGTCGAGGCCCTCGGGGAGCCCGTCCTCGACCGAGTCCGCGATCAGGTCGTAGGCGAAGTTCGGCATCGGGATCGCGGTGGTCGGCGAGGCGGCGCAGCTCTCCAGCCAGGCCCGGGTCCGGCGAGCGAAGCCGGTGGTCGGCCAGAGGCAGACGGGGTTGCCCTTGGAGAAGGCGCTCAGCATGGCGAATAGGCCCATGTCGTGGAAGAGCGGTAGCCACAGGCCCATGCAGTCGTCCGGCCTCAGCCGCATTCCCTCGGTGATCGAGGCCAGACCCGCGGCGACGTTGCCGGCGGTCAGCGCGACGCCCTTGGGCTGGGACGTGCTTCCGGACGTGTACTGGATGATCGCGAAGTCGTCGCCGGTCTCCTCCACCGGGCCCGGCCGGTCGGGCGGACGGGTGACGTCCACGACCTCGACGCCCGGCGGCATCGCTTTGGCGAGATGAGGAATGAGGCGGCGAATCGAATCATCGACGAGAAGCGTGCCGATGCCCGCGTCGTCGACGATCCGCCGCACGTGCTTCAGATAGGACTGCACTCCGCCGAATGCGATGGGAAGCGCGATGGGAACCGCCGCCGTCCGGGCCCGGAAGCAGGCGAACAACCCGCGCACCCAGGGCTCGCCGTTCGCCATGATGAGGCCGGCCCGCCCCCGTCCGCCGATGAGCGACGCGGTGCGTTCCGCGTCGTCCAGCAGCCGCGCCATGGGTATCGTACGGTCTTCAAAAGGCAGATGAAGTGCGGCGCGCGGACCCGTGGCCGCACCGAATAAGCCCCACAATGAACTCACGAAATTCCCCCTTCTCTGGTTCGCAGGTCGTCGCCGTTCAAGAAATGGACGCGCCTCCACCCCCGTGGTCGCTCACCTCGTCACTGGACAGCGGAAACCTCGGTCTCCGCCTGTCTGCCGCTCCGGACGGGAAGCCGGAAGGCCAGACCGGAAAGCGCGGCCACCGCGCCGGACACCGCGGTGAAAAGGAAGATGTACCGGAACGCTCTGACCTCGCCGCCGGCGGTGGCGGTGGCGATGATCGCGAGCCCGGCCACCCCGAACGCGCCGCCCACCTGGCGGATCGCGTTGTGCAGGCCGGTGCCGGTCGCGAAGCGGATCGGCGGGACGGCCACCGCGGCCGTGGTGTTGAGGCCGGTCAGGGCCAGGCCGAGGCCCGTCCCGCCGAGCAGCCCCGTGCCGAGCCACAGCGGCAGGAAGTCGGGCCGCTCGCTGAGCGCCAGCCACAGCCAGACGCCGTTGGCGGCGAAGAGCGCCATGCCGAGGCTGATCGCGGCCCGCTGCCGTTCCCGGCTGCGCAGGCGCCCGACGGCGATCGCGGCGACCGCGGCGGCGAGCGCGCCGGGCGTGATCGCCAGCCCGGTGCGCAGGACGGAGTAGTCCCAGACCGTCGCCAGGAACAGCGGCGTGGCCAGCAGCCAGGCGAACATTCCGGCGGCGGTGGGGAACGCGATCAGGTTCGCCAGGGAGAAGTCACGGCTCCGCCAGAGATCGAACTCGACCACCGGCGCGCGGTGGGTGCGCGAGCGGAGCAGCGCCGCCGCCAGGAGCACCGGGCCGGCCAGCACGCTCAGCAGCGTCCGGCCATCGGCCCAGCCCCAGGTCTCGCCGTGCGCCAGGCCCATGACCAGGGCCGCCACACCCGCGGCGAGCATCGCGGTGCCGAGCAGGTCGGGCAGCCGGTGGGTCCGCGGCTGGTCCGGGCTGAGCACCCGCACCGCGCACCAGGCCATCGCCAGCGCGAGCGGCACGTTCACGAGGAACACCGACCGCCAGCCGACCGCCTCGATCAGCAGGCTTCCGGCCACCGGGCCCGCGGCGGCGGCCAGCGAGCCGGACGCCCCCCACAGGCCGAGCGCCCGCGCCCTGCGTTCGGCGGGCGTCTCGTGGAGGAGGATCGCCAGTGCCGCCGGGATCATCGCGCCCGCGCAGCCTCCCTGGACGGCGCGGGCGACGATCAGGGTGAGGAGGTCGGGCGCCAGCGCGCACACCCCCGAGGCCAGCGCGAAGCCGGCCGTCGAGACGGCGTACTGGCGGCGCCGTCCGACCACGTCCGACAGCCGGCCGGCGGGCACGAGCCAGGCCGCGAACAGGATGGCGTACGCCGTGATCGACCACGACAGGTCCGCCACCCCGGCGTCCGGGTAACTGTCCTGCAATTGCGGAAAGGCAACGTTAACAACTGTCGTATCGAGATAGGCCAGAAATACAGCTCCGCAGGCCAGCAACAGCACGGTTCTCGGATGACTGATCGGCGGACGCGCGGCCAAGGAACGCTCCTCTGACTCCGGCACAGGACGCAGGCTAACCGATGGACTGGCGAGTGAAGTTCATATTTACCGGTTCCGGATCGCGCGATATGGACCGCTACATGTGCCATGACCTGTACATTTACAGATGATCACAGTTCAGCATTTGACGACATTGACCGGATGTGGTCAACACCATTCCATTGACGACGGTGCCGGAGTGTCGCGGGTCCATGCGTGCGGCCAGGCTCCGTTCACGGGTACGCCGAAATAACCGCCACCCGACCTAGCGCATGGCAGTCCCGGCGGTATGAGTTCTAAATCAGCTATGTGCGCGACAAGTCGGCGGTGGCCAGGTCGTTCACCTCTTCGTAGCCGGGAATGCCGTCCCCGATCCGCGCACCGTCACGGACGGCTTCGGCGGCGCTGACACCGGCGGCGATCGCCGCCCGGAACAGCAGCGACCCCGTGCTGATCCGCCGGACACCGAGCGCGGCCAGCTCACCGACCGCGAGCCCGTTCGGCAGGAACAGCACGTTCACCGGGACGTCGACCGCGGCGACCACCGCGGCGATGTCCTCCTTCGCGGCGATCTTCGGGACGAAGACGCCGTCGGCGCCGGCGCCCTCGTACATCCGGACCCGCGCGAGCGCTTCGTCCAGAGCCGCGGGGAGCCCGAGCCAGAACGCGTCCGTCCGCGCGTTCACGAATAGTTCCGGCACGCGCCCCTTGATCGCCTCGATCGACTCGCACAGCACCGCGGGGTCGGCGAGCGCACGGCCGGGACGTCCGTCCTCGATGTTGATCCCGGCGATCCCCAGCCCGGCGAGCCGCGCGGCCAGGTCCGCCGCCTCGGCGGGCGCGCCGAATCCGGCCTCGATGTCGACGGTGACCGGGCACGGCAGCCGCGCCAGGCTCCCGGCCAGGGCCATCGTCTCGCCGAGCGTGGCCGCCTCCGCGTCCGGCTTGCCCGCCGCCGCGGCCACGCCGAGGCTGGTGGTGCCGATCGCCGGGAAACCGGCGGCGACCAGCGCCGCCGCCGAGGCGAAGTCCCACGCGTTCGGCAGCACGAGCGGCTCTGGGCCCTGGTGCAGTGCCCGGAACAGGGCGGCGACGCCGTCCGCCCGTCCCTCCGATCGGTAGCTCATGCTCGGAGACTAACGGCGGGAACGTTCGGTGCCCGCCGAACCTTCGCGGGGCCATGATGGAACCATGTCCATCTCGGTGGCCAAACTCCTGGCCGACGACACCAGAGCGGCCATCTGCCTGGCCCTGCTCGACGGACGGGCGTGGACGGCGGGCGAGCTGGCGCAGCACGTCGGGGTGGCCCGCTCGACGGCCACCGAGCATCTGACCTCGCTGGTCGAAGGCGGGCTGCTCAGCCAGGAGCGGCAGGGCAGGCACCGGTACGTCCGGCTGGCGGGCGCCCCGGCGGCGGAGCTGATCGAGAACCTGATCGCCTTCTCACCGCGTCCCGAAGCGAGACAGAACTCGCTGCGCGGCCACCGGGTGGCGAAGGCCATGGCCTTCGCCCGCACTTGCTACGACCATCTCGCCGGCACCCTCGGCGTCGCCATCAGCGACCGTCTGGTCGCCCTCGGCGTGCTCAGCGAGGACGACCTGATCCTCAGCGACAAGGGGCGAGCCTGGTTCGCCGAGCTGCTCGGCTCGGAACTGGTGTCACGGACGCGGCGACCGCTCGCCCGTCCCTGCCTGGACTGGACGGAGCGCCGCCCCCACCTGGCGGGCGTCGCAGGGCAGGAGCTGCTCTGTCATCTCACCGACCAGGAATGGCTGACCCGATACGGCCCGACTAGGGCGCTGCGGGTCACGGTGACCGGCAAGAGAGCCCTCGAAGACCTCTTCGACCTCAAGCTGGCCCTGCAGCCGGCAAACCTTGCCAGTCAGGGCGCCGCTCGGCCAGTCGTCTTCGGTCAAGATACGGACGGCGCTGCCGGTGCCTGAATCAAAGCGACGGCCACCGTGAGACACGAACACCTTCACCGAGCAGGAGTCTCTGGCGCCCTGCACCCAACGATCTTGTAGATCCATCACCGGCGAGTTTCAGCACGTCAGCTGCTATCGGCCTTCGCGACCGAGGAGCTGGCGGGCCATGACCATGCGCTGGATCTGGTTGGTGCCCTCGTAGATCTGGGTGATCTTCGAGGGCACCAACCAGATCCAGCGCCTGGTGATCTCCCGCCACCTCGCCCGATGAGCAGTCCGCCTACCTGGGGTTTCTCAGCCCTCCGCAGAGCCATCCCCGTTCTGGGTACGGTTTCACCCGCGTCCGATACGCCTTCGTTCGCTTGATCGTCTCCCTCTGCTCTCCCAGACGGCTCCCAACCGCCCCACGGGGACGTCGGCGGTGACCGCCATCCAGGAGATCGAACGCGCCGCCAACCAGCTCCGAACGCTCGAATGACTCATCAACCAGCCAATCAGGCGGCTAGCGCTCCAAGTCTGGTTCACCGACGAGGACGACGGCCTCGTCGGTACACCGGCGGACCTGTCCACCCGCCAGAGCCCGCACCGCATTCGAAGCTTGCCTATGGCACCTCCGACTGGAGCCCAACCAGGCCCTTGAGATTGGTGAGCTCGCATAATCGGCAAGCGCGTATTCCTGGATGCGGGAGGCTGCTGATCACAGTGTGTGGTCGCCGAGGGCAGCGGTTTCAGGCTTTCTCAGCGTTGCGGCTGTGGGCGCGCCCCGTCCCGGGTGCCGCTGAACGGCAGACCGGGTGGTGCCCAAAAGCTGCCGGCTGGTGGTCCAAAGAGGTCTGATCAATCGGAGCAGGCTCGACCAGAGCGCCGGATTCGTAGCGTTCGAGTCGGCGGAGGATCTCGGCGTGGTCGTGCATCGGGAAACAAACGTGCAGCAGTCGCAGGCCGAAGTCCGACTCACGGGTCTGATCCAGCACTGCGGCATCGAACGGTCGGCTCGACACTTCCCAGGAATCGGGTGCCGCCCAATGAACCATCCGTACGTAAAAGGCATCTCGGGGGCCGGCCTTCGCGATCGCGGTCAGGAACGCAAGTCCGCTGTCCAAGGGGAAGTCGATGAACGCCCAACCTTTGCGTGATGCAACGTATGCGGCCATATGCGGAAGCCGGTCTGCCCACCCCGCATTGCTCTCCCCGGCATCCTGGCAACTGGTCAGCGTCTCGAACCCATTGCGCCACAGCGCCTCCACGACCGGCGCCAACGCCTCATCGATCTCCGCACACCTGTGGTCTACCCGTACCATGCGGGTCGGATGAATATTGTTCGAGTCAGCCATCCGAGCCAGGATACCGCCGGTCTGTGCCGATAAATCCACGAAATAATCAGTATCCAGGATCGAGGCCATTGCACCTCGGGTGATCAAGCCGATCAATCCGTGAGGCCGCATTTGCCCTTGTCGGAACCCGGGGTGGACGCGTTGGTGTTCACGTTCGACGTGATGACGCCAGCAGGCATCCAGGTCGCCGCCTGCGATCAGGATGCGCAGGTTCAGCACGGCTTCGGCTCCGGTCAAGCCCCAGCGGGCACCGGTAATGTCGAGGCGGTCGCCCACGATGTACCGGACGGCTCCCTCGATGACCCCCGTGGCGATTGGCCAGCCCTGTTCGAGGGCTTGGTCGTAGTGCAGGTGGTCAGTGTTGTTGGTCAGGTAGCGGATGGCCGCATCCAACGCCGGGGCGGCGGCGAGCAGGAAGCACGGGGACCTCGGCCTCCAGACTGGTGAGCATGTGATCGAGGTTTCCGGCCAGCACCATCCGGGGGTCGGGGCGAACAGGTGCCGGGGGACGGCGTGCAGGGCTTCCCGGATCCGCGGGTCGGTGAGGTCGCCGCGGGCCTGAGCGCGTTCGCAAGCGCCTCGATGTCAGTGGCGGCCTTTCGTGCGGCGGCCGCCGTCCGAAGGACGTGGCAGCATCTGCCGCATGCCTGAGCGCCACCCTGGTGACAAGGACGTCACCACACCCTCAGCCGCCCGGCTGTACGGCTATCTGCTCGACGGCACCGACAACCACGCAGTCGATCGCCGACCACGACCATGATCCGGTCGGGTCGACAGTACCTGCTCTGTCCCGTCGGGTGGGTCACGACCATGACCGGCACGCCGAGCGGCAGCTGGTACTCGCGGCGCCCCGCCTCGCTCGGCATCCGCGCCGTGACCTCCGCTCCGGCCGCGACCGGCACTGTGGTCTTGTCGCATTCTGGCAGGACCCTGATGCCCACTCGGGGAATCGTCTGGATCAGGCCCTCTCCGCGCAGGATCGTCAGCGCCTCCCGCACGGTAGCGCGGCTGACATGGAACCACTCCGTGAGGTGATGCTCGGCAGGGAGCACCTGACCGGGGCGGAACTCCCCGTCTCGGATCCGCGCGCGGAGGTCGTCGGCGACCTGCTTGACGACCGGCCGGTCCGACGTTGGATCCACGGGGCGGTGTTCCATGCCGCGTGAACGTATGAGCAGTCCGACTCAAGATCACTTGCGCGTATGTACGTACAAGAACAGACTGACTGCGCGCGCAGTCCCGGAGCGCAGGCGCCCGGCGGCGGTCGGTAGGACCGCCGCCGGGTGCCCCCGGAACCGTGTCAGCGCCAGGCGCCAGCGAGCCGCTCGGCAGCGGCGAAGCTGCCGTCAGCGACGCGGCGGGAAACCTCGCCCCACTCGCGAATCACACGCCGCCTCCCGGCAGGGATGCTCGGCCAGGCCTGCCGGGTGACCGGCTCGCCGGAGTAGACGGGGTCCCAGCCGATCGCGTGGAAGGCCCCGACTTCGGGGGCGACGGTCTTCAGGACGTGGATCGCGCGGCGGTGGTACCACTTGCTCACGGCCGTGACCGCCAGGCCGGCGGTGAGCGCCTCGCGGACGAAGGGGAGGGCGAACTCCACGTTCTGCCAGGTGTTCGCCGACCGGTCCTCCACGCGGATAGCGTCGACGGGGACGCCGCGTTCGATGAGCAGCGCGCGGAACACCTGGCCCTCGACGATCTGGTTGTGGCGGTTGACGCCGCCGGTCGCGATGATCAGCGGGGCGAGCCCCTGGTGATACCTGTCGGCGGCGATGTCCACGGGCGGGACCTGGTTGGTTCCGAAGAGGAAGTACGCGCTCGGCTCGCCGTCAGGCGGAGGCGCTTCGACGTCCACGAACCGGGTGATCTCGGGGAACTGCTCGGGCTGGAGGTCGTCGGTCATGCAGGGTCCTCGTCGGTGGCGGCCAGCTGCAGGCCGCCCTCCGCCTGGAGGGTGGTCGCCTCAAGGTAGCGGGCGTGGTAGTCCTCGGTCTGGCGGGCGCCTGCGAAGTTCTCGGCCAGGACCCTATCGACCCGCTTGGCCAGCACCATGGTGGGCCAGGCGGGGCGGCTGCCGCTGAGCGCGTCGTGCCCGGCGGCGGCGGCTTGGTCGAGCTGCCGGACCTCGGCATGTGCCAGTCCCAGGATCAGCAAGGAGCGGGCGTACCCGGACGGGTGCTCGCCGCGCTGCCGCGCCTCGGGCCGGTAGACGGTACCGATCACGCGCTCGGTGGCGGCCACCGCCTCCTGCGGGCGACCGGCTAGCAGCAGCGAGGTCGCGGTGTACGGCGGGTCCTCGGCCAGGGCGATCGAGAACGCGCCCGTCTCCGCAACCCCGTCCGGGAGCGCCGAGATCGCTGCGGCGGCGTGGCGTCGCGCACGGGTCATCTGGTCGCCGGCGCCGACCATCGCCGCTGCGCGCATCTCCTGGGAGGCGAGCTTGGCGTGGACCACGGTGCCCATCGGGGCGATCTGCTGGCCTTTGGCGGCCAGCGTCGCCGACTGCTGCGCGTGCCCCTGATAGAAGGCGATCATCGCGCGTGTCAGGACCGACCACGCGGCCAGGTCCGGGTGCCGCGCCTCGTCACCGCGGCGCTCGGCGTCCGAGCACCACAGCCGGGCGGCGGCGTGCTCGCCCATGTCGCAGGCCGCGACGGCGAGCAGGTGCGACAGCCAGCCGGACGCCAGCCCCAGGTCGGTGCGGCGCGGGGATGGGGCTACGTGGTCGTGCACGTGTTTGGCGTATGACCTGACGGCGAGCAGTTCGTCATAAACCTCGGAAGGGGGCCGGGCGCACACTGTAGCGCCGTAGTGGTCGATCATCTCGCCGAGGTTGTCCACGATGCAGCCGAGATGATCAGCGCCCAGGATTTCGAGTGCCTGGACGACGCGATACCCCGTGGCTCTCACGGACGGCGGGCAGTGCGGTGAGCGCAATCCCGCGCTTCAAGAAAACCCGGCGCAGCAACTCACTCACCTGCCCCAAGTCGTCGATCGGCTTAGGGTACTCAGGGGCGGCTCGTGGCGATTCCTGCCGATCCGGGGGGAAAAGCTCTTTCGGCGTGATGCCGAACAGGTCGGCGATGGCGCCCGCCCAGTCCCGTGGCCCGACCCGGCCGGCTTCCCAGCGGGAGATCTGCCTGGCCAGAGCCTTGACTCGCTTGGTCTCGGGATGTGTGATCCCCGCAGCCGCGAACAGGCTGCGGGCCATGTCCCATTTTCCCCAGCCACGCTTAACGCGCTCTGATTCCAGGCGAATCGCCCACGGGGGGCGGGCAGGCTCCGCTCATGTCGGACACCCTTCGAGGGACAGGGCCGAAGGCGCGACGGTGACAGGGTGACAAGAGGTTTGTCACCTTCTCCGTGACGCCTATTGTCACCTATCTCTGTGACCCGGGACATGGATTCACTGGCTTTAGCGGGGCTTTGCCAGTGCCGATAGGCGCAGGGCCTCGCCGACCAGACACGACGGCCCCGGCCGGCGCGCGAACGCCGGGGGTTCCGGGGCCTCACCGGATCGGAGGTCCGGCTATGGGCAACGTACCGCCCCCGGTCGCAGAGGGCGACGAAAGCCCGAACGACTACAGGGAGAAGCTCACGCAGTTGCGGGCCGACTACAACGGCTGGGCGTTCGCCTACTTTCCCGAGCTCAAGGCCATGGCCTGGGACGCCAGGCGCGGACTCCTCTCCATCCCCAGGGGTGGCGGCGTCGCCTGGCTCCGAGCCGCCACCGCCGAGCGGCTCCGCGAACTCATCGACGGCGTCCACCAGATCGAGGCGCAGCTCGACGCCGAGGACGCCGCACGGGCGGCCGCCGCGGACACCTCGGGGCGGTGCGTCCGGTGAGGCAGCTCGGCGAGGAGACCATCGCCCGCGCGGAGGCGACAGAGAGCGTCCCGCCCCTGCCGGAGGACAACAGCGACCTCAAGCGGATTTTCAAGGACGCGTTCCCCGGCTGGTCATTCATCTGGACCAACCGGGGACGGTGGTGGGCGACTCGACCGACGGTGGACCGCGAGGACCTCTCGCACACCGACGCCTCGGCCCTGGACGCGAACACCCCCGCCGAGCTGTGGGTCAAGTTGGAGACCACATCCCGGTGACTCCCGCGCCCCTTGGTCAAACGTGGCTGCCAGGGGCGCGGGCGGGCGGCGCGCCCCGGGTAATCCCCGTGACGTCGGGGCGCGTCGGCCCTTCAACACGGCACCCATCCCCCAGCGTGCGCGGGCGGGCATCCTCGGTCCGCCCACCCGCGCACACCCCCATCGTTCGCCCGGCCCTGGGCGACCTGACCATAGAGAGCCCCCCACATGCTGCTCACCACGATGTCCCTCAACTTCCAGTACGCGGGACGTACGGACAGCCGCGGCCGTCCCGACGACCGGTGGCCTGACCAGGTCGACATCATCCGGAAGGTCAACCCCGACCTCCTGTTCGGGCAGGAGGCGCACGGCTGGATGACCGATCCGCGCCTGCAGGCCGACGCCGAGGACGACCTGGGCATGCGCGCCCACGTCGCACCGTCCAGGTCGGGGGCGCACACCGTGTTGATGTTCCGCCCCGACGTTCTGCGGTGGCGGCAGTGGGAGACCAAGTACGCCTACGAGACCCACCACGGTTTCGGCGTCGGCGTGTTCGACATCATCGCCGACCCGGAAGTGAAGGTTCCGCTCACCGCCCTCACCGGGCACCTGATCCCCTACTCGGCGCAGAAGGCCGCCACAGAGGCGCAGCTGTGGATCGCCCGGCTCTACCGATACGGCGGGATGGGCGTGATCGGCGCCGACGTCAACTTCCAAGGTGTCGCCGACCCCGATCCGGACTGGACCATGGTTCCGCCCTACAACCGCTCCGCCCGCTGCCATCGCAGGCTCGACCCGGACGGGCCGTGGATAGGCGACACCCGCGTCGCGCGGACTCTGAACGACGGTGAACTGTTCGACGTCGCGAACCTCATCTCCGCGCATCTGGACGACCCGGCGGCGGACAAGGAGCTGTTCGCGCCGACCGGTCACAACGGCGGGGTCCGCACCGACCAGTTCTGGGTCACCCGCAATATGTGCGACGCGGTGACCGGGTACCGCCGGATCGCCACCGGGAAGGCCGGCGACCACGACGGGGTGGTCTCGACCTACGAAACCGCCGCGCTGCACCAGGCCGAGTACTTCGAGTGGGTGTGACGTGGGTGTGAGCGGCGAGCGCCGCCTGGACGACCGGGACCGCCGGGTCGACGGGCCGGACGAGAAGCTGCTGCAGGTCCTCTACTACTCCACGCCCTCGTCGCGCAACGGGTCGAACTCCGCCGTCATGACGTAAGCAGGGGGGAGCCGCGAAAGGTCCTCCGCCATGGCCGGCGCGGCGTACGGCGACACCGACTCGGGCGTGTCGGTGCCGAGGTAGTGGCGCCACCATGTGGACGTTGTTCCGCTGGTGCCACCCGGGGGTATCGACGAACCGCTTCATCGACGGGGTGGTCATCCGGTGGTCGATGACCGGGTACAGCAGGACCTGGTAGGCGGGGGACGGCCCGCCCTGGTCCCGCGCCGCCATGGCGACCGCCGCGGTAAGAGCGCCTCCGGCGCTGTTGCCGCCCAGCGCGATGCGCGCGCCGTCGACGCCGAGCGCGGACGCGTTCGCGGCCGTCCACCACAGGGCGTCGTAACAGTCCTCGAACGCGCAGGGGAACGGGTGCTCGGGGGCCAGCCGGTAGTCGACGGAGATGACGAGGACACCGGTCCGCCGGGCGATCTCGCTGCACCGCACCTCCTCGGTCTCCAGCCCGCCGGTTACGAAGCCGCCACCATGGAAGAAGAGCAGCGCGGGGCCGGGCTCCGGGCGTCCCCGTGCGGCGTAGATCCGCACCGGGATGTCCGGGGACCCCTCGCGTGCCGGGATGACGCGGTCGGTGACGACCAGGCCGTCGTCCGGGCCGGGCGCGGCGCGCATGGTCTTGGCGATCTTGAGCGCGCGTTCCAGCGCAGCGCGCGCCTGCTGCGGCCGGCCGTAGTCGAGGTCTGGCTGGAGCGCGGCGAGGCGGGCGAGCTGAGGATCGATCCCCTCGGGCACGGGCAGCATCTCAGGACCTCCTTCGCTGATGGTTTCGGCGGACGGGTTCGCGGCCGTCGGGGCGGCGGCCCGGCGGCCGCCGTCCTCCAGGGCGACGGTGGGACGGCGATCGGAGAACGCCGGGATCTGCGCGCGCCCGGCTGACGGCGCCCGGGTCGAGCGCGCCGGTGAGCGCCCTGGGCCATCGCCACGACGCGGCCGTGACACGGCCCCAAGGATCTACGGCCATGCTCTCGCCGCCGACCTCGACCTGGCGCTGGTATCCGATGGCGTTGCAGGCCAGCAGGTGGACCTGGTTCTCCAGGGCGCGCGCGGGCACTAGGAGCCGCCAGTGCGCGATCCGGTCCGCCCGCCATGTGGCGGTGACGAGGACGAGCTCGGCACCGTCCTCGGCCAGCATCCGGAGGATCTCCGGGAAGCTCAGGTCATAGCAGGTGACGATGCCGATCCGGCCGATCTCGGTCTCCTGCACCCGCACGCTGTTCCCCGGTTCCAGCAGGTCTGCTTCCTTTGCACCGGATCCGCAGAGGTGGAGTTTGCGGTGGGTGTGCACCAGCCGATCGTCCGGTGCGAACAGCAGGCTGGTGTTGTACAGCCGCCCGTCCGGGTCGCGTTCAACCATGCTTTCGGCGTGCAGGTGGACGCCCGTCGTTCGCGCCGCGGCGCCCAGCGCTCGCACCGTCGGCCCGTCGAGGTCCTCCGCGGTCCGCGCGTAGTCGTCGATGGCGAGATACCCGGTCGGCCACCGCTCCGGAAGGACGACAAAGGCCCTGCCCCGAGGCACGCTCACCATGTCGCACGCCGTGTGCACCCGCGATGTGAGGTCCTGCCGGTATTCGATCGCCGGTTGAAGGAGAACGGCGTCGACGGTGCCCGCACCAGGCGATTTCAACGGATCCTGCTCACGAGGAGGAAAGCGTCCAGTGGCCCGAGCGCCCCGCGGAACATCTCGTCGAGATCCGGGTCCCCCGTTGTGGGCAGTTCTCCGTAGAGTTCGTCCAGCGTGTCGTAGGCGTTGCGGAGCATCAGCGTGGACGGCTCAAGAAGGTCCAGTTGCCCCAGCCAGGTGCCGAGGTTGATTCCGCATAGCTGGACCTCTGCAGGCGTGGGGATTCCGGGATTCGGGAACATCACGGCGTCATTGACGATTCCGCGCATCAGCCGGAAGAAGATCGGGCTTTCGGTGCGGGCGGCCAGGAAGACCGGCGAGTCGCCCGCGCACCGCGGCAGCGCGCCGTTCGCGATCCGGTCGCGCAACAGCGCGCGCATGGTGCCCCTGGACTGGTGCGAGGGCACCATGCCGGTGGAATCGAGGTAGACGATGATGTGCTCGTCGAAACGGAGCACGTGATAGCCGGTCCAGCCGACGAGGGTGCCCATGTCGTCGCAGACGAACACGAACTCGGCCAGGCGCTCCAGGTATCCTTCCCTGCTCCGCTGCGCCCAGTAGGGCGTCATGTCGGCGCCGAATGACTGGCTCGTTACGGGGATCAGGGCCTCATAGACGCGGCGATGCGCGGACAGGGTGAGAATCCGTCCGGGATTCTCCACGACGTACGCGGTGAGGCCCTCGTCAAGGCTTGTCACGTGGCGGCGGGCCAGAACCCGACCGCGCTCTGCAGGGCGAACGTGCCGGTCGCGGCGAGGCCAACGGGGCCTGCGGTGATCCCCTCTGGCATCATCCGGCTGAATCGGCCGCGTCGTACGCCCCTGGATGGATGGCGCCAGATCAGACGACTCGGGTGGGCGTCGGTGCGACGTGCCGGTACAAGCACCAGACAGACCCTGGCGTCGTACCGATTCCGACGATGCGCAAGTTGAGCGGAGTGAGTGCGACGATGACCGCCGCCGGATACCGTCCCAGATCGCACCGCGTCGCGTGCTGGTGGTTCCAAGTCCGACTTCCCTGGTCGTCCCTTCTCCTGTGCCCAGCAAACGGCTCACAGGGCTTACGCCGAGCCCCGGTTGCTCGTGCCAGACCATCCGCTCCTCGGCCTCACTACGCCAAGCTTGCTCACAAAGTTCGGTGGTGGAAGGGGGATGGGTCCTCATCCACCGGTCATGGCGTCCCCGCCCGCCTTCTCGTGGCACTGCGCCGAGTCCGTGCGGACCTTGTTCAGTCAGCTCCCGGTTCTGCCGGGTGAGGGCCTTGTTCTCCTCGCGCAGCTCGGTGTTGGCCGTTGCGATCTCGGCGGCCTTGGCGGCCACCTTGTCCCGTTCGTCCTTGAAGTAGGCCTCCGAGGTCTGCGCGCGGGCGACTCGCCCCTCGGCGTCGGCGTCGGCGTCGGCGCGATCGTGGGCCCGCTAGTGCGAAGGGTCGGTCCGACGACCCGGTAGTGATCAAGCATGTCCGAACGGAACGGCGGGGCGGTGACCCTGCATGAACTGGCCACCCTCACCTGTACTCACGGTTTGTGTTCAACTAGTCGCCTTGGGGAGTCAGATAGGGAAGGCGTCGCACCCCCGCGGCAGCCCAGCCCCACAGAAAGGCGCTCCCGTTCATGGCAGATCCACAAAACTCCACCCCTGGCAGTTGCGGCGATCAAGTCGCCCTGACCAACGGCAGCTTCGAGCAGCCGGTGGTCGGCCAGGGCGAAATGGACTTCGTCCACGACGTCACGTTCCCTCGACGTGGAAGTCCTCGCCCGAGTGGTTGCCGGGCGGCGAGCGCGAGCAGTTCGCCGTCCAGGTCGAGCCCGGCCCGCAGCATCGCGACGGCCTGCATCGGCTTGTTCGCCGAGCGCGGGAAGATCGGCACGTCCGGGTTCCCGGCGCGCACCGCGACCGTCCCGTCAGCGGCGAACCGGCCGCCGCCCCGCGATGCCGCGACTCCACAAACCCGGACCGTTCCACCTCGACGAGCACAGGATTGCTCTCCACCGCTCCCCCTCCTCCGCGTTCCGCTGCCTCCATCGTCAACTACCCGGCTCAGGCGAAGGAACCGACCCCGACGGTTACAGAGGGTGAAGATTCGCCCGTCAGACGGGCCAGGACGGGCGGGTGGCGGTGTAGGTGAGGACGAAGACCAGGTCGTCGACCTCGGCGACGGCGAAGCGGTCGGCCAGCGCCTTGAGTTTGAGCTCCCAGGTGCCGGCGTGGGCCTGGCCGCGGATCGCGCGCCAGGCGGTGGCGTTGGTGCGGCGGGAGCTGAGGACGCCGTCGACGGAGGTGGACGCGGCCCCGCCCAGGGCGTTCGCGCCCGAGGACGGAGTGAAGCGCAGCTCCAGGCCGGTGAACTCCTCACGGACGCCGCCCGCGAGGGAGATGTAGAGGAGCAGGTCGGTGACGCGGGGGGCGGTGAGGTTGGGCGCGAAGTCGCCGGGTCCGGTCTGCCAGCGGACGGTCAGGGGCTCGGGCTGCTCGTCCGGATTGTGCAGGGCGTACCACAGGTCGGGGAACTCGTTGCGGAGGCTGAACGCGCGGTCCAGGCTCACCGAGCTGGGGAGCCGGTCGACGACCTGACGGCGGTAGGCGGGGCTGTGCAGCGCCTCGTAGTCGATGGTCACGATCACGTCGGAGATCGTCGAGTAGTCGAAGGGATTCGCGGCTTTCGGCAGTTCCAGCCGCCACAGCGCGTCCACTCCGCTGCCCTCGAAGGGCAGCAGCATGCCCGCGTCCTGGTCTGGGGCGAGCTCGAACAGGCCGCCGGCGTCGGTGGTGGCCGTGTAGGCGATGGTATCGGGGTCGCGGCGCACGGTGACCGTCCGGAAGCCGGTCTCGTCGCCGATGACGGTACGGGACACGCCAGAGGAGCTGAGGGTCGCCCGGATCCCGCGCGTGGGCGGCACGAGCGCGATGGTGGCGACCCGTACACGTTTGACCAAGCGCAGGTAGTGGCCGGGGAACTCCTCGTCGAACAGCCGCTCGGGGGTGCCGAACACCAGGACGCCGGTCTCGCGGAACCGTTCGAAGGCCACGGGGTCGAGCTGGGCGAGAGAGATGTTGCGGCTGAGCTGGAGCCGCCTGCGATCGCCCAGGAAGGACCGCTGGTCGAGGTCGACCAGGTCGGCCAGCAGCCGGGCGGCGCCGGTGAGGCCGCGCCGGTCCGGCCCGCCGGTGAACTCCCAGTAGTCGCCACGAATGATCATCGCGGGCGGTTCCTGGCGTTCGAAGGCCAGCTGGTCCTGGGCGAGCCGGGCGATCGCGGTGGCCTGCTGGAGCAGTGACCGGTAGACGTCGGTGAGCACCTGGCTCATGAACTCGTAGAGCTCGGCGCCGGTGAACTTGTTGTGCAGGAAGTCCACCGTCTCCGCGGCGTGCGACAGCTGGGTCCGCGCGATCGCCAGTTCGGTCTCGGCGATGCCCACCCGGTCCCGGGCGATCGCCTGCTGGGCGCCCGCGATGCGCTGGTCCTGTTTGGCCAGGTCGAGCTGGAACCGGCGTTCCTTGCGCTTCTCCACGATCGAGCTGATGCCGCCGATGAGGGAGCCGACGCCGGACGCTCCGGCCAGCAGCGGGTTCTGTTTCCTCGCCAGGCCCGCGGCGACCGCCAGCCCCGCGCCGCCGATCGCCGCGATGACCTCGAAGGCGGTGTCGCGCGGGTTGAGCAGGTCCTCGAGGTGGGCGATCTGGAGGTCGACGCGGTCGGCCTGGAGCCCGGCGAGGTCGAGGCCGTGCACCGCCTCGGTGACACCGAGCTCGCGCAGGGCGACGTTCTGGTCGCCGAGTTCGAGGTTCTGGACGGCGTTGAGCCGGGTGTACTCCTCGGCGTCGAACTTCTCCAGTGCCGACAGCATGGCGGCCTCGGCGCCCGCGGCGTACTGGGTCAGTTCCTTGGCGCGGGCGACCAGCACCGAGTAGCGGTACGGGGTGGGCTGCCGGGGCGCGATCGCCGACGCGTCGGCGCGCAGGCGTTCCAGGCCGGCGATGTTCAGTCCCTGCCGCAGCTTGGCGAGATCACCCTTGATCCGGTCGTCGAGGGCGATGACGATCGGATCCTTCTTGCCGAAGATGTTCTCCTTGTCGGTCGTCCAGGCGTCCCAGGTGACCGCGGGGTCCAGGAGCTCGGCCGCCGTCTCGTACAGGCCGCGGGCCCGGGCTCGGGAGTCGTCGGAGTCGCGGGTGAACTCGGCGTCGGCGAACTCGACCAGGCAGCGGGCGATGAGGGTGACCACGAACCGGCTGAGCGCACCACGCCGGCTGCGGGCGATCTCGAACGGGCTGAGCCCGGGCAGCCCCGGCACGGGCAGGTCGGCGGGCCTGGGGTAGGAGGAGGTGAGGCTCATGTCGAAGGTCAGCCCGTGGTAGATCTTGCGCGGGCTGAGGGTCGTGGGCGCGGGCAGCGGCAGGTGGAAGGCGTAGACGGTCTTCAGCCAGTCCAGCGCCGCCAGGTGCTCGCCGGACCGCTGCAGGTGCTCGGCCATCAGGACGGGCACGAAGAACAGCGGCTCCTGCAGATGGCCGGCGACCGTGTACGGGTCGCCGGTGTCGACCGGCGACGTCGGCGTCGGGCTCAGCAGTTTGCGGCTGAGCGTCTGCCGGTCGGCCAGTTGCTGGTCGGTCAGCTGGTCGGTGATCTTGAACGAGGTGTTCTCGAGGTCGGCCGGGAGCGGGATCGTGCCGTCGTCGCGCAGGTGCCGCAGGTAGGCGGCGGCCTCCTGGCGGGCCTGCGCGGGGGTGATCCGGGTACGGCCGCGCAGCAGCGCGACCAGGGCGGTGAAGTGCGGTGTCGGGTTGGGGATCGGCGGCAGCCCGGTCGGGCGGAGCGCGGGTCGCAGCAGCCGCTCGGGGTAGGCCAGGGCCTGTCCGGCGGCCCGGTAGGTCTCGTGCGCGCCCCACCAGGCCCATTCGGTGTCGAACCCGGGCTTGCCGTACGCCACGGTCGTTCCCGCCGGGGTCGTCAGGCCGGCCACCAGCTGCCACGCCGCGGCCGGGTGCGCGAACGCCCCGGTGGAGGTCTGCACGGTGAACCGCGCGAACCCGGAGGTACGGACGCCGAAGAGCGCTCCCTGCAGGGTCTCGATCGCCTGCTGGACCCGGCTGGTCCGGACGCTCGGCGCGGCCGCCAGGTCGATCAGCAACCCGGTCGCCTTGGGCAGGTTCCTGGTCTTCAGCGTGTCCGGGGTGATCGCCTGCGCGGCGGCGGCGAGCGCGTCCCGCAGCCCGGGCAGGGCGTCGCCCTCGGCGTCGTCGACGACCGTGGCGAGGGCGTCGACGACGGTCTGCCGTTCGGCCGCGCGTGAGCGCAGCGTGCTCAGCCAGGCCCGGCGGGCGGCCGGGTCGGCGCGCCAGGGCGGCAGGTCGACCGGGGCGTCGGTCACCGCGGGGAAGAGCGCGGGGTCGAGGCTGACGCCGATGTCGGGCCGCTGTTCCTGGTCCCGCCACGCCGGGTAGCGGCCGATCTTGCGGACCTGGGTGAGGATCGCGATGACCGCCGTCCAGTCGGCCTCGGTGAGCGTGGCGGCGGTGGCGAGCTGCCGGGACCGGATCAGCTGGGTCAGCGCGGCGGGCGTGAGCCGGGCCCGGTCCAGCGCTCCGGTGAGGTCCCGCCCCTGTTCGAAGCCCGCGGTGAGCTCGGCGAGGGCGGTGCTCCCGCCGGGCAGGAAGGCCGCGACGACGGCGTCGAAGCCCGCCAGCGGGGTGCTCTTGGTCTTGCGCAGGTCGTCGATCTCCTTGGCGAGGGCGGCGACCTCGGCGAGCCGCTCGGTCCGGCGCGACTTGGCGGGGCCGTCCTTCAGGTCGGCGTCCACCAGCAGGTCGGGGTCGATGACCGGCACCGGCACGTCCCCGAAGACGCGGGCGGAGTCGTCCTGCTGCTTCCAGCGTGCCCGCAGCCCGTCGAGCTGGGCGACCAGCAGCCGCGATGCCGCCGGGGGACGGTTGATCAGGATGTCCTGGGTGGTGTCCACCAGCCCGAAGGTCTCCTCCACCCTCTCCTCGAACCCGGCGGCGGCGATGTCGGCGTCGGTGAACAGCAGCATGTCCAGGGGGTTGGGCGCGGCGGGCTGGTCGGCGGGCGGGAGGACGACACCGAGGCGTTCGGCGAGGGCCTCCTGTGCCGGGCGGTCGCCGCGCGCCCTGCGCAGTTCGTCGGCGGAGACACCGAGGCCGGCGAGCAGCGCACCGTACGCCTCGGTGCGGTAGGCGATCTCGGCGGAGGCGGGCAGGACCGCCGCGGCGGCGGTCAGGTAGCGGCGCAGGACCTCGACGGCGACGCGGACCTGCCGTACGGGCGCGACCGCCACGTCCATGTTGGAGTGGTCGATGAGCTGGGCGTACCTCTGGAAGAACACCGCGCCCAGCAACTGGGCGTCGAGCATCTTGGGCGGGGAGGCCGGTGCGGCCACGACCCGTTTGGCGGCGAAGACCTGGAGGTCTTCCAGGTAGTCGGCGGCACCGAACACGTCGAGTTCGTCATGGGGCTTGAATCCCTGGACGGCGTGCAGCGTGACGGCGGTGGCGGCGGAGACGTTGCCCTGCTGATCGGTGGCGGTGACCTTCACGGTGTGGTCGCCGAGCGCCACTTTGACCGCGGAGGTGCTCGTGCTCGCGCCGGTCGTCCAGGTCCGGTTCTTGCCGGAGCCGCCGAGGACGGCCTGGCGGGCGGGGCCGTTGTCCACGGTGAAGGTCACCGCGGTGACCGTGCTGAAGTCGTCGACCGCCGTGCCCTTGATCTCGAAGAACGCGGTCGGCGGGGTGGCCGTGGCGTCCACGGTCCGGGTCATCTGGACCGGCGTGGTCAGGTTGACCACCGGCGGGGTGCGGTCGACGGTCAGCGTGAGCGTCGCCTGGGAGGTGGTGGTGTCGTCGGTGCGCTGGGGGTCGGGCCCCGGCGCGGTGACCCTCGCGGTGATCGTCAACGTGTTCCCGACCACGCCCGTGACGTCCACCGGCCCCAGAGACCACTGCGTCCACGGGGTGGTGGACGGGCCGTTGGCGGTCGCGCGTACGAACGGGCCGTTGCCGAGCTTTACGTCCACGGACTGGATCGACTGCGGTGAGGACGTCAGCGGACCGGTCTGGGGCGTGCCGTCCGTCCCGGTGGTGGTGGTCTGCTTCTTGCAGTCGGCGGTTCCGGCGACCGTGATCTGGGCGTTGCGGTAGACCCCGTCCGTCGTGGTGATGGGGGTGATCGCGACGTTCGGGAAGAACTCGGTCGTCTGCCCGGCGATGGCGGCCATGGCGCTTCTCCTGGAGGTCGGGACGAGAGGTCAGACGAGAGGTCAGTAGCCCTGGGGCTGGAGCGGGCGGATCACGCCGCCGGAGTCGTCGAAGTAGCCGTCGGGCACGATGAGGAACGGGATGGTGAGGGCCGGGGCCCGGCCGAGCACCCCGGAGCCGAAGGTCTCGGCGCTCTGCAGGAACAGCTCGACGCTCTTGCCGAACGCGAAGATCTCGAACATGTCCTCGACCGCCACGCGCGGGACATTGCCGGTGGACGGGTCCCCGGTCGGGACGCGCACGCGTCCAACGCTCGGGCTGGTCAGCACGCACGAGGGGTTGCCCGGATACCAGTTCCCGCGAAGGATGGTGTCGAAGTCCCGGATGAGATCGTCGTACTCGGTGATCATGTCCATCATCCGCGGCGCCTGCGGGCAGCCCCAGTCCTTCGCGGTGCTCGCCATGTCGTTGAGGGTCCTCTCCTGCTCCAGGCACGCGTCCGACATGTACTCGTAGGCGGTCTCGATCGACAAGGGGATGTTCGTGCCGACCAGCCTCATGTGGAACAGCTCGCAGTAGTCGCCGCACGTCCGCTCGGTGAGCTTCTTCATGAGGTCGAAGTCGTCGTAGAGCCGCTCGCAGCGCCAGATGTTCAGCCGCGTGCTCCGTATGCCCGACGTCCACCAGGGCAGGACGTGGAGCAGGTCCTTCCGCGTGCTCGCGGAGGTCTCTTCGGGTTCCTCCGCGGGGGTCACCATCGGTTCCACCGGCCTGGGCACCTGGGGAGATTTGGTCGGCTTCTGTTCGCTGTAGTCGCGCGGGATCGTCACGCAGCTTTGGGCGAGCGGGTCGCAGCCCGGGGCGTCCTCTTCCTCCGGGGGCGGCTCCGCACAGCTCTGCGCCGTCGGATCGCAGTCGCCTTCCAGGTCGTCGGCCTCACCGGACTGGGTGCCCCCCGGGTCGTTCAGCCGGAGCGGGTTGGCGCGGGCGTAGGCGTAGAGGTTCAGCCCGTCCACCGGGCCCGCCGGGTCGGCGGAGACCCAGCGCCCGAGCCACGGCGCGTAGTAGCGGGCGCCGTGGTAGGCCAGGCCGCTCTCCTCATCGCGTTCCCGGCCGGTGAAGCGGTAGCGCTTGCGGGTGTAGGACCCGAAGGACGTCTCCCCGTACGGCGTGAACTCCTCGCGGTTCAGCAGGCCGCCCGTCCCGTCCACGACGACCTGCGAGGAACCCAGGTGATCGGGAAGGTGGAACTTCACCGCGGGTGTGCCGTCGTCGGGGAACGGCGTGCCCGTCCTGATCTCGGCCACCCGGTCGCTTCCGTCGGTCAGGTGGAGGGTGGTGTTCTCGATCCGCTCCGACACCGTGGTGGTGTAGGAGTGCTCGAACACGCCGCCTATGTAGACGGTCACCTCTACGCGGCCGCGTTTGCGCACGACCTTCTTCACTCTCCGTCCGGAGCCGTCGTAGAGGTAGTGGGCGTGAACGGTCGGTTCGGCGTCGTCGGCTTGGTCGCGGAAGACCTTCAACCGGCAGGCGTGGTCCCATTCGAAGTGGCGGGAAAGGCCCTCGGTCAGGGTGTTTCCCGCCGCGTCGTGGGTGTGGTCGAAGGTGGTGGAGCCGAAGGCCATGGACGTCAGCCGGTTTCCGTCCAGGGCGACGGTGCGGGTCGTCGCGCCGTTCGCGGTCTGGTGGCGCAGCAGGATGAGACTGCCTTCGGAGTCGTAGGTGTACTGCTGGGTGTAGGCGCGGGCACGGGTGACGTCGGTGCCGCGCGGGCCCGCGTCGAAGGGGGCGGGCGGCACCGTGTCGGTCTCCCGGCCGGTGGCCGTGATCAGCCGGTACAGCGGGTCGTAGGTGAAGCGGCGGTTCAGCGCGTCGGGCCCGGCGGCCGTGCCGGGGATGCCGCAGCCCGGCGTCCGGTCATCGATGCCGATCACGTTCCCGGCCAGGTCGTAGCGGTAGGTCATGTCCTGGAGCGGGACGCCGGCGGCCTGGGGCCGGGCGCTGACGCACCGGACCAGCCGGAAGGTGGCCGGGTCATAGGAGCGGCGCGTCTCGACTCCGTTGCCGTAGCCGATGAGCAGGCGCTGTCCCCGGGCGTTGTACTCGATGTGCCCGATGAGCGGCTCGCCGTCCAGCGCCATGGCCGCCAGCGCGCCCGACCGGTCGTAGGAGAAGGTCTGCTCGCGGCGGCGTCCCTCGGCGTCCTCCGGATGGGTCAGGGAGGTGGGCCGGTTCATCGCGTCGTATCGAAGCGAGCTCCGGTACGTCCGGGGCTCGAGCCGTGCGGGCTCGTCCCAGTCGACCCGGAAGGCGGGGACCCGCCAGTCCGGCGGCGGAGGGTCGAAGACCGCGAGGATGTCGGTGTCGGCGATGACGCTACGGGTGGTCTCAAGGGGATTGCCCTTGAAGTCGTAGGCGTCCACGGTGACGAGCCCGGCCTCGTCGTAGTGCTGGATCAGCCGTCCGCGCCGGTTGTCTTCTATGGGGCTGTCGGCCTCCCCATAGACGTACTTCTCGCGCAAGGTGAGCCGCTCCCCTTGGGCGTCCCTCGCCCAGATGCGCAGCGGCCGGGTCGTCACGTCGTAGCCCCGCAGCACCAGGGCGCCCCGGCCGTCGCTGCTCTCCACCGTGTTCCCGATGGCGTCGTAGACCGTGCGGGTCACGCCGGTGTCGATGTTCTGCGTGCGCAGCACCTGGCCGGCCAGGTCGTACACGTAGACCATGGCCTTACGGCCCAGGGTGTCGGTGCGGCTGATCGTCCTGCCGAGGATGTCGTAGGTCGCGGTGGCCGTCAGGGCCTGCTGCGGGCCGCTCCTGGCGACCGTCCGCACCGTCCGGCCCAGGGCGTCCACCTCGATGCTCGCCGGGGTGTTCCAGTGGTGGCTGTGGCCGGTCAGCGAGGGATGGGTCCGCCCGCCGTTGTCGGCGGCGTCGTAGGTGTAGACCTCCCAGGGGGTCGGTGTGAAGGCGTCCGGGTCGCCGAGGTCGCGGGGCACCCCGTACACGATGCGTTGCTCGGCGCCGTCGGCGAAGACCGTACGGGTCACCCGGTCCAGGAGGTCGTAGTGGAATTCCGTCCGCGCACCGTCCACAGTTCGTCCGTCGTAGTCGAACCCGGCGCCGAAGTACGGTTCGTACGTCTCGCGCACGCGTCCCTTCGCGTCGTAGACCTTCCGGCCGCTGACGATGACCTCCGCGCCGTCGCCGGCGGCCTGGGCGCGGCTCTGCAGGGGACGGCCGAAACCGTCGAAGTAGTCGGCCGTCTCGATGACCGGGGAATCGGCGGCGTCGGTGGCGTGCCTGACCCGCTGGATCGTGCGGATGCCGACCGGGCTGCCCCGTTCGGCGAAGGCCATCGGGTCCTGGACGTAGCGGATGCCGGGCGCTTCGGGCGTGTCACCGGCGGCCGCACCCGGCCCGCCCATGACGGCCACGGTCTCCAGCAGGCCGAGGGGCGCGTACGTCACCACCGTACGGTCGCCGTTGGGCCCGATGATCTCGCGAGGGCGCATGTACCGGTAGTCGGGGACGCACCGGGAGGCGAGACCGGACGGGTCGGTGATGGACACCGGCACCAGTCCGTACTGGTCGTAGACGACCTGCGTCTCGCGGCCGAGCGCGTCCTTGATCCCGGTACGGAGCCCCCGTTCGTCGTAGCGGTATCGGGCGGTCACCGCGTAGAGGCCGTGCTCACCCTGGATGTATCCGGCGCCCGCGGGCAGCAGGTCCCGGAACTCCTGTGGGTGGTCGGCGCCGAAGTCCGGGCCGGTGAGATAGGACGGAGTCTGCGCCCCGTAGGCGTCCTGAAGGATCTGGTCGGTGAGGACGAGGCACTCCGTCCGGGTCAGCAGACCCCGGTCGCCCAGCTCGCCCAGGGGGAGTCCCGCGTAGTCGGCGCCGTCGTAAAAGTTCCGGGTGTCCCCCACGACCCGGTGGGCGCCGGTCAGCTCCGACAGCGGCTGCGAACCGTCGTTGACCAGCTCGCTGACGACCGTACGGGCGACCCTGCCGGTCAGATAGCGCTCGGCGTCGTCGCGGCCGGCGTACTCGGTGACGGTGCGTGTGGCCAGATACGGCTTGCCGGGCGGGCCCGCCACCCGATGGTCGCGGCCGCGCGGCACGGCGATCTGCGTGGCCGACAGTTGGTTGCCGTAGGCGTCGTAGTCCGGTGTGAAGGTGAAGCGGGTGCGCGGCTCGTCGCCGCGTTCCCACTGGGTCGTCCGCTGGGCCACCCGGTGCGGGAAGAAGATCGCGCCGCCCGGATCCGGGCCGCCGGGCTCGGGCCGTACGGCATAAGCCTGCTCGGTCACGCTGAAGGGCCGGTCGTCGCCGTCCAGGCCGTACACCTCCGCGCGCAGCGCGCTGCCCCTCAGCGCCCGGAGCGCGTCGCGGCCTTCCGCGGCCGGGGGCGGGAACGCCGCCGGATCCTTCGGCCAGTACTCGTGGTCGAGACGCGTATCGGTCCCGATGTGGAACCACGTGCGGGTCTCCACCGGCGCCACGCCCGCGGCCGCGGAGTCCCTGCGGTCGACCCTGGCGAAGCCGCGGAACTCCCGCTCGTGCCCGTCCCAGTACCCGTGGTGGTAGGAGTAGGCGGCGGTGAACCTGCTCCCGGTGAGCTGGTCGATGGTCTCGACGGAAGCCACGACCTGCACGGGGAACGGCAGGGACGTCCTCCAGCGGGTCGCGGGGCTCTTCGCGTCCGCCACGAGGAAGTGGGTGGACGGCTTGTAGCCGACCCGGGTGAGCGCGCCCAGTCCGTTGCGGATCTCCGACAGCAGGTAGGGCTTGGCGCCGCCGGTCAGGTCGAGAAAGTGCATGCCCGTCCCGCCGGCGCCGGGCTCGGTGGACCACAGGACGCCCGCCGTGCCGGTGCCCAGCAGGTCGGTCAGCCGGACGTCGTCCCGGTCGGTCGTGGACGGCGTTCCGCGCACCACGACGGGTTCGGCGAACCGCTCACCGCTCTGGTTGATCAGGACGGTGATCGACCCGTCCGCCACGTACAGCAGGTCGGCGCGGCCGTCTCCGTCGACGTCGCCCAGCAGCACCCGCCGGGGGTCGAAGTCCCGGGGCAGGCGCGGGGCACCGAGCATCCGGATCCGCCCGCCCCAGTTCCCGTGGCCGAGGTTGGGCCAGTAGTCGACGGCGCCGTCGGTCACCAGGACGATGTCGGTGAGGCCGTCGCCGGTCATGTCGGCGGTCTTGACGCGCGGGTCGGCGAACGACACGTCGGGGAACTCCGCCGGGCCCCGGCGCGGCACCCTCCGGGTCCGGCCCCAGCCCCGCACAGGGTCGTTGAAGAAACACTCGAACCGCGCCCCGGACCGGAGCGCGTCGGTCACGCCGTCGCCGGTCAGGTCGATCAGGCGTACCTCGGGGTCGTCGAGCGCGAACCCCGGCGCCTGTTCGTAGGGCCGGAACGGGGCGAAGGCGCCGGTGTGGCCCAGCGGGAAGTAGCCCGCCCGCTCGCCCGAGACCATCAGGTCGGCGCGTCCATCGCCGTCGGCGTCGAGGATCTGGACACCGGGATCGCCGAGACGCGCGCCGGGGGCGGAGGGGAACGAACGCGGCCGGTCGAACCGGCCGTCCCCGCGGTTGCGCCAGAACCGGGCGGTGCCGGCCAGTTCGATCACGTCGGGCAGGCCGTCGCCGGTGATGTCGACCATCTCGAGTTCCGGCCGGGCCAGCGAGCCGGGCGGGAACGCGGCCCCCTCGACCCGGCGGAAGCGGCGTCCGGCCGGAGCGAACGGGGTGTAGGAGAACTCCGCGGGCGGCAGCGCCTGGATGCGTGTCCCGTCCTTGCCGACGGACCGGACGCTTCGCAACAGTGAGACGCCGTTGCCGCCGAGATCGTTGGAATATCCCAGCTCGTAGACCCGGACGGTGTCGCCCAGCACCGTGGTCCGGATCTGCGCGCAGCGCTTGGCCGTTCTGATCTCGAATCCGCAGCGGTAGGCGGAGAACGCGTCGGGCCGGTCCTCGTAGGAGAACTCCACCGACGCCAGGAACTGCGGTGCCGCACGATCGCCGTGGTCGGCGTACCTGATCTCGCGGAGGTAGCGCATGCCCTGGTCGGGCGGGTCATAGCGGTACTCGATCCGGTTGCCGGCCGGATCGGTGGTGTGCGAGAGCAGCCACGCGAAGATCTTCGCCGGGTCCTTGGGGTCGGCGACGACGTCGGCGTAGGTGCTGACGAGCCCGTCGCGCCCGTGCACCCGCCAGAAGCCGGCGTGGCGTTCGATCCGCGCGAACAGCCCCTCCGTGCGGGGCCGGTACCGGTGGACGCCGCCCGTGCCGCCGGGCGCCGGCACCAGGTCCTCGGCGCCGGACAGCACGAACACGTCCGAGCCGTCGTAGCGGGGGACGCCCCGGTCGGTACGGCGCGAGATCTGCGGGACGCTCAGGCTCCAGCCCAGCCCGTACGGCCCGTTCCCCGCCCCGGTGCTGTAGGAGAGCGCAAGGCGAGGCTGGAACCCGTCCCGGCCGGGTGGCAACTCGATCGGAACCGTATGGTTCCCGGTCCCGGTGTGGGGATCGGGTTCGAATTTCTCGCCTATCCCGCGGATCGCCCCGCCGCCCTGCGGCAGCGCCATCTCCGGCACGCCCGTCGTCATCCGGCCGCTCCCGTCAGTAGCCCCTGCCTCTGTCGTACAACAACCACGGTGCGAAGGGAGAGGGACAAGTGAAACGCGCATCGCGACAGACCGAACACGGCCAGCCATACGTCGCAGGCCAGGTCGCTCTTGATGACCGTCACCACTAGTGATAGGCCCGTCGCTGCCCAGTCCTCCTCGACATGGGCTGGGCTGGTCCGCGTGGTCGAAGACCTCTGACCCGGTGCCGGCGACCCGATGCAAGGCATGCGGAGAGCAGCTCCCCGCGGGAACGCGGTGCGCCCTGCGATGGGGGTGGGTGGCGGTTCTGTACTGCGAGCCGGTCGAGACCGGCACGGCGGGCCAGTATTGGTGCCGCCCGGAGGAGGCTGCGCAGATGGTGGGCGTGAGCACGACCACACTGCGGGACTGGGCGCAGCACGGCCTGATCACCGTAGTTCACCACCCCGGATCCCGGATCTGGCTGCACCACCTGCCGGAACTGCGCCTGCTCGCCGAGATCGTCCAGGCCCTGAAGATCCGCAGCGACGCGGAGACCAAGAACCGTGCGCTGCTGGCCGAGCACGTCACCGCGGCCCTGGACCTGGGATGGCAGTGAGCACCGCCACCGGCCCATTCGCCCGCCCTGTTCTTCAGGCCTCACTGGCGCCAGCGAGAGACGATGACCCTATGACGTACGTGATGCGAGACCATCCCGGCTGGGACACCACCGGCAAGGCGGGCCTCCGAGCGGCCAACACCCCCACCGGCGACGTCGTGCTCCTCAATGCCGCCGAATCGTCCAGCCACGGGCCCGCCATGGACACCTACCAGCCGCCTGCCCGGCGGCCGGGCACAATGCCGACGGCCTTGGCCGAAGCGCTGACCAGTATCGGCGCCGTGGGCCGATGAGCGACCCCGAGCATGTGGGACGCCATCGCCACGGCGATCATCCGGCAGGTCATTCGCGCCGACCAGGCCCGCTTGCAACATCAGCGGTCCCGCCAACAACACGGCCCCGCCATCACGACTGGCGCGGGCACCCTGCCGGACCCGGAAGACCAGGATCACCGCCTGCCCCAACCGCCACTGCGCTTGCCGATCAGCGAGCACGCGGCGGCGGCCGGGTTCCCCGACCCATCCCATGTGTGCCGACCCGTCCGCGGTGTGCGTCTGCCTGAGCCTAGCCGCAGTGACCACAGGTGATCGTTCACAACCTGCCGGAACCACCAGCCAGGCCGATCAGATCGAGCCTGTGATCTGTACCCGTCCCGGGGCTGCGCGGCGGACCTCAGGTCACCGGCGCGAAGGCGGAGTTGCACGCCGGGTGCGTTCCGCAGGGCTTGACGGTCGTTGGTCCTCGTGGCGGGGGCCTGCCCGGTTCTCCCAATCTGGAGCAGCGGTGGAGCCTGGGCCGCCGTGGCCCTCCTTGGCGGCGGTGCGTTCTGGTTCCACTCGCCCTGGTTCCACTCGTGCTGTCTCGGCTCGCCGTGCCTCTCGCACGCCGACCACCAGGAAGCGTCCTAGTGCCATCGCTGCCAGCAAGACGATGACGGCGCCGAGACCCTGGAAGAACGACAGTTGCTCGGCGATCTGACGGGTCTGGCCACCCAAAGCCGCCCCAAGGCTGATGTTCCACTGCGCGGCGATCGTGGTGCCCACGACGAACCACAGGCCGCCCAGAATGGCCAGCCAGGAACCGAACAGCGCGACAGGCCGGTTGGAACTTGCCAGCAAGATCAGCCCGCCCACACCTACGGCGATCGCCGGAAGGATGGACAGCACCAGACGGTCGGAGGTGTAGACCCATGCGTTGTCCGACCCGAACCCGAAGTTGAAGTAGGGGCCGACGAACGGAATGAGCCCGCCCCACAACGCCAGCAGCACCAGCAGCAGGCCGTTGAGCATGCCCCTGCTGCGCGGAACTTTCAACATCCCGGTCCCGCGAGTGCGCGGGGCCTGCCTCATCAAAGCCATTGGAACCCTCCCGAACAGGTCGAATTGTCCTAATTTCAGCGTCGGGCGTGCCCTACCCTCTGGATCGCTGCGCAACCGGCCCCGGCCTCGCTTTGCCGGTGTGTCCGCGCGCGGTCCTCGGGGTGCCGTCGAGATACTGAGCTGCAAGAGCGCGGTCCGGTACCGCGCGTCGGCGGGCGGAAACGTCACCGGCGCCGACGGCGCCGGGTTGTGACGGCGCGTTAACGGCTCTGTCGCTCTCTCGGTGGTGACGGACGGTGAGGCCTATCCGAGGACGATGCGCTGGCCTAGCAGACGAAAGCCCGCCCGACATCCATCTGCCTCTTGATCAGCTTAAGAAGCTACGTGGAATCTGGCGGTGGGCGTCGGCTCGGCCTGGCGCCCCGGCGGACGAAACTGCCGTTGATCCCCACCGAACAGCAATGGAACGCCGTCCTGGCGGTCGCGGCCGAAGAGCAGATTCGTAACCGCGTCATGCTGGCCCTGGCCTACGACGCCGCGCTGCGGCGCGAGGACCTATGCTCGCTGCGCACCGCCGACCTGGATCCCGCGCATCGCATCCTGCGGATCAGGGCGGAGACCACCAAGACCGTTGGAACGGGTGGTGCCGTACTCGGCGGCGACCGGTGTGCTGTTGTCGAGCTACCTGGCGTACCGGGCCACGATCAGCCGGGCCCGAAAGCGGTTCTTCCTGCCATCAGCTCTGGTCACAATGTAGGGCCTCGGCGTGCGTCGGCAACACCCTGTTCGTAGCCAGGGCAGCTGCGACGACTCGCTCGCACGATCCTCGACCGGTTCCGTTCCGCCACCGCGGCAGCCGCCAACTGTCGCTGGGAACTAGCGCCAACTACCGCTGGGAATCCGGCGCGATCAGCCCGGTCACGGAGCACTATCAACGCCAACTATCGCTGGGTGTCACAGCTGTGTGACGCCCAGGATGGATGTCAGGCGGGTGCGGCGCAGCGGAAGCCGGTGTTGGCGGTGCTGGAGTCGGAAGTGTTGCCGGTCCGGGCGGCGACGCGGTAGCGGTTGCAGTAGGAGTCGTGGCAGAGGTAGGAGCCGCCGCGCATGGCGCGGGTGTCGCCGATGCCGCTGAACGGGTCGGCGCACCATTCCCAGACGTTGCCGACGGTGTTGTAGAGGCCGTAGGCGTTGGGCCGGTAGGAGTCGGCGGCGACGGTGCCGGGACGGCCGTCGTGCCGGTGGGGGAAGCTGCCGCGCCAGATGTTGCAGCGGATCTGCCCGCGCGGGTGGAGGTCGTTGCCCCACGGGTAGGTGGCCTGGTCGAGGCCGCCGCGGGCCGCGTACTCCCATTCGGCCTCGGTCGGCAGGCGCTTGCCGGCCCATTCGGTGTAGGCGGCGGCGTCGTTCCAGGAGACGTGCACGACGGGATGTTTCTGGCGTTGTCGAACATCGCTGCCGGGGCCTTCGGGCCGGTTCCAGACGGCCCCTTTCACGGCACGCCACCACGGCGTCCCGGAGGGGGCCGGGGCCGAGTGTGAGAGGTCCGGGGGCAGCAGCCCCTGGAAGACGTAGGACCAGCCGTACCGTGCGGCCTCTGTCCGGTACCCGGTCGCCTTGACGAACCTGGCGAACTGGGCGTTGGTGACGGCGAACGGGTCGATGCGGAACGGCTCGACGCGCACTCGGCGGACGGGGCCCTCGCCGTCCAGCGGGTTGGCGTCGGGGCCCTCGTTGCCCATCTGGAACGTGCCGCCCGGCAGCAGGATCATCCCCTCCCCGTACGGGGCGGACCGCCGCGCGCCGGCGGGCCGGGACGGCGGGCGGGCGGCGGGCGGCGAGAGCGCGTGGGCGCCGCCGCGCGAGGCCGCGCAGCAGGCCGGAGTGCTGGGGTCGGGTGTGGTCATGAGTGGTCCAGGTCCTCCCGCACCCGGGTTCAGGAAACGGTGACGGTCAAGGTCGCCTCGACGGGTTCACCGCCGGACGGCCGGGCGGTGAGCGTCGCGGTCCGCGTCCCCGGCGTGCCGAACGTCCGGTTCGACACGGCGGTGAACGTGCTGTTCGCCCGCATGTCGGGGATGCTGGCGCGCCGCTCGGCGGTCAGGGTGACGTCCTCGCGGACGCCGTCGTCCCAGGTGATGGTACCGGTGAGGTCGCCGGCGGCCGGTGCGGTGACCGTCCAGGTCGCGCCCGCGGGCGAGCCCGCCGGGACGGTCTTGTCGGTGCCGGTCGCGGCCGTCGGCCAGGGGACGCTGGCGGTGGGGAAGAAGTTGACGCCCTCGACCGTCAGCCGTCCGCCGAGCGCGGCGAGGCGGCGCGTGAAGTCCGGGTAGTCGCGCTGGGCCTGCGGGGTCCAGCCCACTTCGGCGGTGGCGATGAGGCGTGGGTAGCTGTAGTACTGCGCCTGGGGGAGCCGCCGGATGAACTCGCCCCACAGGGCCGACTCGACGCCGAGGACGCTCGTCTCCTGGATGCCGGGGACGAACGTGCCGGGGTCCCAGCCGTAGTGCCGGTCGAGGCCGCACACGCCGCCGCACGCCCACGTGCCGCCCTGCGGCTGCCGGGAGTCCTGCTTCTGTGGGACGTAGGTGTTCGCGGCAGGGGACAGGATCACCTTGGCGCCCCTGGACGTGACGGCCTCGGCGACGGAGGTCCGGTTCCCATTCCAGAACTGCACGACGGCGTTGTCCTGCGGCAGTGCCGTGCCCGCGGCCTCGTTCCAGGCGACGACCGTCTTGCCCAGCCCGTTCACCTGGCCGGTAAAGGCGTTGATCATCTTGGTGTAGTTGGCGTGGCCGGTGCTGTGCGACTCGTCCCCGCCGATGTGCAGGTACGGGCCGGGTGTCATCTCCGCTATCTCGGTGAGGACGTGCTTGGTGAACTCGTAGGTGGCCGGGTTCGCGGCGTCCAACGAGGAGTACCCGACGTTCGGGGTGCCGTTGGCCGGAACGGTCGGCTGCCCCGGTTCCGGCTGCGGCCCCGACCCCTCGCTGTTGAGCTGCGGGATGGCGTGCAGCGCGGCGTTGGTGTGGCCGGGCATGTCGATCTCTGGGATCACGGCCATCCCGTTGGCACCCGCGTACCGGACGATCTCGGCGTAGTCGGCCTTGGTGTAGTAGCCGGTGAGGCCCAGCTCGGTGCCCATCTGCTGCCCCGCGGAGTTGTAGGTCATCGCGGTGCCGCCGGACACCGATGTGAGCCGCCCGTAGTCGATGCCGGACGGGTTGTCCGCCGGGTCGCCGATCGCGATCCGCCAGCCCTGGTCGTCGCTCAGATGCAGATGCAGCCGGTTGATCTTGAACTGGGCGGCGGTGTCGATGTACTTCTTGACCTCGTTCACCGGGTAGAAGCTGCGGGCGACGTCGAGCATCATGCCGCGATGCGCGAACCGGGGGTGGTCGCTGATCCGGACGGGCGGCACCGTCCACTCGGCGTTGACTTTCGTCCGCGACTCCACCCACTGCGGGAAGAGCTGGCGGAGCGTCTGCACGCCGTTCAGCGCGCCGTTGGCGGTCGCGGCCCTGATGGTGATCTCCGCGGCGTTGGCGGCGAGGACGTAGCCCTCGGGGCGTCCCGCCGGTCCGAGGCCGGCGCCGACCTGGATGACGATCGGTTTCGGCCCGGTCTTGGCGGACACGACGGGCAGCCGGTACCCGGTGGAGCGCCGCAGCACCTGCGCGAGCCGGCCCGCGGGCGCCCTGGCGCCGGCGCCGAGCGCGGCGATGGAGGTGGCGGGGTCGAGCCGGTACCTGGGCCCGCCGGTCTCGCTGACCGAGACCGGCTTCGGCACGATCCCGAGCGACTCCTGGACGGGACGGTCCCAGACCTGGAACTCCGAGATCGAGTACCCGAAGTTCGCCCAGCGCTGGTAGCCCTGCATCCGGACGTACCGCGCGGTCGCCTTGACGTCGATCTCGTCGGTGCGCGGGCAGGTGGCGCGCTGCTGCCGGGTCACGGTGGTCCAGGTGGCGCCGTCCATGGACGTCTGCACCGCGAAGTCGCGGGCGCACGCGTTCGGCCAGACCAGCGTGACGTGGTCGACCTTAGCGTCGCGGGCCAGCTTGATCTGTACCCAGTTGTCGTCGACGTACTTCGACGACCAGCGGGTCTGCGTGGAGCCGTCGTTGGCCTGGGACGCCGCGAAGGTGTCCCGGTCCAGTTCGACACTCGACGCGGAAGCCGCGCCGTTCAGTGCCAGGTTGACGGGGGCCTGCGCCGGGCCGTCGGCCTGCGCGGGCAGTGCTCCGAGAGGGGAGACGGCGGTGAGGGTGAGGACGGCCGCGGACGCGACCGCGGTCATCGGGCGACGGGGTACGGGGGTTCGGTGACGGGGCATGGGGTTGTGCCTCCTCCGCGGGGATGCGGGACCAGGCCGGCGGGGCACCGGCCGTGGCGCGGGGTCCGGCCGGGCGCACGCGCCGGTCGGACCCCGAGCTTCACTTGCCGCCGGCGCCGGTGTAGAGGCCGGCGGTGTAGTAGCCGGACGGGTCCGGCGAGGACGAGAGCTTGCCCATCGCGACGAAGATGTCGGTCAGGCCCTTGAACCAGCCGTTCACCGTCCCGTCCGCGGAGAGCTTCGCGAGCTCCGCCGAGGTGAATGTCTTGGTGACCGACGAGGAGCCCTTGAGCTGCGCGGGCGGTACCTTCAGGAACTCGGCCGCCGTGGTCTCGGCCTCGGCGGTGTTGCCGTGCACCCAGTCGTTGGCCTGCTGCAGCACCTTGATGACCTTGCGCACGGTCGCGGAGTCGTCCCGGACGACCTGGTTGCGGGCGACGAACGAGCTGGGGAACGACATCGCCGGGTAGAAGTCGGCGTTCTTCGACAGCTCGACCAGGTCGGGCGTGCGCTTCTTGATCGTGTCGATCAGCGGGTACCAGATGGCGGCCGCGTCCACCTTGCCGGACGAGAACGCCGTGACGACGGTGCTCGGATCCATCGGCACCTTCTGCGCGTCCTTGCCGGTCATTTGGGCCTTCTTCAGCGCGAGCTGGAGCAGCATGTCGCCGGACGTGCCCTCCGGCACGGCCACCTTCTTCCCGCGCAGCCCCGCGACGTCCCTGATCCCGGACTTGGGGGTGGCGATGATCCGGTCCGCCTGGCCGAGCATGTTGACCGCGACGATCTTGGCCTTGCCGGACGCGGGCGGCCAGGTCGCGCCCGGCCCGATGTAGCCGAAGTCGAAGTCGCCCGCGCCGAGCGCCTGGATCTGCAGTGGGCCGTTGGTGAAGACCTTCAGCTCCGGGTCGAGGCCGGCCTTCTTCCACAGGCCGAGCTTGTCGGCGGCGGCGAGCGCGGCGGCGCCCGCGAAGTCGGCCGTGTACCCGAACTTGACGGTCTTGCCGCCGCCGTCGTCCCCGCCGCAGGCCGCGGCGAGCGGGATCAGCAGGAGTGACACGGCCAGGATGCGCAACGATCTCATGGGGCGG
>NZ_SMKT01000003.1 GCF_004348735.1 Actinomadura sp. KC06
ACCCGTCACGGGCCCACGGTAGACCGAACTTGCCTTCCCGGCAGAATTTCAGATGCTGCCAATTTAGGTGAGATGCATCTCATTGCCCGCCGACGCGGCCGTCCTACCCGCTCCGTCGCAGGTCAGACCCCTATTCGAGGGGCAGTCCGACGTAGTTCTCCGCCAGCGACGCGGAGGCGGCCTCCGACGACACCACGTAGTCCAGGTGGGCGCGCTGGAGCCGCCGCTCGAACGCGCTCGCGGCCGGGTCGGCGTGCAGGAGCGTCGTCATCCAGTAGGAGAAGTGCTCGGCCCGCCAGACGCGCCGCAGGCACGCGTCGGAGTAGCCGTCCAGCAGCGTCTCCGAGCCCGTGGCGTACCGCTCGGCCAGCGCCCGCGCCAGGATGATCACGTCGGACACGGCGAGGTTGAGGCCCTTCGCCCCGGTCGGCGGGACGATGTGGCCCGCGTCCCCGGCGAGGAACAGCCGGTCGTGCCGCATCGGCTCGGCCACGAAGCTGCGCATCGGCGTGATCGACCGGTCGGTGATCGGGCCCTCGTGCAGCTTCCAGCCGTCGTCGGTGGCGAACCGGGCGGCCAGCTCGTCCCAGATGCGGGCGTCGGACCAGGCGGCGATGTCCTCGTCCGGCGGCACCTGCAGGTACAGGCGGCTGACGGTGGACGAGCGCAGGCTGTGCAGCGCGAAGCCGCGGTCGTGGTGGGCGTAGATCAGCTCCTCGGTGGACGGCCGCACGTCGGCGAGGATCCCGAGCCACGCAAACGGGTAGTCGCGCGAGAACGTCCGCAGCCCCGGCACCGCGGGGCGGCTGACGCCGTGGAACCCGTCGCAGCCCGCGATGTAGTCGCAGTCGAGGGTGCGGGTCTCGCCGCCGCTGCGGTAGGTCACGCGGGGCGCGGACGCGTCCAGGTCCACGACCTCGGCCTCGAACCGGACGTCGCCGCCGTCCGCCAGCCGCCGGGCGACGAGGTCCTTGACGATCTCGGTCTGGGCGTAGACGGTCACCGTCCGGCCGGTGAGATCGGTCAGCGGGACGCGGTGCCCGGCGCCGCCGAACCGCAGCTCAAGCCCGTGGTGGACGAGCCCCTCCCGGTCGAGCCGCTCCCCGACGCCGCTGTCGCGCAGCGCGTCGGTCGTGCCCTGCTCCAGCATCCCGGCGCGCTGCCGGTGCTCGACGTAGTCGCGGTCCCGGCTCTCCAGGACGACCGAGTCGATCCCCTGCAGGTGGAGCAGCCGGGACAGCAGCAGGCCCGCGGGCCCGCCGCCGATGATCGCGACCTGGGTGCGCATCGCTCTTCTTCTCCTCGTCCGGGGGGTTCAGGCGCCGGTGTCGCGCTCGGTGGAGAACATGTCGGGGCCGCCGTGCCAGTGGGCCGCCACGTCGCGGGAGAGCGCGCGCACGGCCGTCGTCAGCGGCGGCAGCAGGCGGCGCAGGTCGGCGCCGCGGGTGCCGGAGACCAGCGACATCGCCGCGACGACGTCGCCCGCGCCGTCCCGCACCGGGGCGCCGACGGACGACGCGCCGAGCGTCATCTCGTCGCGGGTCAGCGCGTATCCGGAGCGGCGGACCTGCTCGATCGAGCGGCGCAGCTCGTCCGGGTCGGTGATCGAGCGCCGGGCGTGCCGGTCCAGGCCGCCGCGCAGGACCTTCTCCCGGACGTCCGGCGGCGCGTAGGCCAGCAGCACCTTCCCGACGCCGGTGGTGTGCAGCGGCAGCGTCCGCCCGACCTGCGTCACGACCGGCACCGAGCGGGTGCCGCGCAGCCGCTCCACGATCAGCACGCGGTCGTCGCGCAGGACGCCGAGCTGGACGTTGTCGTGCGTGGCCTCGTAGAGGTCCTCCATGTGCGGGAGCGCCAGCTCGCGCAGGCCCATGACGGCGGGGGCCTGGCTGCCGATCCGCCAGAGCCGGGTGCCGATGCGGTAGGTGCCGTCCGGGATCCGCTCCAGGAACCCGCCCGCGACCAGCTCGCCGACGAGGCGGTGGCCGGTGGCGAGGGGCAGCCCGGACCGGCGGCAGATCTCGCTCAGGTTCAGCCGGACGCCGCCCTGCGCGAACGCGTTCAGGATGGCCATGACCTTGCCCGCCACGCTCACCGGCCGCGCGCCGCCCGCGCCGGCCGCGCCCTTCGCGCCGGTCGCGCCCTTCGCGCCGGTCGCGTCGTTCGCCCGGTCAGCTCCCACGCCGTCCACCGTCCACGCCGTCACCGCCCGAAGCGTCGCCGCACGGGCCCGTCCGCCCGTCACTCCTGCTCGGTGAGTACCCGCTGGGCGACGGCGAACGCCGAGTTCGCGGCGGGGACCCCGCAATAGATCGCCGTCTGCAGGAGCACCTCCTTGATCTCCTCGCGGGTCAGCCCGATGCGGAGCGCGGCCCGCACGTGCATCGCCAGCTCCTCCAGGTGCCCGCCCGCGACCATCGCGGTCAGCGTGACGCAGCTGCGGGTCTTGCGGTCCAGGCCGGGGCGGCTCCAGATCTCGCCCCACGCGTACCGGGTGATCATGTCCTGGAAGTCGGCGGTGAAGTCGTCCTTGCGGGCCTCGGCGCGGTCGACGTGCGCGTCGCCGAGGACCTCGCGGCGGGTCTTCATGCCCTGCGCGTGCCGCTCCGCGTCGGTCATGGGCCGGTCTCCTTCCGTGTGCGGTCGAGGTGCTCGGTGATCGCCTCGGTGACCGGGCCGGGCCGCTCCACGTTCGCGAGGTGGCCCGCGCCGTCGATGATCGTCAGGCGGGCGTCCGGGATACCGGCGGCGAGCCTGCGGGCGTGGCCGTCCGGCGGGGTCGGCCCGTCCTGGGCGCCGGCGATCACCAGGGTCGGCGCGGTGATCCCGCCGAGGCGGTCGGTGGCGTCGAACCCGGCGAGGGCGTCGCAGCAGGCCGCGTAGCCCGCGGGGTCGGTCGCGCGGAGCATCGCCACGTACGGGCCGGCGCCGGTGAAGTACGGCGTGAACCAGCGTCCGGCCGCCGTGTCCGCCACCGGCCCGACGCCCTCGCGGCGGACGAGCGCCGCCCGCTCCCGCCACGGCCCGGGCTCGCCGAAGCGCGGCGACGTGCAGCACAGGATCAGCCCGGCGACGCGGTCGGGGGCGCGCAGCGCGAGCGCCGTGCCGACGGCCCCGCCGAGCGACACGCCCGCGTAGGCCGCCCGGTCGACGCCGAGGTCGTCCAGCAGGCGCGTGATCCCGTCGGCGAGGTCCTCGACAGTGAACGGGGCGTCCGGCGGCGGCTCGTTCCCGTGGCCGGGCAGGTCGTAGCGCAGGACGCGCCACGTCCGGGTCAGGGTGGGCAGCTGCGGCAGCCACAGGTCCATGGACGTGCCGAGGGACGGGCCCAGGACGACGACGGGCGCGTCCGCCGGGCCGTCCAGGCGGTGGCGCGGCGGTCTCGCCCCGGTCACGCGCGGCTCCTGCGGTAGGCGTCGAGGGCCCGGCCGACGAGGACGGCGGCGGCGCCCGTGCCGGGATCGTCGCCGAGGACGTCCAGCAGGTCGTCGAGGTCGGCGCGCATCAGCTCCGTGGACACCTCCAGGCCGTCCACCAGGTCGGCGGCCGTCTCCGCCGCGCCGCCGGTGAGGCGCAGGCACTCGCGCAGCGGCTGCCACTCCGCGTGCCACTCCCCCGCCGGACGCTCGTGCGGCGCGGCCTGCGCGGCGAGCAGCACCTGGACCTGCGCCGGGACCTGCAGCGCGGCGGAGCGGATCAGCGTGGACAGCGCCGGGTTGCGCTTGTGCGCCATCGACGACGACCCGCCCTTCCCCGGCCCGGCCGCCTCGGCGACCTCCCCGATCTCGCTCTGCGACAGCAGCCACACATCGGTGGCGATCTTGCCGAGCGCGCCCGCGACCAGCGCCAGCGCCGCCGCGAGGTCCACGACCGGCGTGCGGCGGGTGTGCCACGGCAGGACGGGGGCCGCCAGCCCCGTCTCGTCCGCGTAGGCGGCGACCAGGTCGAGCGCCCGGTCCCCGTAGGCGTCGAGCGTCCCGGCCGGGCCGCCGAGCTGCACCGGCAGGACCACGGCGGCGAGCCGCTCGCGGGCGTCCAGGCAGCCGATCAGCCAGTTCGCGGCCTTCGCGCCGAACGTCGTCGGCAGCGCCTGCCGGCCGAGCGTGCGGGCCGCCATCGGGGTGTCGCGGTACCGCGCCGCGAGCCCGGCCAGCGCGTCCAGTGCCCGGTCGAGATGGGCGAGGACGACGCGCCTGGTCCGGGCCGCGACGAGCATGGCGCCGGTGTCGACGATGTCCTGGCTGGTCGCGCCCTTGTGGACGTGCTCGCCCGCCGTCCCCGCGAGCCGCCGCAGGTCGGCGACGAGCGGCACGACGGGGTTGCCCGCGCCGCGTGCCCGGAGCGCCAGATCCGCCAGGTCGAACCGGGCCGGGTCGGCGGCGGCGGCGATCGTGTCGGCCGCGTCCGCGGGGACGATGCCGAGCCGGGCCTGCGCGCGGGCGAGGGCGGCCTCGGCGTCCAGCATCGCCGCCAGGTAGGCGAGGTCGCTCGTGGCGGGCTCGGCCTCCGTCCCCGCGCGGACCGGGGACAGCAGCCCCGCGTCCGGCGAGACCGCCGCTTCGCCGGACGCGCCGGGCGTGCCGTGTTCGTCAGAAGCCAAGGAAGACCGTCTCCCGCTCCCCTTGCAGGTGGATGTCGAAACGGTACCGCCGCTCCCCCTCGCGCTCGGCGATCAGGGTGCCGCGCCGCTCGTCCGGGACGTCGCCGAGCAGCGGGTCCCGCGCGTGCGCGGCCTCGTCCTCGGGGAAGTACAGCCGGGTGAAGACGGGCTTGAGCAGCCCGCGGGCGAAGACGAGGACGGCGATGTAGGGCGCGCCGGCGCCGATCGCGCCGGGCTTGACGGTGCTGAACCAGTAGCCGCCGCCCGCGTCGGTGCCGCACCGCCCGAACCCGGAGAAGTCGTGCCCGGCGCGGACGATGCCGCCCGGCCGCCGCGGGATCTCGCCGGTCTCGTCGGCCTGCCAGATCTCCAGCAGCGCGTCCGGCACCGGCTCGCCCGCGCCGTCGAGGACCCGGCCGCGGACGCGGATCGCGTCCGGCCGCCAGCCCGGCACGACCTCCGGCCCGGCCTCGTAGGGCAGCGCGTACCCGAAGAACGGGCCCACGGTCTGCGAAGGCGTCACCGGCGAGACGCCGGTCGGGGACGGGGTCGTCATCACGCCTCCATCGGGGTGTCGCCGAGGACGATGTCCCACTGGTAGCCGAGCGCCCACTCCGGTTCGGTGGTGTCCATGTCGAACCGGGCGATCAGCTTCTCGCGGTCCCGCTCGCCGGGGATCGACTGGAAGATCGGGTCGTAGGGGAACAGCGGGTCGCCGGGGAAGTACATCTGCGTGACGAGCCGCTGCGTGAACGCCGTCCCGAACACCGAGTAGTGGATGTGCGCGGGCCGCCACGCGTTGTGGTGGTTGCCCCACGGGTAGGCGCCGGGCTTGATCGTGATGAAGCGGTAACGGCCGTCGTCATCGGTGAGGCAGCGTCCGGCGCCGGTGAAGTTCGGGTCGAGCGGCGCGGGGTGGAGGTCGCCGAGATGCGGGTACCGGCCCGCCGCGTTCGCCTGCCACACCTCGACCAGCGCGCCCCGCACCGGACGGCCCGCGGCGTCGAGCACGCGGCCGGTCACGACGATCCGCTCGCCGAGCGGCTCGCCGGGGTGCTGGACGGTGAGGTCGAAGTCCCGCCGGCCGAGCTCCTGGTGCCCGAAGACCGGCGAGGTCAGCTCGACGCTGTCCGGGCCGAGCTTCGGCATGATCAGTTCCTGCGCGGGGGCGCGGAGCACGGTGCTCTTGTACCCCGGGTACAGGTACGGGGGGTGCGGCGACGCCACGACCTCGTCCATGTGCCTCCCATTCCCACTCGGCGGCGCGGCTCCGGCCGTCGTGCCGGCGCCGCTCGTCTTCCACCCTGGCAGCCGGCGTCCCGTGCGCCGGGCGGGGGTTTCCGCTCAGTGGAAAGGGGGCGGTTCAGAGCGCCTCGGCCAGCCCGAAATGGGCGAACAGGCTCGTGTCGAAGAACGCGGAGACGTGCGAGACGCCGTCGCCGGTGAGGCTGACGACCTGGAGCTGGTAGGCGCGGTGCACGCCGTCGTCGCCGCGCATGTAGAGCCCGAACGCGGGCTGCCCGTTCGCGGCGGACGGCACCATCCGGATGTCGCCCGGCGAGGGCGCGCACTGCGTGCGGATGAGCCGGATGACGTTCTCGGCGCCGACGAACCAGTCGAGGTGGGGCGGCATCTCCCAGATGACGTCCTTCTTGAACAGCTCGATGAGGCCCGAGATGTCGGCGTCCTCGAACGCCTTGGCGTAGCGTTCGAGGAAATCGCGCTGCGCCGGGTCGGTCGGCTCGACGAGCTCGTCGCGCAGAGGCTGGTTCTCCTCCAGCTGCGCCCGCGCCCGCTGCAGCGCGCTGTTGACGGCGGCGGTGGAGGTGTCGAGCAGCTCGGCGACCTCCGCGGCCCGCCACTTCAGGACGTCCCGCAGGATCAGCACGACCCGCTGCTTGGCGGGCAGATGCTGCAGCGCCGCGACGAACGCCAGCCGGGTGCTCTCGCGGGCGGCGACGATCGTGGCCGGGTCGGCGGCGTCGGCGCCGAGGACGGCGTCGGGCACGGGCTCCAGCCACGGCACCTCCGGGGAGGCGACCACGGGCCGCTCCGGCTCGTCGCTCGGCGCCCCGAGCCCGGACGGCATGGGCCGGTTGCCGCGCTGGTCGATCGCGGTCAGGCACACGTTCGTGGCGATCCGGTACAGCCACGTCCGCAGCGAGGACCGCCCCTCGAAGTTCTCGTACGAGCGCCACGCCCGCAGATAGGTCTCCTGCACGAGGTCTTCGGCGTCGTGCATGGAGCCGAGCATCCGGTAGCAGTGCGCCAGCAGCTCGCGCCGGTACGGGTCGGCGAGTTCCTGGAAGTCGCGGTCTGTCTCGATGGTGCTGTTCGACATGGCTGGTCGTCACCTTCGTTCGGCGTCGTCGCTCGGACGGGCGTGGGGCCGACGGGCGCCCGTCGCCTCCGACCGTAGGCGAGCCCACCGACAGAACGTGTAAAACCCGCACCATTCTACGCTTCGACCAGCGCGTCCACCGCCGAACCCGCGGCTCCGGGCGAGGCCGCGGGAGGGATGCGTCAGAACTCGAATCCGCCGGGCCGGCCGTTGCGGTCGGCGATCAGCCCGGCGAGGGTCGCGATGGCGATCTCCGCCGGGGTGCGGGACCCGATGTTCAGGCCGATGGGGCGGTGCACCCGGGCGATGTCGGCGGCCGGGACGCCGAGCTCGGTGAGCGCCGGGATGTGCGGGGCGGGGTGGCGGGGGTTGCCCATGACGCCGACCCACCGGACGGGCTGGGTCAGCACGTCCCGCAGGACGGGCCCGAGCTCTGGGCGGTGGTGGTCGGTGACGACGACGTCCGCGGTCGCGTCGAGGGACGGCAGGTCGGCCGCGCCGTCCCGGTCCTTGTCGGGGTCGACGAGGAACGTGCGGTAGCCGAGGTCGGCTCCGTAGCGCAGCAGGTGGTCGGCGACGGCGCCCGCGAAGACCGCGACCAGCGTCCGCTCCTGCGCCGCGGGCGCGGCGTCGCCGTGCGCGACGGCGCAGGAGGTGTCGTTCGCGTGCGGTGTGCCCATACCGGAAGTCTGCCGTCCTGGGCGGCGGGCGGTAAAGCGGGCCCGTTCATTTTGGGGAAACCGGTGTTTCCCCAACGCGAAACACTTCCGTCGAGGCGGGTATGCCTGCACCCTAGACTGCACATCAACCGGCGGCCTCGGGAGGGACCGTGATCGCGAGACCGGAGGGCGGCCCCCGCGTGGTGGTGGGTGTCGACGACTCCGCGGGCGCCCGCTGCGCCCTCTCCTGGGCGATCGGCGAGGCGCGGCTGCGGAGGCTGCCGCTGCTGGTCGCCCACGCCGCGCCGCTGCCGCCGCACGTGTCGGCGGCCGGGCAGCTCGGCTGCGGCATCACCGAGGCGCTGCGCGGGTCCGGCGCCGAGCTGATCGCGCGGTTGCTCGCGGAGGTGAGCGACGGCCCGCCGGACGGCCTGGAGCTGACGGCGCTGGCGCTGGTCGGCGAGCCGGGCGCGACGCTGGTGCGGCTGGCGGGCGACGACGACATCCTCGTCGTCGGGCACGGCACGCGGAGCGTGTTCTCGCGGCTGCTGCGCCCGTCGGTGCGGCTGCACTGCGCGCGGCGGGCCAGAGCGACGCTGGTGTGCGTCCGCCCGCCCGCGTTCGACCTGCTGCTGGAGTGCCTGACCGCGCGGGACGAGACGCCCGAGCACGTCCCCGACTCCCGGTTCCGCCGGCTGGGCCGCCGCCTGCGCCTGCCGCGCTGATGAGCAGGGCCTGCCGCGCTGAGCAGGGCCTGCCGCGCTGACCGGGCGCCGGGGCGGGCCGCATAGGCTCTGCGCATGCGCAAGTACGTCATCATCGGCCCGCTCGGCAGCGGCAAGGGGACGCAGTCGGCGCTGCTCGCGCGGGACCTGGACATCGTGCACATCAGCGTCGGGGACATCTTCCGGTGGCACGTCAAGAGCCACACGAAGCTCGGCGCGCAGGTGCGGCGCATCATGGCGGCGGGCGAGCTGGTCGGCGACGACCTGGTGGAGGGCGTCGTCCGGGACCGCCTCGACCAGCACGACTGGAACTACGGGTTCGTGATCGACGGGTTCCCGCGCAACCGCAGGCAGACGGAGTTCTTCCTGGAGGGCTACGACATCGACGGCGTGATCCATCTGGACCTTCCGGACGGGGAGGTCCGGCGCCGCGTCCTGGCCCGGCGGCTCTGCTCCCGGTGCGGGATGGACTACAACCTGATCAACGACCGTCCGACCGAGGAGGGCCGCTGCGACGTGTGCGGCGGCGACCTGACGGCGCGGGAGGACGACACGGAGGAGGCGCTGGCCGAGCGGCTCCGGCTGTACCACGAGAAGACCGACCCGATCCTGGACCTGTTCGGCCGCAAGGAGTACGTGGTGACCGTGGACGCGCGGCCCGGCGTCCACGAGGTGCAGCGGGCGCTCCGCGACCGGCTCCGGCTGCCGCCGCCGCGGTGATCTCCCCGGTCGTCGAGGTGGCGGACGACCGGTTCGCCCGGCGGGGCCTGCGGCTGTTCCTGAAGCGGGACGATCTGATCCACCCGGAGCTGCCCGGGAACAAGTGGCGGAAGCTCAAGCACAACCTCGGTCCCGCGCGGGAGGCCGGGACGGTCCTGACGTTCGGCGGCGCCTACTCCAACCACGTCCGGGCCACGGCGGCGGCCGGGAAGATCTTCGGGTTCGCGACCATCGGGGTGATCCGCGGCGAGGAGCACCGGCCGCTGAACGATTCGCTGGCCTTCGCCGAGCGGATGGGCATGCGCCTGACCTACCTGGACCGCGCGTCCTACCGCCGCAAGCACGAGCCTGACGTTCTCGCCGCGCTGCGCCGGGATTGGGGTGATTTTTACCTTCTGCCGGAGGGCGGGAGCAACGCGCCGGCCGTCCGGGGCTGCGAGGAGCTGGGCGAGGAGGTTCCCGGCTACGACGTCGTGTGCTGCCCGTGCGGGACGGGCGGGACGCTCGCGGGCCTGGCCGCCGGGCTCGGGCCGGGCCAGCGCGCTCTGGGCTTCTCCGTCCTGAAGGGCGGCTTCATGGACGGCGAGGTGGAGCGTCTCCAGCGCGAGACCTACGGCGGACGGCGGGGGGCCTGGCGCGTCGAACACGGCTTCCACTTCGGCGGGTACGCCAAGAGGACGCCGGAGCTGGACGCCTTCATCGACGACTTCGCCGAGCGGCACGGGATCGTCCTCGACCGGATCTACACCGCGAAGATGATGTCCGGCGTCCTCGCCCTGGCCGAACGCGGCGAATTCCGGGAGGGCACGCGGATCCTGGCCGTCATCACCGGCTGATCAGCGGGTCGGGCCGTGCGCGTCAGGCTGGCGGCAGATTGACCAGCCCGGCCAGGGCGGTGCGGTGCCGGTCGGGGGTGCCGAGGGCGATCGCGTCGGCCTTGGCGCGCTTCAGGTAGAGGTGCGCCGGATGCTCCCAGGTGAAGCCGATGCCGCCGTGCATCTGCACGCATTCCTCGGCGGCCTTGACCGCGACCTCCGAGCAGTGCGCCTGGGCCACGGCGACCGCGATCGGCGCGTCCTCGTCCCCGGCGGCCGGGTGCGCGGCGAGGCACGACGCGGCGTGGCGGGCGACCGCGCGGGCCTGGGTGACGGACGTCCACAGGTCGGCGAGGCGGTGCTTGAGGCCCTGGTAGGAGCCGACCGGCCGCCCGAACTGGTAGCGGGTCTTGACGTAGGCGACGGTGTCGTCCAGGCACCGTTCGGCCAGCCCGAGCTGCTCGGAGGCCAGCATCGCCGCGCCGGTCAGCAGCGCGGCGCGGACGGCCCCGGTCCCTTCGGCGACGCGGCGGGCGGGGGCGGCGGAGAAGGCGACGTCGGCGAGGCGGCGCGTCATGTCCAGGGAGGTCACGGCGGTGCGGCGGGCGGCGGCGGCGTCCACGGCGTAGAGCCCGCCACCGGCCGGGACCAGCAGGACGTCGGCGGCCATCCCGTCCGCGACGCTGGTGACCTCGCCCGTCAGCGTCCCGCCGTCCGCCCGGACGGTGACGGCCGTCTCGTCGCCGGGTGCGGCGCTGAACGGGACGGCCAGCACGGCGATCGCCTCCCCGGTGGCGAGGCGGGCGAGCAGGTCGCGCTCCCCGGCGGCCATCAGCGCGGCCGTCGCGACGACCGCGCTGGTCAGGAAGGGGACGGGCGCGGCGAAGCGGCCGAGCTCCTCCATCACGACGGCGGTCTCGCGCCAGGTCGCGCCCGCGCCGCCGAGCTCCTCCGGGACGGGCAGCCCGGCGCAGCCGAGCCCGGCGGCGACGGCCCGCCACAGCGCCGCGTCGTACGGGTCGTCCTTCTCGGTCCCGGCGAGGACGGACGTCCAGGGCGCCTTGTCGCCGAGCACGTCGCGCACGCTCGCCCGCAGGTCGTTCTCGATCTCGCCGTACAGCAGGTCGCGTGCGAAGTCGCTCACTTCGGCAGGTCCTTCCACGGCACGTCCTTGTCGACCCGGATCTCGCCGGGCAGGCCGAGGACGCGCTCGGCGATGATGTTGCGCAGGATCTCCGAGGTGCCGCCCTCGATGGAGTTGCCCTTGGCGCGCAGGTAGCGGTAGCCGGGCGAGCGGCGGGTGAAGTCGACCTCGGTCGGACGGCGCATGGTCCAGTCGTCGTAGCGCAGGCCGTCCTCGCCGAGGATGTCCAGCTCCAGGCCGGACACCTCCTGGTTGAGCCCGGCGAACGCCAGCTTGACGCCCGATCCCTCGGGGCCGGGCCGTCCGGCGGTGAGCTGCTGCCGGAGCCGCTCCCCGGTGAGGCGGGCGGCCTCGGTCCGCACCCACGCGCGCATCAGCGCGTCGTGCAGGCCGGGGGTGCGCAGTTCGGGACGGTCGCGCCAGAGCGCGGCGGCGACGCCGATCATGCCGCTCTCGCGCGGCGCGGCGTGGCCGCCGATCGCGACGCGCTCGTTCATCAGCGTGGTCGTGGCGACCTGCCAGCCCTGGCCGACGTCGCCGAGGCGGTGCTCGTCGGGGATCCGCACGTCGGTGAGGAAGACCTCGTTGAACTCGGCCTCGCCGGTGATCTGCCGCAGCGGCCGGACCTCGACGCCGGGCGCGGTCATGTCGCAGATGAAGTACGTCATGCCGCGGTGCTTGGGGACGCCGGGGTCGGTGCGGGTGACGATGATCGCCCAGCGCGCCTCGTGCGCCATGGACGTCCAGACCTTCTGGCCGGTGACCGTCCAGGCGTCGCCGTCGCGGACGGCGCGGGTGGCGAGCGCGGCGAGGTCGGACCCGGCGCCCGGCTCGCTGAACAGCTGGCACCACAGCTCCTCGCCGGTCCAGAGCGGGCGCAGGAAGCGGCGCTTCTGCTCCCCGGTGCCGAACGCGGCGATCGTCGGCGCGGCCATGCCGAGCCCGATGGCGTTGCGCTCGGGATGGTTGGCCGGCGCCCCGGCGGCGGCGAACCGCCGGTCGACGGCGGGCTGCAGGGCGCGCGGCGCGCCGAGCCCGCCGAGCCCCTCCGGGTAGTGGACCCAGGCGAGGCCGGCGTCGAACCGGGCCCGCAGGAACTCCACCGGCTCCATCGCCGCGGGGTCGTGCGCCGCGAGGAACCCGTCGACCAGCCGTTCCAGCGCGCTCGCGTCGGGCGGTGGCGCGCTCACAGCGCGAGCGCCTCGTCGAAGGCGTCGGGGCGGGCGTAGTCGCGGGACTCGACGATGCGGCCGTCCCGGACCCGCAGGACGAAGATGTTGGGCACGACGAACGCGCGCCCCGTCTCGGTGTTGCGTCCCTCGTACTCGAACTCCGCGACGATCACCTCGGGGTCGGCGGTCTGGTGGACGACGACGTTGCGCGCCGTCATCTCCACCGGCAGCGTCTCCAGCCGGGCGAAGTGCTCGCGCAGGGCCTCACGGCCCTCCAGCCGGGAGGCGGGACGGGCGAGCGGGTGCACGACCACCGCGTCCTCCGCGTACAGGCGCGGCAGCGCGTCGGGCCGCCGCGCCGTCACCCCGTCGATCAGCCGCTGGAAGACGGCCCGGGGGCTGGCGAACTCGGACATGTCCCTCCCCTAGAATCGGACTTCGTGCTCCGGAAGAAGATATCGGAGCCGCGACTCAACCGGTCACCGGCTCAATGGGCACTCGGGTCAAAACTGGGTACTCGGTTCTAATCGGGCACTCGGGTCAACGGAAGGCTGCGATGACGTCATCCCCGTCCGGGAGGCCGCTTCGCGCCGACGCGGTGCGCAACCGCGCGAAGGTCCTCGCCGCGGCGGAGGAGGTCTTCGCCGTCCGGGGGACCTCGGCCTCCACCGAAGAGGTCGCGCGGAAGGCGGGCGTCGGGATCGGGACCGTGTTCCGGCATTTCCCGACCAAGGAGTCGCTGCTGGAGGCCGTCCTGGTCGCCCTGCTGGAGCGGCTCGCGGCCGAGGCCGAGGGCCTGCGGACGGCCGACGACGCCGGTGCGGCGTTCTTCGGGTTCTTCACGCGGGTGGTGGCGCGGGCGGCGGCCGAGCAGGCCGTGACGGAGGCGCTGGCCGAGGCGGGCGCGAGAACGGGCGCGGACGCGCGTGCGGCCGCCGGGCGGGCGGGGCCCGACCTGGAGGCGGCGCTCGGGGCGCTGCTGGAGCGCGCGCAGGAGGCGGGCGCCGTCCGCGCGGACGTGGGCGCGGCCGAGGTCATGGCGCTGCTGGCGGGCATGTCCTACGCGGCGGCGCGCGCCGGGGCGCACGAGGACGTCCTCAGGTTCGCCTTCGACGGGCTCCGCCCCCGGCCGTGACGCCGGGTCAGGACGCCAGCTCCGCGGGAAGGTCGTCGCGGTGCAGGATCGTCAGGGACGTGACGGCGCGGGTCAGCACGACGTACAGGCGGGCCAGGCCGCGCGCCTCGGCGGCGGCGATGGCGGCGGGCTCGGCGACGAGCACGTGGTCGTACTCCAGGCCCTTGGCGAGGGTCGCCGGGATGACGAGCAGGCGGGCGGCGCCGTCGGACTCGGGCCCGAGGATCTCGTGGTCGACGCCCGCGGCGCGGAGCGCGGCGGCGTGCGCGTCCGCGGCGGCGTCCGGAACGATCAGCCCGACCGATCCGGGACGGCCGAGGGCCTCGCGGGCGGCGTCGACGGCCGCCGCGACCGGGTCGGCGACGCGCCGGATCTCCAGCGCCCCCGGCCCGGGACGCAGCGAGCGCGGCCGCTCCAGCGCCGGCGCGACGTGCGGGAGCAGCCGGGCCGCGTAGTCCAGGACGGTGCCGGGCACGCGGAACCCGAGGGTCAGCTCGGTGACGTCCCCGTCCTGCCCGAGATGGGTGAGGACGTCCGTCCAGGACCGCGCCGACCAGGCGGTGGTGCCCTGCGCGATGTCGCCGAGAACGGTCGCCGAGCCCGTCCCGCAGCGGCGGCCCAGCGCCCGCAGCTGCATGGCCGACAGGTCCTGCGCCTCGTCCACGACCAGGTGCCCGAGTGAGGCGGTGCGCTCGATGAGGTCGTTCAGCTCGTCCAGCAGGGCGCGGTCGGCGGCGGTCCATCTGGCCGAGCGGTGGGAGCGGGCGGGCTTGGCCCACCGGATGGCGTCCTGCTCGCCCTCGTCGAGGACGCCCTTGGCGGCCCTCCGCAGGAAGTCGGCGTCCGCGAGCAGCCGGTGCAGGACCTGCTCGGGGGTCAGCTTCGGCCACACCTCGTCCAGGATCTGCTTGACGGGCTTGCTGCGCGCGACCTGGTCCTGGACGCGGTCGTCGGGCGCCTCGCCGCGCCGCTCCATCAGCACGAGGATCTGGTGGGCGAGCCGCTGCGCGAACGCGGCGCGGCCGCTGCCGTACCGGGTCGTGCCGCGCAGCGCGGCGGCGATCTCCCTGACCTCGTGGGCGGCGAGCCGGAAACGGGCGGAGCCGCGGGTGAAGACGAGACCGTCCTCGGGCTTGCGGACGTGCAGCCACAGCGCCTTGCGGAGCACGTCCGCCATCCGCGCCTCGCCCTTCAGCGCCGCGACCCGCGCGGGCTCGTCGGCCGTGGGCGCGCCGAGCAGGTCGTCGATCGTGGCCTGCTCCACCCTGACCTCGCCGAGCGCGGGCAGGACGGCCGAGATGTAGGCGAGGAACGCCCGGTTCGGGCCGACGATCAGCACTCCGGACCGCGACAGCCGCTCCCGGTGCGTGAACAGCAGGTACGCGGCGCGGTGCAGGCCGACGGCGGTCTTTCCGGTGCCGGGCGCGCCCTGCACGCACACGGTCCGGGGCAGGTCGGCGCGGACGATCACGTCCTGCTCCGGCTGGATGGTCGCGACGATGTCGCGCATCGGGCCGGTGCGGGGGCGTTCGATCTCCTCGGTCAGGATCCGGGACGGTCCGGTCGCGCCGATCGCGCCGGCACCAGCGCCGCCGCCGTCGAGGGGTTCGTCCTCGAACGCGGTCAGCTCGCCGGCCTGGAAGCCGAACCGGCGCCGCAGCCGCCAGCCCATCGGATCGGCGGGACCGGCCTGGTAGAACGCCCGCGACACGGGGGCGCGCCAGTCCAGCACGAGCGGGCGGCCCTCGTCGCCGTCGTGGACGTGCCGCCGCCCGACGTACATGACCGCGGGCAGGTCGTCGTCCGCGGGGCCCGCGACGTCGCGGTCCATCCGGCCGAAGAACAGCGGCGCGTCGGGGCGGTCGGCGAGCGCCGCGACGCGCTGGTCGAGCAGCGACTCCAGGAACTGCTTGGACACCCAGTCGGCCGCGACGTCGGCGGACAGGCTCTGGGCGTGCTCGCGCATCCGGCGCAGCGCGGCGCGAGACTCGGCCAGATGGGCGCGCTCCGCCGCGAGGACGGCCGCTTCACCGGGCCGCTCGGGTTCGTCGGGCTCGTCGGCTTCAGGGGTACGGGCGGGATCGGCGGTGCGGGCGGGTTCGGCGGGCATGCGCGCAGACCTCCGGCGGCGAGAGGGGTGGGTGAGGGCGAAACCCACCACCTTACCGGGCCGGGTCAAGGACGTCCGCGGACGGCGCTGCGCCTTGCCGGGCGGGCCCGGGTGTGTGACGTTGGGCGGCATGCTGACGCAGACCGAGAAGACGCCGGCGCCGACCGGGAAGACGAGGCAGGGCGGAGCGGGCCGATGACCCTCGCAGGACGGTCCGCGCTGGTCACGGGCGCCTCGTCCGGCATCGGCGCGGTCGTCGCCGAGGCGCTGGCGGCGGCCGGGGCGCGGGTGGGGCTCGTCGCGCGGCGCAAGGACAGGCTGGAGCAGGTCCTCGCGCGGTGCCGCGAGCACGCGCCCGACTCGGCGATGTGGGCGGCCGACCTCTCCGACCTCGACGGGATCGCCGACCTCGCGGCGGACGCCGAGCGGACGCTCGGCGGCGTGGACATCCTGGTCAACAACGCGGGGATGCCGAAGCGGCGCCGCGTCCAGGACCTGTCCCCCGCCGAGGCCGAGGACGTGATGCGCCTCAACTACCTGTCCCCGGTGCGGCTCACGCTGGCGCTGCTGCCCGGGATGATCAGGCGCGGGCGCGGGAACCTGGTGGCGATGGGGTCGGTCGCGGCGCGGCTCGGCCCGCCGCACGAGGCGGCCTACGCGGCGTCGAAGGCGGCGCTGACCGCGTTCTGGGAGAGCATGGCGGTCGACCTGGACGGCACCGGCGTGCGGGCCCACGTCGTCCAGCCGGCGCTGATCGCCGGGACGGAGCTGTTCACGCTGCCCCGCAACGAGGCGCCGCTCAGCGACCTGTCCGACGCGCTGCCCCCGCAGGACGTCGCCGCGGCCGTGCTGGACGTCCTCGCCAGCGGCCGGTTCGAGCAGTACGTGCCGGGCTGGTTCAGCGAGATGGCGTCGGGCAAGGCCGCCGACGTCGACGCGTTCGTCGCCGGCGTCAAGGAGTGGACCCGGGACCGCCTGCAGCCCTGACCCGTGGCCGGGCCGGGCCCGCGAGTGATAATGGTGACGTGCGCCCCCGCCGCACGATCGTCACCCGGAGGCACGACGACATCATGGGCACCGCCGTCCGTTCCGTCCGTTCCGTCCGCGAGTCCCTGCTGGACGCCGCCGCCGACCTGCTCGTGGAACGCGGCTACCGCGCCGTCCGCATGCAGGACGTCGCCGCCGCCGCCGGAGTGAGCCGCCAGACCGTCTACAACGAGTTCGGCGACAAGTGGAGCCTGGCTCAGGCGGTCGTGATCCGCCACAACGAGCGCTACCTCGACGGCATCGACGCGGTGCTGTCCGACCACGACGACCTGTACTCGGCGGTGGTCGCCGCGGTGACCTACACGCTGGAGACGTCCGCGGACGACCGGCTGATGAAGGCGGTGCTGACCGGGGAGGGCGGCGACGAGCTGCTGCCGCTGCTCACCACACGGGCCGAGCCGCTGCTGTTCACCGCCAGCGACCGCATCGCCGACCACGCCCTGCGCCACTGGCCGCAGCTGGACCGCGCCGCCCTCACCGAGATCACCGGCGCGGCCGTGCGCCTGACCACCAGCCACATCATGCTGCCGTCCGGCCCGCCGGAGCAGGTCGCCCATTTCATCGCCCGCATCGTGACCCGCTACATGGGCGCCCCCGCGCAACCCCCCTGCCCCGGCGCCGACTCCCCCGGTACCGTCTGAACCGCCTCCAGGCGTCAGTGGACACTTACTAGAATCGGATACGGTGGGCGGACCGAGTTCGAGGGAGGCGCGGTGGACTTCGACCTGCCGGAGAGCGCGGTCGCGGTGCGCGAGGGCGTGCTGGCGATCGCCCGCGAGTACGACCAGGAGTACTGGGGGCGGTGCGACGCCGAAAAGCGCTGGCCCGAGGAGATCTGGCGGGATCTCGTCCGAGGCGGCTGGCACGCGCTGGCGATCCCGGAGGAGCACGGCGGCGGCGGGCAAGGGCTGCTGGAGCTGTCGGTCGCGCTGGAGGCCCTGGCCGAGGGCGGCGCGGGCGGCGCGGCGGGGTTCATGTACCTGCTCACGCCCGCGTTCGGCGGGCTGACGATCGCGCGGCACGGCACCGAGGCGCAGCGGCGCGAGTTCCTGCCGGGGATCGCCGCCGGCGAGATCGAGACCTGCTTCGCCATCACCGAGCCGGACGCGGGCAGCAACTCCATCGCGATCTCCACGCGGGCCCGGCGGGACGGCGGCGGCTTCGCCGTCAGCGGCCAGAAGATCTGGATCTCCGGCGTGGAGCGGGCCGACTTCATGCTGCTCGTCACCCGGACGATCCCGGCCGCCGAGGCGCGTCCCCGCACGTCCGGGTTCACCGTCCTGCTGGTGGACGTCAAGCAGGCCGTCGCCGACGGGACGCTGACCTACCAGGCGATCCCGAAGCTCGGCACCAACGTCGTCGCGTCGAACATGGTGTTCCTGGACGAGGTCCGCGTCCCCGCCGACCGGGTCCTCGGCGAGGTCGACCAGGGTTTCGCCGTCCTGTGGGACATCCTCAACCCCGAGCGCATCCTCGCGGCGGCGAGCGGCGTCGGGTTCGGTGAGCTGGTCCTGCGGATCGCGTGCGAGTACGCGTCCGAGCGGGCGCCGTTCGGGAAACCGATCGGCGCGAACCAGGCGGTCGCGTTCCCGCTCGCGCGGATCAAGGCGCAGGTCGAGCTGGCCCGCCTGATGGCCCACAAGGCGGCCTGGCTGTGGGACCGGGGCCGCCCGTGCGGCTCGGAGGCCAACATCGCCAAGCTCACCGCCGCGGACGCCGCCTGGCAGGCCGCCGACCGCGCGTTCCAGACCTACGGCGGCATGGCGTACTCGCTGGAGTACCCGGTCGCCCGCATGTTCCGCGACGCCCGGATCGCCAAGAACATCCCGGTCGCGGAGGAGCTGGTGCTGGCGCACATCGCCCAGCACGAGCTGGGCCTCCCCAAGTCGTACTGACGCGGCCCGCGGGCGCTCAGCCGAACTCGGGGCGGCGCTTCTCGCGGATCGCCGCGACGCCCTCCCGCACGTCCGGGCCGGTGAACCCGAAGAACTCCATCGCCAGCGACGCGTCGAACGTGGGCCCGGCGAGGCGCAGCCAGTTGTTCAGCGCGTGCTTGGTGAACGACAGCGCCTCCGCGGGCCCGGCGGCGAGGCGGGCGGCGATCTCCAGGGCGCGCTCGTGGACGTCCTCGTCGTCCACGCAGAGGGAGACCAGGCCGATCCGCTCGGCCTCCTCGCCGGTGAGGACGTCGTTGAGCAGCAGGTAGTACTTCGCCTTCGCCAGCCCGCACAGCAGCGGCCAGACGATCGCGGCGTGGTCGCCCGCCGCCACGCCCAGCCGCGTGTGCCCGTCGATGATCTTCGCGGAGCGGCCCGCGACGGAGATGTCGGCCAGCAGCGCCACCGCGAGGCCCGCGCCCACGGCCGGTCCCTGCACGGCACTGACCACCGGTTTCGAGCAGTTCAGCACGTTCATCACGATGTCGCGGGCCTCGCGCATGATCTTCCGGCGGGCGGTGTGGTCGCCCATCATCTCCTCGATCATGGCGATGTCGCCGCCCGCGGAGAACGCCGTCCCCTCGCCGCGGACGAGGACGGCCCGCACCTCGTCGTCGGCGTCGGCGTCCCGCCAGATCTCCGCCAGCTCCCGGTGCCCGGCCCGGTCGACGGCGTTGAGCTTGCCCGGGGTGCTGATCACGATCCGCAGGACGCCCTCCCCCGCCCAGTCGATCTTCAGCCGCTCGTAGCGCTCATACCGTCCGCCGCCCATGCCCGGCTCCCTCCCGCGTCCGCTCGCCGACCGCCGCGCGCAATCGTCGCACAGCGAAATCCATGGCCTCCGCGCCGGCGTCGAAGATCTCGGGGAGCAGGAAGAACGCGTGCACGACGCCGTCGTAGCGGCGCAGCTCGACCGGGACCCCGGCGGCGGCGAGGCGGCGGGCGTACGCCTCCGCCTCGTCGCGCAGGATGTCGCACTCCGCGGTGATCACGGTCGCGGGCGCGGCCCCGGCGAGGTCCGGGGCGCGCAGCGGCGCGAGCCTCGGGTCGGACGGGTCCGCGCCGCCCCGGTACAGGGCCATGAACCGGGCGAGGGTGGCGGCGTCCAGCCCGTATCCGGTGGCGTACCGCCGCCAGCTCGGGGTGTCCATGGCCGTGTCGGTCACCGGGTAGACCAGCAGCTGGTGGACGAGTCGCACGCCCCGGTCGCGGGCCAGCAGCGCGACCACGGCCGCCAGGTTCCCGCCCGCGCTGTCGCCCGCCACGGCGACGGCCCCGGGACGGACGCCCCACCGGCCCGGCTCTCGTGCGGCGGACGCGACGACCGCCCACGCGTCGTCCACGGCGGCGGGGAACGGGTGCTCGGGGGCGAGCCGGTACCCGACGTTCAGGACGGCACAGCCCGTGCCCGCGGCCAGCTCGCGGCACAGCGCGTCCACGTCGTCGACGCCGCCGAGCACCCACCCTCCCCCGTGCAGGTAGACGATCGCCGGGAGCGCGCCCCGCTCCGGAGGGGCCGGACGGTACACGCGCACCGGCACGGGCCCGCCCGGACCGGGAAAGGCGACGTCGCGGACGTGCGGCAGCTCCCGCCGGACGGCCGGGAACGCCGCGCCGATCCGGTCCCGCATCTCCTCGATCGTCGGTTCGGTGCCCGGCGGCAGGGCCGTCCAGGAGGCGAGGACGTCCAGGAAGCGGACGGTCTGCGGGTGCAGGGGCATGCGGCGGCCTCCGGCGGGCGGCGAACGCGGCGGGAACGCGGCGTGATCTACCCGATCGCCTTCCCCGGCACCGGAGCGCCAACCCCACGCCGGTGCGCCGACCCGGCCGGAGCACCGACCCCCGCCGGTGCGCCGGCCCGGCAGGGGCGCCGGCGCGGGGGTCAGCGGCCGGCGGCCTCGGCGACCAGGGCCTCGAACAGGCGCCCGTCGTCGCCCTCCTCCGGATGCCACTGGACGGCCAGCCCGAACCGGTGGCCCTGCAGCTCGACGGCCTCCACCACCTGGTCCTCGGCCCAGGCGACGGCGGACAGGCCCTTCCCGAGCCGGCTCACCGCCTGGTGGTGGTAGGTGGGGACGTCCGCCGACTCGCCCAGGATCTTGCCGACCAGGCTCGTCCCGCTGATCCGCACCGGGTGGGAGCCGACGATCCCGGTCTCCGGCGCGTGGCTCTTGTGCCCCACCGCCTCGGGCAGATGCTGGATGAGCGCCCCGCCCCGCGCTACGTTCAGCACCTGCATGCCCCGGCAGATCGCCAGGAACGGCAGGTCGGCGTCCACCACGGCGCGCGCGAGCGCCAGCTCGAACCGGTCGCGCTGCGGCTGCGGCGGCCCGGTCTCGAAGTGCCGGACGGCGCCGTACAGGTCGGGGTCGATGTCGCCGCCGCCCGCGATGACGATGCCGTCGAGCCGCCCGACGAGGGCCTTCAGCCCGCGCAGCGTCGCGGTCGGGGGCAGCAGGACCGGGACCCCGCCGGCCCGCTCGACCGAGCGGACATAGGGCGCCGGCAGGAGCGCGGCCTCGCGCACCCAGACCCCCCAGCGGGCCGGCTCCAGATAGGTGGTGACTCCGATGAGCGGCGGTGGCCCGTCACCGCCTGCGGTCGGGGCCGGGGCCCCGCGGATGGCCTCTGACATGCGTGCTTCCCCCTCTGCTGAGCACCGGCCGCAGGACGGCGAAATGGGTGATTCGCCGTCCTTGACTGGACATCATGGTGCATCACCCTCCCCTCCGGCCGTCCCGCCCCCGGGCCTTCCCTCCCGGCCAGCTTGCCGCACGGGGCTGATCCACGCAGTCCCAAACGGCGAGAACGTCAATGCCGGACGGGCTTCCGGGCCATCGCGGCCCCGCGCGCCTCCCGGCCGGGAACACCAGTGAATCCCGAAATCTTCTACTCGGGAGGAGAATCATCCTCTCTCCCTAGACATCGCCACAAGGGCGTCACATCAGACCATGTCAGTACTGATCAGTATGCGTCCGCTTCTTTCCGATTCTTTGATCACAGAAAATTAAGCGCCGATTACACAGCGTTCTATTCGCCCCGCCTCCGCGGCGTTCTGCTTGAACACCTGCGGATTTGAATGCGAGAATCTCACAAAGCCGGGCATCGAATGCGGCGCGATCACCGCCGTCCTCCCGGATCCGGCTCGGAAAGCCCCAGGGGGCGAGCAGGCGAATGGCACCGGAACCCCGAATCGTCAAAGAGACCTTCACCCGCCTCGAATCCGACCCGGCGGGCGCCATGAGCTATTTCTACGGCCGCCTTTTCGCGGCCGAGCCGCGGCTGCGGGCCCTGTTCCCGCCCGCGATGGGCGTCCAGCACGACCGCTTCTTCCACGCGCTCACCCGGCTCGTCTGGAGCCAGGACAACCCGGAGGACCTCGCCCGCCACCTCGCGCGGCTCGGCCGCGGCCACCGCAAGCACGGGGTGCGGCGCGAGGACTACGCCGCCGTCGGCGTCGCGCTCATCGGGACGCTGCGGACCTTCGCCGCCGACGTGTGGACCGCCGAGGCCGAGGACGCCTGGACGTCGGCCTACCTGTCCGCCGCCACGACCATGATCGAGGCGGCGGAGCGGGACGCGGACGGCGCCCCGCCGTGGTGGGTCGCCGAGGTCGCCGGGCACGACCGACGCGCCGCGGACCTCGCCGTCCTGACGCTGCGGCCCGAGCATCCGCTGCCGTTCCGCCCCGGCCAGCGCGTGAGCGTGCAGACGCCCCGCTGGCCCCGCGTCTGGCGGCCGTACTGGATCGCGAACGCGCCCCGCTCCGACGGGATGCTGCGCCTGCACGTCCGCGCCCGTCCCGCCGGCTGGGTGAGCGGCGCGCTGGTGCGGCACACCGCGCCCGGCGACACCGTGCTCCTCGGCCCGGCCGCCGGCGGGATGACGCTCGACCCGGACTCCGGCCGCGGGCTGCTCCTGATCGGCGGCGGCACCGGCCTCGCCCCGATGAAGGCGCTCGCCGAGCAGGCCGTCTCGTCCGGCCCGGACCGGGACGTCCACCTCATGGTCGGGGCCCGCGACGAGCAGGACCTCTACGACCTGGACGAATTGCGCCTGCTGGAGTCGGCCTACGCGCGGCTGCGGATGACCCCGGTCCAGTCGCGGCCGCCCGAGACCGGCGGCGCACCGGGCCCGGACGCCCTGCGCGGCCGCCTGCCCGACGTCCTGCCCGGCTTCCTGGACGGCCTCGCCGGCTGGCAGGACTACGACGCCTACGTCGCCGGGCCCGTCCCCTTCGTCCGGAGCACCGTCACCGCCCTGCAACGGCATGGGATGCCCCTCACCCGGATCCACCACGACCTGGTCGACGCCGAGGACGAGCACCCCGAAGCCACCCCCGGGACGGCCGTCACCAGCCCGCGCGTTCCCGCAGAAACTCCGTCGTCCGCACATCAGCCGGGTAGAAGGACTCGATCGCCAGTTCGGCCACGGTGATGTCGACCGGCGTCCCGAACGTCGCGATGGTGCTGAAGAACGACAGCTCCCGCCCGTCCACGCGCAGCCGCAGCGGGACGACCACCTCGTGGCCCGCGGGCGGGGCGAACGCCTCCCCCACGTCCCCGGGGAAGCTCCGCAGCTCCCGGTAGAGCTGGGCGAGGCCCGCGTCCGCGGTCAGCGCCACATGCCGCCGCACCCGGTCGATCATGTGGGCGCGCCACTCGGCCAGGTTCAGGATGTGCTTCGCCATCCCGTCCGGATGCATGCTGAGGCGCAGCACGTTCAGCGGAGGCTCCAGCAGCTCCGGCGCCGCGCCCTCCATGAACAGCCCGGCCGCGCCGTTGGCGTCGATCAGGTTCCAGAAGCGGTCCACGACGACCGCCGGGTACGGCTCGTGCCCGTCCAGGACCTGCTTGAGCGCCGCGCGGACCGTGTCCATCCTCGGCTCCTCGATCGGCGTCTCGTCGAACACCGGCGCGTACCCGGCCGCGACGAGCAGCAGGTTGCGGTCGCGCAGCGGGACGTCCAGGTGCTCGGCCAGCCGCAGCACCATCTCCCGGCTCGGCGCGGAGCGCCCGGTCTCCACGAAGCTGAGGTGGCGGGTCGACACGTCCGCCTCCGACGCCAGCTCGAGCTGGCTCAGCCTCCGCCGCTGCCGCCACGCGCGCAGCTGGTCCCCCACCGGTCGCACATCGCTCAACGCCGTCGTCACCGCCCCGACGTTACCCGCGGACGGTCATGGCGGCGATTACGTACCAGGTAATGCGCCGCAAGTGCCGCAACACCGGCCTGCCGCCTTTACGTTGTAGATTTTTTAGCGAGATGGTCGCCGAAGAAGGCGAAGATCCGGTCCCAGCCGTCCGGCGCGTGCTCGCGGCCCCGGCCAAGCCCGAAGACGATCTTCGCGACCGGGCCGAGCGGCGGAGGCGGGGCGAACCCGGTGAGGAAGCTGTGCCCGGCGCCCGGATACTCCTTCACGTCGTGCGTCACGTCCGCGATCGTGAGAGCCCGCTCCAGCTTGTCCGCCGCCCGGCGCAGCGCCGGGTCGGCGCCGCCGTAGCTCGCGACGATCGGGCACGCGCCGCGCAGCGCCTCCTCCGGCCGGCGCGGCAGCATGCCGTAGTTGACGGACGCGGCCTGGAAGTCGTACTTCGCCGCCGCCACCAGCGCGAACCCGCCGCCCATGCAGAACCCGCACACGCCCACGTCGCCCGTGCAGTCGTCCCGGGCCGCCAGCCACGCCCGGGTCGCCTCGATGTGGTCGTACGTGGGGCCGCGGCGGGCGCGCATGTCGCGCATCGCCTTGGTGACGCAGCGCACCCACGGCGCGCCGCCGTACAGGTCGGGCAGGACGGCGAGATACCCGTTCGCGGCGAACCGGTCGGCCTGGGCGCGCATGTCCGTGTTGGCGCCCATCGCCTCGAACACGATGACCACGCCCGGCCACGGCCCCTCCCCGTCGGGGACGGCGAGATAACCGGGGAGCTCCCGCGCGCCCGCGGGAATCGTTATGTCAGACATACCGTCCAATAATTCCCCAGCGGCCGGGCCGGTGCCTAGACCCGAACGGGCGCGGCTAGACCTTCCGCCACTTGGGGACCCAGGTGCCGTCCTCGACGACGTAGTCGCCGAACAGGTCCGGGGCCTCCTTGCGCACCACCTCGCCGATCTTGCCGAACAGCAGCCGGATCTCCTCCTCGGCGCCCGGCGCGGTGCGGTTCTCCAGCGTGTGGCGCAGCGTGCGGACGTTCGCCGTCCAGACCAGGCCCGTGCCGACGCCCTCGGGCGCGAACCGGCGCATGAACGACGTCTTGTGCTTCTTCTCCTTGAACGGGACGCCCTCGTCGTCCAGCCCGAAGTGCCCGGCCATCCACGCCTGGAACTCCTCCATCTGCTCCAGCATGGCGGTGGCGCGCTTCATCAGCTCGGCGTCCTCGCGGGCCCAGTCGGGGAACCAGAAGGGGATGTCCTGGAGCCGGACGAACCGCATCGACTCCTGCGAGATCGCCACGCCCGGACGGTGCCGCACCAGCTCGTGGGTGAGGACGCGGCTCACGTTGTGCAGGACGAAGCTGAAGCTGACGTGCTCCAGCACCGAGCCGTGCAGGCTGCGCAGGATGTTCTCCAGGTACTGGCCCGAGTCCGTCCGGATCTTGACCACGTTGGGGTTGAGGCCCGGCTCCCACGAGCGGTAGCAGAGCCGTCCCGCGAACTCCGCGAGGTTCTGCGGGTCGTTCAGCTCGTCGTCGAGGTCGCCCCGGTCGAGGCGCTCCAGCCAGCTCTCGCCGCCGACGTCCCGCAGGTACCGGGCGACCTCGTCGTAGTCCAGTTCGGGCCGCGCGACGAGGAACACCTTCGGTTCGACGCTCTTCACTCTCGACTCCCCCTCGCTCGTATCCGTCGCCCCCAAGGAAACCACCCCGGCGGGGACGCCCGCGACCTGGGCACGCACCGCGGAGTAATGAGCGTCGGGGATGACGCTCATGGTGTTATGGCGCACACTGGAGAGATTCGCGTGGCCTGGGAGGGTTCGATGCCGTCTGAGCTGAAAGTGCTGGGCGCCTGCCCGCTGGACTGCCCCGACGGCTGCTCTTGGATCGTGACGGTACGGGACGGGAAGGCCACCGGCCTGCGCGGCAACCCCGACCACCCGTACACGCGCGGCGCCCTGTGCGCGAAGGTCAACCGGTGGCTGGAGCGGGCCGCGCAGCCCGACCGGATCCTGCATCCGCTGCGCCGGACGGGCCGCAAGGGCGAGGGCCGGTTCGAGCGGATCGGCTGGGACGAGGCGCTCGACGAGATCGCGGAGCGCCTGGACGGCGTCGTCCGCGAGCACGGCGGCGAGGCGATCTGGCCGTACTGGGGCACGGGCACGCTCGGCTACCTGCAAGGACTCGAAGGCTATGCGGGCAGGCGGTTCTTCAACGTGCTGGGCGCGTCGGCGCACGACGCGAACATCTGCTCGGCGGCGGGCAGCGCGGGCATGTCCGCCGCGATCGGCTCCTCCGGCGGGATGGACCCGCAGGACCTCGCCCACGCCCGGCTGATCATCCTGTGGGGCACGAACCCGCTGACCAGCGGCCACCACGTGTGGAAGTTCGTCCAGGAGGCGCGCAAGGCGGGCGCTCATCTGGTGGCGATCGATCCCGTCCGGACGCGGACGGCGCGCCAGGCCGACGAGCACCTGGCCCCGCTCCCCGGCACCGACGCCGCACTCGCGCTCGCCCTCCTCCACGTCATCACGGGCCTCGGCGCGCAGGACGAGGACTACCTGCGGCGCCGCACACTCGGCTGGGACGAGTTCCAGGGCCGGATCGCCGAGTTCCCGCCGGAGCGGGCCGCGGAGATCACCGGCGTCCCGTCCGAGCGGATCGTCGCGCTCGGGGAGCGGATCGCCCGGACGCGCCCCACCGCGATCCGCGCGACGCAGGGCCTGCAGCGGCACGCGGGCGGCGGCGCGGCGCTGCGGGTCATCGCGGGGATCCCGGCCGTGACCGGCGACTGGGCGCTGCACGGCGGCGGGCTCGCGTTCTCGACGTCCGGCCACGTCAAGCTGGACAAGGCCGCCCTGTGGCGGGACGACCTGCGCCCCGGCCCCGTCCGGACGCTGTCGATGAGCCGCCTCGGCGAGGGCCTGCTCGACGTGCGGGATCCGCCCGTCAAGGCCCTGTTCGTCATGGCCGCGAACCCGGTGGCCAGCACCCCGCACCAGAACAAGATCCGGCGCGGCCTGGCCAGGGACGACCTGTTCACCGTCGTCGTCGACCCGTTCCCGACCGACACCGCCGACTACGCCGACCTCGTCCTGCCGCCGACGATCCAGCACGAGCACGCCGACCTGCACGAAGGTTACGGACATCTGTACCTGACGTGGAACGAGCCGGCGGTGGCGCCGCCCGGCGAATGCCTGCCCGCCACCGAGACGTTCCGGCGGCTGGCGCGGCGGATGGGCCTGGACGAACCGAGCCTCTACGACTCCGACGAGAGCCTCGCCGAGCAGCTCCTCGCGTCGGGCCATCCGTGGCTGGACGGGATCACGCTCGACCGGCTGCGCAAGGAGGGGTTCGCGCGGATGTCCGTCCCCGACCCGTTCCTGCCCTACGCGGACGGGTTCCCGACGCCGTCCGGGCGGTTCGAGTTCAGGTCCGCGGCCGCCGGGCTCGCCGGATACGTCCCGCCCGCGGAGGTCGCCGACCCGGAACGCGCCGCGCGGTATCCGCTCGCCCTGATCTCGGCGGCGTCGCACGAGTTCCTGAACTCGCAGTTCGGCAACAACGCCGAGTTGCGGCGGCGGTCGGGCGGCCTGACCGTCCGCGTGCACGCGGACGACGCGGAGGCCAGGGGCCTGATGGACGGGCAGCGGGTCCGGGTCGGCAACGACCGGGGCGCGTTCGAGGCGGTGCTGGCGGTCACCGACGAGGTGCGCCCGGGCGTCGCGGCGACGGCGAAGGGGCACTGGGCCAAGCTCGCGGGCGGCGCGAACGCCAACGCCGTCGTGGACGAGCGCGACACCGACCTCGGCGGCGGCCCCGTCTTCCACGACACCCGCGTGGAGATCACCGCCCTCCCGGTACGGTGAGCCCCGGAGGGGACCATGACGTATCAGGCCATTCTGGACCGGGCCAGGAAATTCGAGCGGCAGGGGCGGCCCGGGGAGGCCGCGGCCGCCTACGAGGAGGCCGCCGAGGCGATGGAGGCTCGCGGGGACTGGACGTCCGCCGTCGCGACCAGGGCGCGGTGCGCGCGGGCGCTCGCCGCCGCGGGGAAGACGGGCGAGGCGCAGCGGCTCCTCGACACCCTCGACCGGGCCGCCGCGTCCATGCCCGCCGGGGTCCGCGCGGGGCTGGACGCGCAGGCCGCGCACGTGATGGCCGCCGCGGGACGCACCGGCGAGGCGGCCCGTCGCGCCTGGTCGGCGATGAGCGGGTTCTGGTCGCTGCACGACGCCAAGCGCGCCGACGCGGCAGGCGTCCACGCGGCGCGGCTCATCGTCAAGGACGCCGGCCCGCGTGACGCGCTCCGGCCGCTGCGGGAGCTGATGGCGCAGATGCCGCCCGGCGGGGACGGGCACCGGCAGGTCGCCAAGCTGCTCGCGGACGCGGAACGGCGCCCCGACCGCGACTACGACGTCCTGATCACCGACCCGGACAGCGCCGCCTGGGGACGTCTCGCCGCGGCCCTAGCCGTCGGCGCGCACCTCGCGGTCGGCAACGGCGTGGCGTGGAACGCCCTCGACCACGACGACCCCGGCGGCGACCGGGTCCTGCTGGAACGCGACTGGGGCGTCACCGACCACGAGAGCTGGCGCAAGCAGATGGACGCGCTGCTCGACGCCCGCAACAGCGACCCGGCCATCCAGATGGTCCTCGACCGGCGCGGGCGCGGCACCGGCCAGGGGGCGTGGCGCGCGGCGATCGTGGCCTGGTGCCGGGAGCGGGACATCGCGGAGCAGACCGTCCACGAGGTCGTGGAGCTGTCCGGCCAGATCCTGCGGTACGAGGCGCGGTTCCGCGCCGACGGCCTCCTCCCGCCGGACGGCCGGGTCGAGAGCGTCTACGGGTACGACTTCGGCCGCGCGGTGAACATGGCCCGCTGGGGCCTGAACGCCGGGTTCTGCGACGCGGAGGAGGCGGAGAAGTGCGTCCTCAGCGCCGGGCAGCGCGCCAACCAGGTCTACACGTCGTGGGGCTCGTTCTCCGCCGGCTACATCCTCGGGCGGATGCTGCGGTTCGACGAGGGCGAGTTCGGCGAGTGGTACGAGCGCTCCGTCGCCGGGCACCGCGTCCTCGCCGAGGACCCCGACAGCCCCTGGCGCCGCATGGCCTGGGGATGAGCCCGGGGACGAGGCTCCGGGGTCAGGCCAGGGCGTCGATGTCGGCGAGGATCGCCTGACGGCCCTCCTCGTCCAGGGACGAGGCGATCACGGCGTTGCGGGCCAGCGAGGCCAGGCCGTCGCGGCCCAGGCCGAACACCTCGGCGGCGATGCGGTACTCGCCGGTGAGGGTCGTGTCGAACATCGGCGGATCGTCGCTGTTCAACGTGACGAACAGGCCCTCGTCCAGCAGCCGCGGAAGCGGGTGCTCGCCGATGGACGCGACCTGCCCGGTGCACACGTTGGACGTCGGGCACACCTCGAGCGGGATCTGCGTCTCGCGCAGGTGCGCGACGAGGCGCGGGTCGTCCAGGCAGCGGATTCCGTGGCCGATCCGCTCGGCATGCAGGCCCTCGACGACCTCCCAGATCGTCTCGGGACCGGTCATCTCGCCGCCGTGCGGGAGGCTGCGCAGCCCGGCGGCGCGGGCGGCGGCGAACGCGTCGCGGAACGCGTCCCGGTACGGCGGCCGCATCTGCTCGATGCCGGCGAGGCCGAACCCGACGAGCGCCTCCGGCGGGTGCCCGAGCGCGTGGTCGAGGGTGGCGCGGGCGCCCTCGGCGCCGAACTCGCCGGGGATGTCGAAGATGTAGGCGACGCGGATGCCGAGCCGCTCGCGGGCCTCGCGGACGGCGTGGTCGAGCGCCTCGGTGATCGCGGGCATCGGCATCCCGGCCCGCTGGTGCGTGTACGGGGTGACGGTCAGCTCGACGTACCGGACGTTCTGGACGGCGAGGTCGCGGGCGGTGCCGAGCACGAGCGTCCCGACGTCCTCCGGCGTCCGGACGAGGGCGGACACCGACTCGTACACCTCGGCGAAGTGCGGGAAGTCGCGGAACTCGTAGAACGCGCGCAGCTCGCGCTCGTCCACCGGGACGGGCCCGCCGGGATGGCGGCGGGCGAGTTCGAGCACGGTCGGGACGGAGGCGGAGCCCACGAGGTGGACGTGCAGCTCGACCTTCGGCAGGGCGTCGATGAACGTTTCGATGGAGGTGGTTTCGGTGAGCACGCCGCGAAGCTAACAGCCCGTCCGGCCTGCACGATAGGCGATCCGGGCGAACCTGCCACGAAAATGTCAAGAACGCTCCGGGGACGGCGGTCCTGGTAGACAGGGGGCGTGCGGGCGGCTCGGTTGATCTCGATGGTGCTGCTCCTGCAGTCGCGGGAGACGATGACGGCGGGCGAGCTGGCGCGCGAGCTTGAGGTGTCCGAGCGCACCGTCTACCGCGACATGGAGGCGCTGTCGGCGGCCGGGGTCCCGGTGTACGCCGAGCAGGGCCGCGCGGGCGGGTACCGGCTCGTCGGCGGGTACCGGACGCGGCTGACCGGCCTCACCCGCGAGGAGGCCGAGGCGCTGTTCCTGTCCGGGCTGCCCGGTCCGGCCGGGGACATGGGGCGCGGCGACGCGGTGGCCGCCGCCGAGCTGAAGGTCCTCGCCGCGCTGCCCGCGTCGCTGCGGGACGCGCCGTCGCGGGCGGGCCAGCGGTTCCACCTGGACGCGCCCGGCTGGTTCGGCGAGTCCGGCCCGCCGCCGCTGCTGCGCGACCTCGCCCGCGCCGTCTGGGAGGACGAGCCGGTCGAGCTGCGCTACCGCCGCAAGGACACCGAGGTCACGCGCACGGTCGAGCCGTACGGGCTCGTGCTGAAGAACGGCACCTGGTACCTGGTCGCGCGGGTCGGCGGCAGGCCGCGCACCTACCGGGTCGACCGGGTGACGGACGTCCGGCCGACCGGCGCCCGATTCGACCGCGACGAGGAGTTCGACCTCGCCGCGCACTGGCAGGAGCAGGCCGCGTCGTTCGTGCGCTCGATGCTGCGCGAGGAGATCACCGTCCGGCTGTCACCGGCCGGGATGAGGATCCTGCGGTACGCCGTCGAGCCGTACGCGGCGCGGCGGGCGGTGCAGGACGCCGGGGAGCCCGACGGGGAGGGCTGGGTGGTGACCACGCTTCCCGTCGAGTCGATGGTGGTCGCGGCGTCGGAGCTGATGCGGTTCGGGCCGGAGGTCGAGGTCCTCGCGCCGCCCGAGCTGCGGGAGCACATGGCGGAGCGCGCCGCCCGCCTCGCGGAGCTGTACGCGCCCCGCTGAGCCCTTCGCTCCAGTGCCCGAGCAGGTCGGTGTCAGGCGCGGGCGGCGGCCTCGGCCGTGCGGCGGATGCCGTCGTACTCGTCGTGCACGTCGGCGAGCGCCAGCGCGCCCACCAGCCAGGACAGCTTCTCCTCGCCGCCGCCCCTGGCCACGTCCTCCAGCAGCTCGTCCGGGTCGGACGGCAGGCCGAGCCGCTCGGCGGCGGCGGCCGCGCGCTCGTCGACGAAGGGCCCGGCCTCCGGCCAGAACATCTGCGCCTCGCGGAGGAAGACCGTCAGGCCGGCGTCGTCCATCCCGGGGATCTCCCGCAGGAGGTCGCGCAGCCGTCCGGCGTCGCCGTCGGCCGCCGCGCGGAGCCGCTGCAGGTCGCCGTCGTAGCGGTCCATGACGAGGCGGGTGGCCTCGCCCAGCCGCCGGGACGCCTCCTCGGCGCCGTCGTAGCCCGCCCGGTCGATGACCTCGGCGCGTCCGCGCTCGTCCGACTTCGCCATCTCGGGCGCACTGTCCCAGTGCCGGTCCAGCAGCGCGCGGGTCGCGTCGACGGCGGCCCGCGACGGCGCGCCGTCGTCGGCGAGGATCGACAGGACCAGCAGCCGGAACAGCCCGGCCGCGGTGTTGGTCACCGTGAAGCCGGTGGTCTCGGCGACGTAGCCCTCCGGATGCCGGTCCAGCAGGGTCCGGACGGTGGCCTTGGTGCGCTCGTCCATGGGCATGGCCGTTCGCCTCCTCGTCCCGCGTGTCCTGCTCGTCCGCTCGCGGCTAACCCTGCTTGCGCGCGATGGCCTCGGCGAGCTCTTCCTTGGTCATCTTCGAGCGGCCCTGGACGTCGAGCCCGGCGGCGCGGTCGTACAGCTCCTTCTTGGTGCTGCCCTCGTAGTCCACGCCGCCGAAGCTCTTCCCGCGGCCGCGGCGGGCCTGCGGGTCCTTGGCCCGCGGGTCGGACGGGCCCTTCCGGCCCTTCGCGACCCAGCGGTCGCCGCGCTTCTCGAACTTGTGCTTGAGCGCCGAGTAGGCGGTGCGGTGCGCCCGCTCCCCCTCCCCGTAGGTGTCGACCGCGGAGTCGTGGGCCTTGGCGAAGGTCTCCTGGGCCTCCTTCGGGGAGCGCTGGAGCGTGCTGGGGAGCTCCTGCTTCCGCAGCTTGCCGCTCTTGGTGATCATCGGCATGGCTCCTCCTTCCAGGTCACTGCAAGCCATAACCGACTCAAACCATCTGAAACAGGAGCGAACCGCGCGCCGACCGGCGTCAGCGGTAGCCGGTGACGTCGGCGGGCAGCCCGGCCTGCTCCACCTCGACGATGTAGCGCCACGCGTCCGGGCGGCTGCCGTCGGCGTCGGTGAACCCGTACTCCTTGGCGAGCCCGCCGCTGGACAGCGACGCGCCGTTCCAGCGGGCCCGGTCCGGGTCGGCGGCGAGCGCCGCGACGGCCCGTCCCACGTACGCCGGGGACTCCGAGATCGCGAAGTGCGGGACGTCCTTCGTCGCGTCGCGCCAGTTCGCCTCCGTGACGCCGAAGTTGTCGAGCATCGCCTCCGAGCGCAGCCAGCCGGGCGTCAGCGCCAGCGCCGTCGCGCCGTACTCCGCGATCTCCTCGGACTGCGCCAGCGCCATCCTGATCACGGCGCTCTTGACGAGGTCGTAGAAGTAGCCGACGTCCTTGCGGTAGGCCGCGTTGTACTCGGCGGTCCCGTCGGTCATCTCGATCACGAGCCCGCCGGGCTCGCGGATCAGCAGGGGCAGGGCGCGGTGGCTGGTGATGGCGTGGGTCTCGATGCCGAGCCGCAGCATCCGCAGCCCGTCGTCCAGGGACTGCTCCCACAGGGACTTGCCGAACTCGAAGTAGCGGTCCGAGCCCCAGACGTCGTTGACGAGGACGTCCAGCCGGCCCTGTTCGGCGTCGATGCGCGCCACGAGCGCGGCGACCTGCTCCGGGTCGAGGTGGTCGACCCGGACGGCGATGCCCTCGCCGCCCGCGGCCGTCACCCGTTCCGCGGTCTCCTCGATGGTCTCGGGACGATCCATCTCCGACCGGTTCGACCGGGTGGACCGCCCCGTCACGTACACGGTCGCTCCGGCGGCGCCGAGCTCGACGGCGATGCCGCGGCCCGCGCCGCGCGTTCCGCCCGCGACCAGGGCGATCGTTCCTTCTAGCGGGGCGTTCTTCGTGGTGGGACTGCTCATGGGGACGATGCTGGCACGGAAACCTGACAACGTGTGTCAGCGTTCCGTCCCGGGAGTGCCACCGATCGGGCAGGGCGGGGTCAGGTGAAGATGCTCACCCCTCCGGGGCCGACGAGGAGCCCGACCACGATGAGCACGATGCCCCAGATCAGTTCGCGGCGGGCGAGGATCACATAGACCCCGGCGATCACCAGGATCACGGCGATGAGCCACAGGATTGTCATCATGGCCGCCGGGATCCCCCCGGAGAGCGCCCGGAAACGGGCGCTTCATTTCGGATAACCGAATTGGCGGTTATGTACCCCCCGGAGCGGAGAGGGGATCGCTCCCCTCTCCGCCGGGATAACGGCGATCACTGCGTCGCGGAAGGGCGGCGCCGTGGCCGGTCACCCAGTCTTCCCGCGCGCGCTGGGCCGCGATAGGACCCACAGGACCATTTCGGACGGCCGTCCCTCCTGCTACGGGACTAGGGACGGCTCAGCCTCAGGACGTTCGCCACGATCCGGTGCCCGGCCCCGCCCGCCGCCGTCAGGATGGACTCCGGGTGGAACTGCACCGCCCAGCGCCGCCGCTCCGGGTCCTCGATCGCCATCACGACGTCGCCGGTCAGCGCCGTCACCCGGAACCCCTTCACCCGGTCGGGCGTGGCGTGCAGCGAGTGGTAGCGGGCCGCGGTGAACTCGTCGGGAAGGCCCTCGAACAGCGCTCCCCCGGTCACCTTGACCTGGCCGGGCTTCCCGTGGGACGGCTCGGGCAGGAGCGTCAGCTCGCCGCCCGCGTGCTCCACCATCGCCTGCAGCCCGAGGCAGACGCCGAAGACCGGGAGGCTCCGCTCGTCCAGGGCGTCGAGGAGGGCGCGGGCGGCGAAGTCCTCGGGACGGCCCGGCCCCGGAGACAGAACGACGAGGTCGGGCGCGTGTTCGTCCAGCATCCGCGCCGGGAAGCCGTGCCGGAGCGTGACGACGTCGGCGCCCTGCTGGCGGAAGTAGTCGGCGAGGGTGTTGACGAACGAGTCCTCGTGGTCGACGAGCAGCACCTTCAGGCCGTCCCCGGGCCGCTCCGCCCGCGGCTCCTCCCGGGGCTCGGCGTCCGCCGCGCCCTCCTGGGACCCTGCGAGCGCGCCCAGCAGCGCGCTGGCCTTGAGGTGCGTCTCGCGCTCCTCCTCGTCGGGGTCGGAGTCGTACAGCAGCGTCGCCCCGGCCCGGACGGTCGCGACGCCGTCGCGGATCTGCGCCGTCCGCAGCGTCAGGCCCGTGTTCATCGACCCGTCGAACCCGATGCAGCCGACGGCGCCGCCGTACCAGCGGCGCGGCGACTCCTCGTGGTCCTCGATGAACTGCATCGCCCACGTCTTCGGCGCGCCGGTGACGGTGACCGCCCACATGTGCGTGAGGAACGCGTCGAGCGCGTCGAAGCCGGGGCGCAGCCGCCCCTCGATGTGGTCGACGGTGTGGATCAGCCGGGAGTAGATCTCGATCTGCCGGCGGCCGAGGACGCGCACGCTGCCCGGCACGCAGATCCGCGACTTGTCGTTGCGGTCCACGTCGGTGCACATGGTCAGCTCCGACTCGTCCTTGGCGGACGACAGGATCGCGCGGATCTGCTCGGCGTCCTCCAGCGCGTCGCCGCCGCGCTTGATCGTCCCGGCGATCGGGCACGTCTCGACCCGGTCGCCGCCGACCCGGACGAACATCTCCGGCGACGCCCCGACCAGGTACTCGCCGTCGCCCAGGTTGAACATGAACTCGTACGGCGCCGGGTTGGTCTCGCGGAGGCGCTCGAAGAACGCGGCGGGCGCGTCGCACCGCCCGTACATGGCGTGGCCGGGCGTCACCTCGAACAGGTCGCCGCGGATGAACTTCTCCTTCGCGTCCCGCACCACCTGCGCGTACACGCCGGGTACGGGCTGCGGCGGAAGCTCCGCCCGCACCGGGACGGGCGTCGGCTCGGTGGCGCGCGACAGCCCCGCGGTGCTCTTCCCGTCGACCTCGAACTCGTACGACAGGCGGTGGGAGGTCTCGCGCTTGCGGTCGACGACGACGAGCTCGTCGGGCAGGTGCAGGACGAGGTCGCGCTGGTCGTCCGGGCGTTCGAGCCGCGTCCGCAGCGGCTCGAACTGCAGCGACAGGTCGTACCCGAACGCCCCGTACAGGCCGAGGTGCGGGTCGTCGCAGCCGAACAGGCCGACCACGGCGCGCAGGGCGGTGAACACGGTCGGCTGGCGGCTGCGCTCCTCCTCGGTGAAGAACTCCTCCGACGGCGGGACGAACACCTCGAAGAGGCCGGGCCCGTCCGTCCGGACCTCGCCGACGTCGCGGAGCACCGCGGCGATGGCGGGCAGGACGACGCGTCCGCGCTCGTTGAGGGCCCGCAGGGCGACCGTCCGGCCGCGGGCGACGATCTCCGCGCAGGGGTCGGCGTAGGCCATGTGCCAGCGGCTGTAGCGGCCCGGGTACTCCATGCCGGAGCTGAGGACGCCGCCGCGCCGCTCCCCCACGGCGGCGACGAGGGCGTTCAGCACGTCGGACTTGCGCTCGGGATCGACCGGCGTGGCGGTACGGCTCACCCGTACGCCCCCGGTCGTGACGAACTCGCTGGTCAGCGGCTGCTGTGGGACGGTCTCCACCGCGGTGGCCCCTCATGTAGGGCCCTCACCAGGCGGGAAACGCGAAACGACCGCCGGTGAGGGCGGTCGCCTGATCAAGAACACGCACGAACCGGCACCGCCTCAGCGGCGCCACCACCACTGGGAGGCTGCGGTTCGCATGCGGCCGAGGTTACCATGGGCAGGGCCGAAAGGGATCACTTACCTCACGGAGCGGGCTCCCATGACCAGGAAGAACACCGAGTTCGAACTGCGCGGCGTCAACCACCTCGCGCTCGTCTGCCGCGACATGGAGCGGACGGTGGAGTTCTACCGGGACGTGCTCGGCATGCCGCTGATCAAGACGATCGAGCTGCCGATGGGCTGGGGGCAGCACTTCTTCTTCGACTGCGGCGGCGGGAACGCGCTCGCCTTCTTCTGGTTCCCCGACGCGCCCGAGCCCGTCCCCGGCGTGTCCGCGCCGAAGACCCTGCCGGACCGGGGCGAGCTGCTGTCGGCCGTGGGGTCGATGAACCACGTCGCGTTCGACGTCCCGCCCGAGCGGATCGAGGAGTACCGCGACCGGCTGATCGCCAAGGGCATCGACGTCGGGGTGCTGCTCAACCACGACGACAGCGAGTTCGGCGTCGCGCCGGAGAACCACGAGGGCGTGTTCGTCCGCTCCATCTACTTCAAGGACCCCGACGGGATCCTGCTGGAGTTCGCCGCGTGGACCCGGGTGCCGGACCGGCCGGAGGACGTCCGGCACGAGCCGAAGACCGCCGCCGACCGCACCGTCTGACCCGCCGCCTGACGCGCGCCGTCTGACCCGCGCCTGACCGGCCATCAGCGGCGCCTTTCCCCTGGTGGAACGCTCCACTCAGTCGTGCCGTGACCGAGATCACACCGTGATCATGAGGCGGGTACTCTCGCCCGGCCGCACTCTCCGGCACTGTACGGTCACGCGATCCGCGCGCCCGTGCCCCGCCACGCACGACGAGGAGGACCCCCTTTTGGCTCCCGAGAACCCCGAAGGCCCCGATTCCGAAGGCCCGGACTCCAAGGACGCGGACTCGTCCCCGCCCCCGCCGCCGTCCGCCGGACGCTCCGACCGGAGCCCCTGGAACTGGCTGCTGGTCCTCCCGGTCGCGGTCCCGCTGATGACGTTCATCTACAACAGCGACGAGCCCCGCCTGGCCGGCTTCCCCGCCTTCTACTGGATCCAGCTCGCCTTCATCCTGCTCGGCGTGAGCAGCACGGTCGTCGTGTACCGGATGACCAGGAAGCGGGGCTGAGCGATGGCGCGCGACCACATCACCGAGATCGTCGTCTTCTCCCTGTTCTTCCTGGTGGTCAGCGGGATGGGGTTCCTCGCGGCGCGGTGGCGCCGGGCCGAGACCCTCGACAACCTGGACGAGTGGGGCCTCGGCGGCCGCAGCTTCGGCGGCTGGGTCACCTGGTTCCTGATCGGCGGCGACATCTACACCGCCTACACGTTCGTGGCCGTCCCGGCGCTGGTGTTCGGCGCGGGCGCGGCGGGGTTCTTCGCCGTCCCGTACACGGTCATCATGTACCCGCTGGTGTTCCTGTTCCTCATCCGGCTCTGGTCGGTGTCGCACGTGCACGGGTTCGTCACCCCGGCCGACTTCGTCCGGGCGCGGTTCGGGTCGCCGACGCTGGCCCTGCTGATCGCGATCACCGGCATCGTCGCCACGATGCCCTACATCGCGCTGCAGCTGGTCGGCATCGAGGCGGTGCTGAAGGCGATGGGCGTGCACGGCCACTGGCCGATCATCATCGCGTTCGTGATCCTCGCGGCCTACACCTACCAGTCCGGGCTGCGGGCGCCGGCGCTGATCGCCTTCGTCAAGGACGTGCTGATCTACCTGGTGATCATCGTGGCGGTGCTGTACATCCCGGCGAAGCTCGGCGGCTGGGGCGACGTCTTCGGCGCGGCGAAGGCCAAGTTCGACGCGACGCCCGCGCCCGGCGACGGGATCACGCTCGCCGGCAGCGGCCAGCTGAACTACGCGATGCTGGCGCTCGGCTCGGCGATGGCGCTGTTCCTGTACCCGCACAGCGTCACCGGCGTGCTCGCCGCCCGCAACCGCGACACGATCAAGCGGAACATGGCGGCGCTGCCCGCCTACAGCCTCGTCCTCGGCCTCATCGCGCTGCTCGGCTACATGGCCATCGCCGCGGACGTGAAGCCGGTCACCACCGACGGCAAGCCCGACGCCAACACGGCCGTCCCGGTGCTGTTCGACCAGATGTTCCCCGACTGGTTCGCGGGGGTGGCGTTCGCGGCCGTGGGCATCGGCGCGCTGGTCCCGGCGGCGATCATGTCGATCGCCGCGGCCAACCTGTTCACCCGCAACATCTACCGGGAGTACATCCGGCGGGACGCCACCGAGAAGCAGGAGGCCACGGTCAGCAAGCTGGTGTCGCTGATCGTCAAGGCCGGCGCGGTGGCGTGCATCCTCGCGCTGGACCCGGAGTTCTCCATCGACCTCCAGCTCATCGGCGGCGTGATCATCCTGCAGACGCTGCCGTCGGTGGCGCTCGGCCTGATGACGCGCTGGTTCCACCGGGGCGCGCTCATCGCCGGATGGATCGGCGGCATGGCCGCGGGCCTGTGGATGCTGTACCAGATCCCGAACCCGGCGAAGGGCAAGGAGCACTTCGGCGGCTCGGCCTTCCCGCTCGGCGACCTCGGTATCGACACCGACATGACGATCTACGCCGGGATACTGGCGCTCGCCGTCAACGTCGCGGTCGCGCTGGTCGGGACCGTGGTCTGCAAGGCGGCGAAGCTCGCGGACGGCGCGGACGCGACCCGCACGTCCGACTACTTCGCGGACGAGGGCGACCCGAAGGTCAAGGAGCTGGACCTGACCGCCAGCACCTGACCCGCCGGGCGGCCCGACCGCCCGCCGTTCACCGCCGGGTGCCCGGAACTCGTTTCCGGGCACCCGGCGCACGACTGCGTCCGGCGCACCACGGCACCCGGCGTCCGGCGCACGACGGCGCCCGGCGCACAACGGCGTCCGGAGCCCGAATCCGGCATTGGCTGACCGGTGATCGAACACCCCGGAGATCGTCCCCGTCAAGATCCAAAGCTTGTCCGGAGGCGGCCACCGGCGCTGCCTGCGGGTTCATAAATGGCCAGGTCAGAGGCCGGGATCTTGACAATCTATTAGGATAGTTTCCTATTTATGCCGAAAAGACCAGCGGCCGTGCTGACGGCCGCCGCGCTCACCGCCGCCCTTCTCGCGGCCGTCCCGTCGAGCGCGGCGTCGGCGGCCTGCAACCCGAACCCCCGCGATCTCATGGTCACCTACCAGCCGGTCGACCACACCGTCGCCGACGCGAAGTACCACCTCGCGCGGCTCACCATCGACAACAACGACAGCAGCTGCGCCCTGAGCAGCGCCGGATGGGCGCTGTACTTCAACGGCGTGCGGCAGCCGACCGCCGTCCTCGCGGGCGAGGTCGGCGACATCGGCCGCAAGCAGCTCGCCGACCAGGGCCTCGCCGTGGCCCGCGCCGACGTCGCGCAGAGCGGCGACTTCTACGCGCTGAAACCCCAGGAAGGCTTCAAGGCGATCGCCCCCGGCGAGCGCCGGGAGATCGACATCAACTTCGAGGTGTGGGCCGTCCACAAGTCGGACGCCCCGAGCGGCTGGACGATCGCCTACGGCGGCGGCAGGCCCGCGTGGGTGCCGGCCAAGTCCCTCCTCGACCCGACCGACCCCAAGCAGACGACCGCGTTCTCCGGTGACAAGCGCCCCGTGGAGACGGCGGCGACCCGGTTCGCCGAGAACACCTCGCCCAAGATCGACCTCACGCTCCAGCAGAGCCTCGTCCCGCAGCCGCTGTCGGCGAAGTCGTCGCCCGGCACGGTCGCTATCGGCGGGCGCTCGCCCGTCACGGCCCCGCGCGAGCTGGGCCGCGAGGCGGGCTACCTGCGCTCCGCGCTGAACGACGTCGCCCGCGGAAAGGGCGCGCCGATCGCGCTCGGCGTCGACCCGAAACTGGACGTCGACGGCGACGGCAAGGCCGACGCCGAGGGCTACAGGCTCAGCTCGAACGGCAAGGGCGTCCAGATCGTGGGCGCCGACCGGGCCGGGGTGCTCTACGGCATCCAGACGCTGCGGCAACTGATCCCGGCCGGCGGTTACAAGGCCGCCGCGCGCGGCCACCGCGCGCCGACCGTGAACGTCCCGCAGGCCGAGATCGCGGACGCGCCGCTGTTCGGGTACCGCGGCCTGCATCTCGACGTGGGCCGCCACTTCGAGACCAAGCAGACCGTCCTGAAGTTCCTCGACCTGATGAGCTTCACCAAGCTCAACAAGCTGCACCTCGGGATCACCAACGACGAGGGCTGGCGGCTGGAGATCCCCGGCCTCCCCGAGCTGACCGACTTCGGCTCCAAGCGGGTGCACGACGTCCAGGAGAAGGACGGGCTGCACCAGGGCATGGGGTCGGTGAACGACCTCGGCGGCGGTGACGGCGTCACCGGCAAGGCGCGCAACGAGACCGAGGCCAACCTCGGACGCCGCCCCGCCTACCAGGGCTACGAGGACAACACCCTGAACTTCGTCGGCAAGGGCACCGGCCACTACAGCGTCCGGGACTTCGAGGAGATCCTGCGGTACGCGGCCGAGAGGCACGTCGAGGTCATCCCTGAGCTCAACTTCCCGGCGCACGCCCGCGCGGCCGTCCAGTCGATGGAGCGCCGCTACCAGAAGACGAACGACGACGCCTACCGGCTGCTCGACCCGGACGACACCAGCCAGCACGTCAGCGTCCAGTACTACACCGACAACCTCGCGAACCCGTGCCTGGCCAGCACGTACACGTTCCTGGACAAGGTCGTGTCCGAGGTGGCGAAGATGTACGGGCGGGCGGGCGTCCCGTTCAACCGGCTCAACCTCGGCGGCGACGAGCCCCCGGGTCCCCCTGCGGGCTGGTGGAACGGATCGCCGGCGTGCAAGAAGAACCCCGACACCGCGGGCAAGTCCGGTGAGGAACTGAAGCACCTGTTCTTCGGCCGCTACAACGACATCGCGCAGAAGTACGCCAAGACCACCGCCGGGTGGGAGGACGTCACCGACCCGACCCACGAGTTCCGCCTCAAGGGCTTCGCCCCGCTGCCGTGGCAGAACGTCTGGGGCTGGGGACGCGAGGACTGGGCGTACCGGTTCGCCAACGAGGGCACCCCGGTGATCCTCGCGCACGCGACGAACCTGTACATGGACCTCGCCTACAACAAGGACCCGGACGAGCCCGGCTACTACTGGGCCGCCCTCGTGGACGAGCAGAGCACGTTCACGTACCAGCCGTTCAACGTGTACGCCAACGCGACCGAGGACCGCTGGGGCAACCCCGTCCCGCAGAACCCGAACTGGACGAAGCTCACCCCCGAGGGCAAGAAGAACATCCTCGGCCTGGAGGCCCAGCTGTGGGCCGAGAACGGCAAGACCCCCGGGATCCGCGAGTACCAGGCGTTCCCCAAGCTCCTCGGCGCGGCCGAGCGGGCCTGGAACCGCAACACGCCGGCTCCGGACAAGATGGGCGAGGCCTGGAACGTCTTCAACAACACGCTCGGCCAGAAGACGTTCCCGCTGCTGTCGTTCTACAAGCCGGTCGGCCTCGGCGGTGAGGGCGTGAACTACCGTGTCCCGCTGCCGGGAGCGAAGGTCTCCGGCGGGACGCTGACGGCGAACGTCCGCAACCCGGGCATGGCGATCGAGTACTCGACGGACGGCCGGACGTGGCGCCCGTACAGCGGCCCGGTGAAGGCCGGCGACACCGTGCTGACCCGCACCCGCAGCGTGGACGGACGCACCAGCCGCATCTCGCCGGTCGGCGTCGCCAACTGGCAGGGCAGCGAGTCCTACGAGCCGGGCGACCTCGTCCGGCACAACGGCGAGCTGTTCCGCGCGACGCAGGCGGGCAGCGGCAAGGAGCCCGGCCGCACCGACGGCTACTGGGCGCTGCTCCAGTAACCGCTCGATTCCCGGCAAGTCGAAGGCCCGGCCGTCCGCAGATCGGACGGCCGGGCCGTTCCTTTCGCTCTGGCGCGGCCGTGCCGCTCAGGCGCGGCCGTGGTCGTCTTCGAGGCGTTCGATGTCGTCCTCGTCGAAGTGGCCGAACGCGATCTCCATGACGCGCACCGGCGGGCCGTCCGAGCCGAGCCGGTGCGTGTCGCCCGCGCGGATCAGGACCCGCTCCCCCACCTCGGGCAGGATGCGCCGCCCGGCCACCTCGAACACCGCGCCGGGGTCGAGCGCCACCCACAGCTCGTCGCGGTCGCGGTGCCGCTGCAGGCTGAGCCGCTGTCCCGCCGCCACGTGGATGATCTTCACGGTGGACGGCTCGTTGAGCGTGAAGCGCTCGAAGCTCCCCCACGGCCGCCGCTCGGTCTCCACGGCGGGGTCCGGCCGCACGGCGGGGTCAGGGCGTGCGGCCGGCTCTGGGCGCGCGTCGGGCTGCGGGCGGGCGTCGGTCTGCACAGTCACCTCGGGGATCGTGGGTCGTCGGACGGCTGCGGGCCGCGGGCGCCGGACGCGGCGGCCGGGAGCCCGCCGAGGACGAGGTCGGCGAGCCCGTCCACGACGGCCTCCCGCGGCACGTCCGCGTCGTGGTCGAGCCACCAGTCGCCGGCCGTCTGCACCATGCCGACGATCGCATGGCCCCACACGTAGGCGCGGGTCCGGTCCGTCATCTCGCCCTCGGCGATCATCACCTCGGCCAGCTCCCGGCTGACGTCGCGGATCATCGTGCTCATCGCGCTGTGCGTCGCCGTGTCCTCCGCGCTGGCCCGGTGCATCAGGAAACGGTAGAGGTTGAGGTTCTTGGAGATCGTCGCCAGGTAGGTGTCGATGGTGGAGCGGGTCCGCGCCCGGATCGGGTCGTCGCGGGAGAACTCCTCCCGGATGCCGTCGATCAGCTTGCGGGTGTGCCGCTCGGCCAGCGCCTGGTACAGGCCGCTCTTGTCGCCGAAATGGCGGTAGAGGATCGGCTTGCTGATCCCCGCCTCCGCGGCGATCGCGGCCATGGACGCCTCGGGGCCCTCCCGCTGGATGACCCGGTCGGCGGCCTCCAGGAGGGCGCGGCGCCGGCCGGGATCGCGTCCGGACCCCGGCGCCGTCCCGCCCCCCGGTCTCGTCATGGACAGCACGGTATCGGCGGTGTTACCCGGTGACAACACCCCCTGGCCTGCACGGAAGACGCGTCCCTGCGCCACCGCCGGCGACCGGAGCCCGGTTTGGCAGGAATTGCGGGTGTGGCCGGGACGGGCCCGGGGACGACCAAGGTCATCACCGAGGAGGTTCCCGATGCCGTCCCCCAAGCGTTCCCTCCTGATCTCCGCCGGCCTCGTCGCGCTCGTCGCCGGCCTGTCGGGCTCCCAGCTCGCCGCGGGCGCCGCGGCCGTCCCCGCCGACGCCCCGGCGCCGGGTCCCGGCGTGCGCGGGGTCGTCCTCGCCGTGCACGGCGGCGCGGGCTCCCTGCCGCGCGGCAGCCTGACGCCCGAGCAGGAGAAGGCCTACCGCGACGGGCTCACCAAGGCGCTCCGCACCGGCTACGAGCTGATCAAGGACGGGAGGCCGGCGCTCGACGCCGTCGAGAAGGCCGTCAACGTCCTGGAGGACGACCCGAACTTCAACGCGGGCAAGGGCGCGGTGTTCAACACCGACGCCGAGCACGAGCTGGACGCCTCCATCATGAACGGGAAGGACCGCAGGTCGGGCGCGGTGGCGGGCGTCCACCACACCAAGAACCCGATCTCCCTCGCCCGGATGGTGATGGAGAAGTCGCCGCACGTCTTCATGGCCGGGAAGGGCGCCGACGACTTCGCGCTCCGCAACGGCGTGCCGTTCACTCCCCAGGACTACTTCTGGACGCAGCGCCGCTGGGACCAGCTCATGGCCGCCAAGGACAACCCGCCGGCGACGGCGGGCGCGAAGCCCGAGCGGTCCGAGACCGGCGGGACGGTCGGCGCGGTCGCCCTGGACGGCGACCGCGACATCGCGGCGGCGACGTCCACCGGCGGCCTGACCAACAAGCAGGTCGGACGCGTGGGCGACTCCCCCGTCATCGGCGCCGGAACCTACGCCGACAACCGCACCGTGGCCGTCTCGTGCACGGGCACCGGCGAGGTCTTCATCCGCGGCGTCGCCGCGCACGACATCTCCGCCCTCATGGAGTACGCGCGCATGCCCGTGACGAAGGCGGCGGCGACGGTCGTCAACCAGAAGATCACGGCGCTCGGCGCGACCGGCGGCGCGATCGCGCTCGACGGCAGGGGCACCCTCGCCGCGCCCCACAGCACCAAGGGGATCATCAACGGCTACGTGACCAAGGACGGCGAGATCAAGACGAGGCTCTACGACGACGAGACCCCGCCCGAGTAGCCGACCCGGCCTCTCTCGCGGGTCAGGTCTTCCGGGCGGTGATCCAGGTGGCGATCTGCGCACGCGAGGAGAAGCCGAGCTTGGCGAGGATGTGCTCGACGTGCGAGTCGGCAGTGCGCTTGGCGATCGTCAGCCGCTCGGCGATGGCGCGGTTGGACAGGCCCTCGGCGACCAGCGCCGCGACCTCCAGCTCGCGCCCGGTGAGCGGGCCGCCCCCCTCCGCTCCGGCGGAGGGGGCGGCGGCGCCCGACGGGGTCCCGCCGAGCGCGTCCTCGATCGCGTCCGTGAGCGGAAGGCGCCGGCCTTCCTCCAGGGCGGTGCGGTACCGCTCCTCTCCGAGCGCCTCCAGGGCCCTGCCGGTGTGGATCTCCCGCAGCAGCGCGTGATGCGGGCCGAACCAGGACGTCTGCGTGAACTCGCGCAGCCGGTCGGCGGCGCCGAGGAGCCTGACCGCGCGGGTGGGCTCGCCTTGGCCGGACAGGCACGCGGCGATCGACTCCAGCGCCAGCGTCATGCCGAGCCCGTCGTCCAGGTCGCGTTTGATCCGCAGCGACGTGCGCAGCCGCTCCATCGAGGCGTCGAGGTCTTCGGCGAGCCACAGCGCCAGGCCGCAGACGAGCATCCCGTAGGAGCGGACCCACAGCTCGCCGCTCTCCTCACCGGCGCGCACCGCGCGGTCGGCGTGGTCGACGGACGCGGCGAAGTCGCCCTTGAACAGGTGCGCCACGCCGCGGAACACGTCGATGAGCGTGAAGAGCACGTCGTCCTGGCCGGATTCGCGGTACAGGCCGTCGGCCGTCGTGAGCAGCCGCAGCGCGAGGTCGAAGTCGCCCGTGAACAGGGCCCAGATGCCCTCGCCCGCGTGGGCGAGCGCGATGCCGCTCTGATCGCCGTCCGCCCGGCCCTGGGCCAGCGCCCGGTCCAGCAGCTCGCGGGCCCCGTCCAGGTCGTTCTGGAGGGTCATCATCAAGGCGGCCGCCGCGAGGCAGCCCGACCAGCCCGCACCCGTGGTGTCGCGGGTCTCCAGCACCCTGTCCGCCCACTGCCGGCCCTCGCCGAGCGTCCCGCGCAGCGCCCAGAACCGGCCGAGGGACTCCATCGCCTCCTGGAGCCGCTCCGGCTCGGCCGTCGCGACGCCGTCGCCCAGCAGCGCGCGGATGTTGCCGCGCTCGCAGTCGAACCATTCGAGCCAGCGGGCCTGAGCCGCGCTCGGCAGTTCCCGGCGGGCGCGGTGGAGCAGCCCGGCGTACCAGGCGAAGCAGCGGCGGCGGAGCCGGTCCGCGCCGCCCAGCTCGGTGAGGCGCTCCGCGCCGTACTCGCGCAGCGTGTCGAGCATCCGGTAGCGGGCCTGGCCGTTGCGGTCGGCGCGCTGCGCGATCGACTTCTCGACCAGGCCCGTCAGGGCCCCGACGACCGCCTCGGGCGGCAGGCCGTCGCCGGCGCAGACGTTCTCGGCGGCGTCGAGGTCGAAGCCGTCGGCGAACACCGAGAGGCGGGCCCACAGCAGCCGCTCCTCGGCGGAGCAGAGCTCGTGGCTCCAGTCGACCGCGGCGCGCAGCGTCTGGTGGCGCCGGACGTTCGTGCGCCTGCCGCGCACCTGGAAGAGGTGGGTGCCGAGGCGCCCCAGCACCTGGTCCAGCGAGAACGCCCGCAGCTGGACGGCGGCCAGCTCGATCGCCAGCGGGATGCCGTCGAGCCGGTCGCACAGCCGTGTGGCGGCGTCGCGGTTGCCGTGGGTGAGCGTCCAGCCCTGGACGGCCGCGGCCGCGCGCTCGGCGAACAGCTTGACGGCGTCGCAATCCGCATCGTCCGGGGAGCCGTCAGGTGAGCCGTGCACGAGGTCGTCCGGTAGGCCGTCCGGAAGGCCGACCGCGGCGGGGCCCGGACGGCCCAGCGGCGTGACGGGGACGGTGTGCTCGCCGGCCACGTCCAGCGCCTGGCGGCTGGTCGCGAGGACGTGGAGCCCGGCGGCGGTCCCCAGTAGCGCCTCGGTCAGGATGGCGCACTCGTCCAGCAGGTGTTCACAGGTGTCGAGCACGAGCAGGACGCGGCGGTCGGCGAGGTGCTCGGCGAGGCGGGCGGCCGCCTCGCCGTCCTGCTCGGTCAGCCCGAGCGCGTCGCAGATCGCCTGCGCCAGCAGCGACGGCTCGGTGAGCCCGGAGAGGCCGACGAAGTACACCCCATCGTCGAAGGCGTCGCGCACCAGCGTCGCCGCGCGGACCGCGAGCCTGGTCTTGCCGACGCCGGCGGGCCCGATCAGCGTGATCAGCCGGTGCTCGTCGATCAGCCGCCGGAGCCGGCCCAGCTCCGCGTCCCGGCCGATGAAGCTCGTGAGCTCCGCGGGAAGCCGTCCGGTCTGTCGTTCGAGCGTCGCCTGCCGCGCCACGGCCCGCCTCCGAGTCAGCTCCCGCCGGAAGCCCGGCTACCACAAGACATCCTGGATTGTATTCGCATCACCACGCAGAGCGACCATGATCGCCAAATTGTCAGGCGTCATTTGAGGACCGTCCCGCGGCCGGCCCTCAGTTTCGGTAGCCGGCATCGGTGTATTGGCCGATGCGCAACGGACGGGGCCCCACCAGGATGGGCACCGGCCGCGGGGGCATGGCCGTCCTTTGTCCGGAGGGACGGGCCGTCTACGTAGGACGCACTTTTCGCTCGAATCTGCGAAATGTGTCCCCGAGAGGGCCTTTCAGCGGCGTTCCCCTTGCGGTCCGCCGATCCGGCGGGCCGGGATGAATTCGCGGGGGGGACCGGCCCGCCGGGAGCGACGGGCGGGGCACCCCCCGGGTCAGGACGGCGCGGCCGGCGGGGCGGCGCGGCCGGAAGGGAGCAGGACTGATGGCGGGCGGAATGGGCGGGGATCTCTACAGCTGGGACGTCCGGTGCCGGGACGCGAGGCGCGCCGGGCCCGGCGGCATCAGCGCCGACCGGCAACGAGCGGTGGACGCTCTCACCGAGGCCCTTTCCGGCGAGCGGACCGGCGCTTCGGGGGCCGTGTGGGCCGTGCGCCTCAAACCGGGCCGCCATCCGGAGTACTTCTACGACGGTCTCATCGCCAATGGCGTCCGCGACCCGCGGTCCGGCGCGGTCACCGTCGAGGCGGCCCGCTAGAGCAGGCCGCGCCCACGTCCGGCGAGGACGTGGGCGCGGGCTCGGCCGTCGCGGGTCAGCTGGTGGGGCACTTCTTCCAGGCGAACTGGTAGACGGTCCTCACGCTTCCGTCGGCGGAGTCGAAGGACATGAAGCTGGTCTCGTTGGACGAGCCCTTCTCCACGCGCAGTTCGGTGTTGATGTTGAAGTTGCGGTTCTCACCGCACGGCTTGTAGACGAGCTCGGCCACCGGGGTCCGGTCGGTGAACTGCCAGTTGCTCGAGTACTTGCCCTTGATGGTGTGGCTGATGGGCGTCGTCTGGGACATGCCCTGGTGGTAGTAGTTCGCGCGCTCGGTGCCGGTCGCCCCGGCCGCCAGGTGCGCGAAGCCGCGGTAGTCGGCGCTCGCGATCGCGTAGGTGAATCCCTGTGGGATGTGCACGGACAGGCTGAGCTGGCAGTTCTTGCGGAAGTCGGTGGGCTTGGAGTCGCCGCCGGCCTGCGCCGTGTAGTCGCTGTAGGTGACGGTGAACGCGGTGTTGTCGCTCGAGGGGGCGACGGCGGCGGTCCCGGCGGGGCAGCCGGAGCCGTTCACCGTCAGGACCTCCATGGTGATCTTGCCGGGAGGCGGCGGGTCGTCCGTCGTCGCCGACGCCGACGGGGCCGCGGCCGCGGTCAGCGCGAGGGCGGACAGGCATGCTGCCGAGGCGATGAAACCTTTGCGCATGGTCTTTCTCCTTCTGTGGGGGTTACACGGGGTTAAAGGAGCAGCGGTACCGCTCGGTCAGAAGTCGACGTTCCGCTCCCCGGCGCACGGCTTCCCACCGGCACACGGTCAGTGAAATGCCGGTCGCCGTCGTAAGCGCCGAACGGATGGCGCGTGATCGCCTTTGGCCCGCCGGTGACCCCGGAATCGTGGGCCGGCCTTCCGCGCGGCCTCCGGGGCGGTGCGGCCGCGGTAGTCCGTCGACGGTCGCGCATCGGCTACCACAACAGATCCCGTGAGGCCGTCGCACATGCGATTCCTTTTCGCTGGAATTCGGTGCTCTCCTGAGCGGCGGGCAGGCGATCGCCCGACAATTCGTTTCCATTCAAACATTCGCCGAATGGAGGCGGCGCCGGGAACCGAATGAAGCTTAACCATAGCGCCCGGAAATCTCAATCATCAGTCTTTAACTTCGCTATACTTGAATAGAATTGGAGATACGGGCGTGAACCGTTCCAGTTGATCAGCGGACATCGAACACGCAATGAATTTCCAAAACGGAACGTTCCATCCACCCGATCCCGTCTAACGGCCCACGAACACCCCCCGAACCAGCCCGGCCCGAGGGGGCCGCCTGGGCCCGGCGCGCAGGGTCACGGCGTCCTGGTAAAGACCGACGGAACGATCGTCCGTCGGACATCGACGGCGAGAGCACCGGCCGCCTACATCACCGAGATGGAACGCACCGTCGCGCAACTCCTCGCGCCGTCGCCGAAACGGGCCGTAGCTCCCGCACTCTTAGGACGTCACGGAGGAACGTTCCGCCGCGTCCTGGTCGTGCGAGTGTTCTCGGCCAACTGCGGCGTCCGCGCCGCCTCGGACGCAGATGTCGTCTGACGCATGGCGGCATGAGGTCGTCCAAGCCAGGCCGTCCCACCTGGGCTGCGGTGCGTGTTATTGGTCCGGGGGGCGAGGCTTTTGGGGGGTGAGGGTGCCGGAGCGGGTGTCTTGATTGAGTGTTCCGGTGCCCTTCGCGCTGGTCGGCCGTGGCTGGTTCGCGGTGGCGTTGCTTTGTCCCTTGGACTGGCGTTCGGTGTGGGCGGAGCGTGCTGCCGGCCAACCTGGCGGCGGTGCGGTCTCCTGGGCCAGGCCAGTGAGCACGGCCTGGACGAGGCGTTTCGTGTGCAGGTCGGCGGCCTCGGGGCCGTCGAGGGTCATGAGTCCGTCAGCGAGCAGGGCGGCGAGGCCGTGGACGGCGGCCCAGACGGCGAACTCGGCGCCGGAGCGGGCTTCGGCACTCAGGTCGCCGATCTCGACGAGCCGGTCCAGTTCGGCGTCGAGCACCTCGTGCGGGTGCGGTGAGATCGCGGCGTCGCGGTCGCGGGCGCCGGAGCCGAAGGCCAGGCGGGCGACCGCGGGGTCCTCCAGCGTCCAGCGAACGTAGGCGCGCCCTGCCGCCACGAGTCCCTGCCGGGCATCGGCGCCCGGTCCGGCGGCCTGAGCGGCGGCGGCCATCTGCTCGCCGAGCCGGGAAAGGACGCGCACGGACAGGGCACGGACCAGCGCGTCGCGGGAGGAGAAGTGGTGGTAGGCGGCACTCGGGCTGACTCCGACCCGTGCCGAGGCCTCACGCAGCGACCAGCCCGCGTCACCGTGCTCGTGGACCAGTTCCTCAGCGGCGTCCAGCAGCGCGCCGCGCAGGTCCCCGTGGTGATAGCGCCTCTTGCCCATGAGCACCGATCTTAACAGTGCTCAGATTGGTGGTACGGTAGGAGCTGAATCTAAACACTGCTCAGATTGGATTGCGATCATGTGTCCCACCAAAGCCACCGGCCCGGACGCCAGCGGCGCCCCGGACGTCAGCGGCGCCCCGGCGCCGGTCGTGAGCGGCGAGCCGTTCCAGGTTTCCGACGGCGTCCACGTGATTCCGGACCGACGGGTGGAGCTCGTCCCGAACGTCGGCCTCGTCGTCGGCGAAAGGGCCGCGCTGGTCGTCGACACTGGCATGGGACCGCGCAACGGCGCGTACGTCCTGCGGCAGGCCCGCCGCCTCGCCGGCGATCGGCCCCTCTACCTGACCGTCACGCACTTCCACCTTGAGCACGGCTTCGGCGCACAGGCCTTCAAGGGTGCCGCGACCATCGTCTACAACCGGGGACAACGCGACGAGCTGCACCGCAAGGGCGCCGCCTACCTTGAGATGTTCCGTGGCCTGAGCCCGGCCATCGCGGCCGAGCTCGAAGGCGTCGAGTTCGTCGACCCCGACCTGGTCTACGACGGCCAGGCCGAGATCGACCTCGGCGGTCACACGGCCGTGCTGCGCCCCGTCGGCCCCGCCCACACCACCGCCGACCAGGTCGTGCTCGTCGACGACCAGGTGCTGTTCGGCGGTGACCTGCTCGAGACCCGCATCTTCCCGATCACGCCGTACTTCCCGCCACACGACACCGACGTCGACCCGCATCGCTGGATCAGCGTGCTCGACCAGCTCAGCGCCCTGGCCCCCAAGGTCGTCGTCCCCGGGCACGGCGAGGTGACCGACGCCTCGTTGATCGGTGACGTCCGCGACTACCTGACCTACGTCCGCGACGAAGTGGGCCGCCTGCGGGCTTCCGGCGTCCCTGCCGATGAGGCGGCGACGGCCATCGACACGGATGCCCGCGCCCGCTGGAGCACCTGGGAACGGCCTGAATGGATCAGCTCCGCCGCGCGGGCCTTCTACGACGCCGCCCCCACCGACTGAGTGCCATACCATGAACACGCGAAGAGAACCGCATGGGGCACCCCCAGCGAGCCTCGCATCCGATGACCGGCGAGAGCGCGGCATCTCCGTCTACGCCGAGATCCTCGACGTACCCGAGTCGGAGGTGCTCGCTACCTTCTCCGCGCGGGTCGGGCTGCCGTTCGCCGAGGAGCAACTGCAGGCGGCCGGCGGAGCCTCGTGGGCGCACCCCGCCCTGACCGGACGCGACCGCGACGTCGCCGTCATCACCGCCCTGACCGCCCAAGGCGTTTCCGGCGACCGACTGGCCACCCACCTGCGGCAGGCCCGGCAGCACGGGCTCGGCGAGGACGCGCTCACCGCCCTGATGACGCTCCTTGCCAGCTACCTCGGATACCCCCGGGCGTCACTCGCGATGGAAGCCGTCCAGGACCTGTTCAACACAGACTCGCCCTCCACCGGCTCGATGAGGAACTCATCCAGCGCGTAGTGGGCTTCGTGCTCGGTGCCGCCGCCCACCTGGTAGGCGCCGGACGCGATCTCCTCCGGACGAGGCCGACTGCTTACAGCGACGTCCCCCTTCGGCGCACTCGCGCATGGAATGTCCCGTATGGGGCACATGGTCGTACGCTGCGGAAGGAGCGGGCATGGGAATGCTGAAGCGTTTCTGGCGTCGAAGGACGAGACAGCACGGCGCGAAGCCGTTGCCGCCAGCGCGACGTCGCGTGCCGACCTTTCGGGAGATGCACGCGAGGATGCGGACCGAGCGCGCCGAGGCCACGCTCCTGGCGACCGAGGCGAAGATCCATCAGGAAGCGGAAGGGTACCGCCGTGGGCGCCGCCGCACCGGCTGAGGAGCTTTCAACGGCGGCGCCAGAAGGAGTGAGAACCGCATGGGTCTATTCGAGAAGTTGAAGAACAGGACGCAGCGCGCCAAGGGGCGCGCCAAGGAGAACGCGGGCCGCGAGTCGCGCGATCCGTCCTTGGAGGCGGAGGGGCGCAAGGACCGCATCGCGGGCGGCGCCAAACAGGTCGGCGAGAAGGCCAAGGACGCGGCCCGGGAGGTCCGGCGCACCACTGAGCGCTGACATTCCACCTTGATGACGCGCAGCATCGAGGGCTGGCCGGTCAGGGGCAGGTCACCGATCCGCTGAAGGTCGCCCGGTAGTCGTTGTTGAGGATCACGGTGAGCATCCCCACCTCGAACGAGGAACCGGCGCCCCACCTGACCTCCCCGCTGCTCCTGCGGATCTGCTCGCTCGTCGTCCTGGTGAACTCCTTGCCTTGAAGGTGGAAGACCACCTCCTGGCTGCCGACGGTGAACACGGCGCTGACCTCGTCGCCGGTCTTGACGGTGACCTTCTTGGGCGAGCATTCGACCGTGAAGAGGTTGAACCCGCCGTTCCGGGTGCCGAGTTCGTTCGCGAGGGTCTCCTTCTGGAGGAAGAGGTTCGCGCGATTCTTGCGGATGCCCGAACCGCCCATTTGCCCCTTGCTCGTGTTCTCGCTTTCGGCCTCCGCCCGTCCGGGGCCGCCCTCGGACGACTCGCCGTCCGACGCCCCGCAGGCCGCTGCCGCGAACAGCAGCGGAACCGAAGCCGCCATCAAACCGAAGCGACGGACCATCTGCCGGCCCCCGATTGTGAAGTTTGCCGAGTACACAGTTCGGCGACCCTACCGGTCATCACACGGCTCGAGGACGCCATTCCGCAATCAACTTCCGTGAGGGGCCTGGGGTAGACGCCCGAGTTCACCGCGGCCGCTGCCCAGCCCGTCGACCGTACTGTCACCATCGCGTATCGAGGTGGTGGGGGTAGAGCTCGGCCCAGTCGACTTCGTGCTCGCCGAGTTGCTCGATCACCAGCCCGAACAGCAAGTTGTCGACGGTCAGCTCCAAGGGGCGGATACCGACCCGGCAGGGGTTACTGGCCGAACAGGGGCAGGATCGCTCTGATCGTCTCGACCACGCCGTAGAGCAATGGGAGGCCGACGATGGACCAGGAGATGACGAGACGCGGTAGACCCCCGGCGGAAGCGGCGTCGGGCCCGCCATCGTTCGGGGTACGGCCCTCGGTTGGCGCCATGCTGCGCTTCTCCTTCGAAATCGAGGCCAGCGCCGGCCTCATCAAGTGGCCGGGCTCGGGTCGGTGGCGTGCGACTTGGTTTCCGGGGCGTAATGACGTTCCGCCACCGGACGGATGAACAGGTTGGCGGCGAACCCGACCGCGAGGACCCCGACCATGGTGAAGAGGGCGGGACGGTAGTCGGCGGCCACCAGGGCGCCCGGCTCTCCGCGAGCGTCCAGGAAACGGTTCACGATCAGCGGTCCGGCGATGCCCGCCGCCGACCACGCGGTCAGCAGCCGGCCGTGGATGGCACCCACCTGGTAGGTGCCGAACAGGTCGCGCAAGTAGGCCGGAACGGTCGCGAAACCGCCGCCGTAGAAGGAGAGGATCAGCGCGGCGAGGGCGATGAAGAACGCGGTCGAGGCGTCGCCGAAGAGTGCCAGCAGGATGTAGGCGGCCATCCCGACGCCCAGATATCCCACGTAGGTCGGTTTGCTTCCGATGTAGTCGGAGGTCGAGGACCACACGAATCTGCCGGCCATGTTGAACATCGACAGCAGCCCGACGAATCCGGCCGCCTCGGTCGCCGACACCGAGGTCGAGGCACCGGAGCGGAAGAAGTCGCTGATCATCGGCCCGGCTTGTTCGAGGATCCCGATGCCGGCGGTCACGTTGCAGAACAGCACCGTCCAGAGGAGCCAGAACTGCGGTGTCCTGATGGCCGACGCCGCCGAGACGCTGCGTGCCGTGACCATCGTCCTGGAGCGCTGCAGGGCGGGGTCGAAGCCCGGCGGACGCCATCCCGGGGCGGGGACCCGGACGTTGAACACGCCCAGCATCATCACCAGGAAGTATGCGACGCCCAGCGTGACGAAGAGCAGGGCCACGGCTGTGCCGGAGGGCGGGCTGCCGTCCGGGTCGTAGAGGGACAGCAGCCGGCGGGACAGCGGCGAGGCGACCAGCGCGCCGCCGCCGAACCCCATGATGGCCATGCCCGTCGCGAGGCCCGGCCGGTCCGGGAACCACTTGATCAGCGTCGACACCGGCGAGATGTAACCGATGCCCAGGCCGATGCCGCCGATGAACCCGTAGCCGAGGTAGACCAGCCAGAGTTGCCCGGTGGCGATGCCCAGCGCGCCGACCAGGAAACCAGACGCCCAGAAGCAGGCCGCGGTGAACATGGCGCGCCGCGGGCCGACGCGGTCGACCCAGGTGCCCATGACCGCGGCGGAGGCGCCGAGCATGACGATCGCGATGGAGAAGATGACGCCGATCGCGGTGAGGCTGACGTCGAAGTGCTCGACGAGGGCGGTCTTGTACACGCTGGTGGCGTACGCCTGGCCGATGCAGAGGTGGACGGCAAGCGCGGCGGGCGGGATCAGCCAGCGGTTGTAGCCCGGTTTCGCGACGGTGTGCCGCTGGTCGAGGAAGGAGAGCGCCACGGCGGGGGGCCTCCGAATTTCGGGGAGCGTTCAGGAGCAAAACCCCCGATACAGAAGACCCTAAACACCAACGTGCTACTTGAACAGACCCATCGCCACCGACGCGTTGAGCGTGGCGTGGTCGCTCCGCGGCGACTTCGGATACCACGGCACGTAGAGGAACGCCCCAAAGGCGGCCGCTCTCCGCGTAGCTCCACCGGGTGGACGGCGCGCTCCGCTGGGGCGAACTCATGGGCCTGCAGCATCACCACGTCGCGGCGGGCACATGGCGGGCCCCGGCGCTGGTGCAATTGCGCGGGAGCTGGCTGATCCTCAGCCCGCCCAGTCCTGATTGACATGGCGGGCGGCTGGCCGGGCGGTGCCCGCAGGGTCTTGCCGGAGGCCTCGGCGGCGGCGACGCCCTGGCGGGTGTTCTCGCTGATCATGTCGCGCTGGAACTCCGGCACCGAGGCCAGCACGTTGACCATCATCTTGGTGCCGGGATCGTCGGCGGCCAGGTCGATCCCCGACAGCAGCCCCGACTCCACCCGCAGGTGCAGGCCGCGGCGGATCAGCAGGCTGAATACGCGGCTATTGCCAGTCCTCCTGAGCTTCTCGCCTCGCGCTGGGCAATCGCTGGCGGCCTTCCCAATCCATCTCCCATCTGTTTCCCATCGGTTGCCAAGCCCGCTGCCCCATCCTGATCCTGTCAGCCAAATCGAGAGGGGAAGATGCGGTCCCATCTACACAAGGAGGCGCGCCGGTAGGACACCCCAACTTGGGACGATCAGAGAGCGAAGGTGGGGAATTTTCACGCGTGTAACGCTGCCCGCCACCGGTTGGACACCGGCAAATCGAGGTTTCAGCGCCACATCAGAGCCGTTTCAGGCGATATGACGACGGAGGAGTGCCCGGCGGCGCCGGGCGGTACCGGTTCCGCGATGGAACGCGATGGAACGCCTAACTAGTGAAGGCGCAGGGCCTTCCCCAGTGAGCACGGCAACGCACAGGAGGCGGTGAATCGATCGCCGCCGTCATCGAAGGAGCGACATGCGTAGTCAGTTCGGCAATAACGGGTTCGCCTCGAACCCACAAGCGTCTTTCCTGCAGGGCGGCATTGTCGCCAGGCACCTTCAGTCGGCTGACGTCACCCCGTTCGTCGAGCACGGCCAGCCGTATCTTCCACAAGCGGGCTTTTCGGATACCGTCACGTGCACAAACAACCTGCACGTTCCGGCCTGCCGGATCGAGACCGACGGTTGCCACACCACCGCGCTCCCGACCGACTTCGGCTGCGCGACCGACCTCCAGGTATGCAGCAATACCTTCGGCTGCTAACCCATGGTCCTCGGCCTATCGGAGCTGACCGGCTATCTGCTGGATCGGCAGCATGTTCACCCGGACGCGGTAGTCGACGGCGGTCTCGGCATGGTCGATGCGTCCAGCCGTCATAGCAACGTCATTGTGCGTGCCGACCCGGCGGTCGGGCTGTTCATCAAGCAGGGTAGGTCCGATCCGGTCCAGCCGGTCACCGGCTGGACCGGGCCGGGAACGACCGCACACGAGGCAGCGGTATATGCGCTGCTCGACTCGCTTCCCCGGCGACATCCTTCCAGCGGAGCTTTGGTACCGGTGCCACGCTGCCTGGGGTTCGACGCAGACCACGGCGTGCTCGTCCTGGAACTGTTCCCGGACGCATCGGACCTGCTCACCCACCATGCCCGTACGCGGCGTTTTCCTGTCACCCTCGGAACCCGGCTCGGGGCCGCACTCGCCGATCTGCACGAACATGCCACCGGCCCGGCGCGGGAACGACCGTCGGAGTTTCCCGGCTACCTGCCCTGGGCGCTGCGGCTGGACCGGCCGGGAACGGCGTTCTATCGCCAGATGAGTAACGCGGGCATCGGGCTGGTGCGGATCGTGCAGTCGTCTCCGGAGCTGCGGGCGGCGCTCGCGGAGCTACGCGCCGGCTGGCGGACCGATGCCTTCATCCACCACGACCTCAAGCTGGACAACTGTATGGTCCTCGCGGCCGGTACCTCCGGCCGGCATACCCGGCTGGCGCTCGTCGACTGGGAGCTCGGCAACCTCGGCGATGCCTGCTGGGACACCGGTTCGATCTTCTCCTCCTACCTGCACCACTGGCTGATCTCGTTCCCGCTGACCGGCAGCGAGCAACCCGACCACTACCTCGACCAGGCTCGCTTCCCGCTGGGGCGCATGCACAATGCGATGCGGGCGTTCTGGGCGACCTACGTGCGCGCCCGCGGGTGGGACGCCGCGACGGCGGATGCGGCACTGATCCGCAGCGTCCGTTACGCGGGCGCACGGCTGTTGCAGACCGCGTGCGAGCGGACCAAGCCCCTGTCCCGAGTATCCACGGTGGTGGTCTGCCTCACCCAACTGGCCGAGAACGTGCTGGCCCGGCCCGGAGAAGCGGCCGAGCATCTGCTTGGCCTGTCTCCGCGAGAGGGAAGTGATGAGTGACACCCGCGCGCTGGTGGCCGAGGCCATTGCCGCCACCCGCATCTACCCGCCGGCGTGCTACTCGTGGTTCGGCGTGATGTCTGCGCGGCCGGCGGCCCGCGCCGCCCGTACGCTCAGCTCGCGCGCGACCCGGGACTATCTCGTGGACCAGTTGTCCAGCCGGTTGTACACCGACTTCTACCGACACGGTCGAGCCGAGCGGACGCGATGGCATGTCAACAGGCTGTCAGCGAGCCGGCACGATTTCGAGGCCGCGTTGTCGGCGGCGAACTGCGGGCAGGGACATCTGGACGGCGGCTGGCAGGTGCGGGGAACCGACGAGTACGGAGTGATGGTCGTCAAGAACGGGCTGGAACTGACCGTCATGGCGGACGAGCTGACCCGGACGACACCGGCCGACGTGCCGGCCTCCGGCGAGTGGGCTGCACTACGGCTGCCCAAGGAACTCTTCTGGGCCTCCCCCGGTTTCTACCTGGCCTGCGGCGACCGTCCGATGGACAGCCGACGGCCCGTACGCCTGTACTGGAACTTGCGCCCGGACGGGGCCGCCCCGTTCGTCGCGGCCGCGACTCGGCTGCTCAACTCCGCGGCGGCGGCGTTCAACCTCAAGGTGCCGAACGACCCGAACACCTTCATGCGGTGCGACGCGGGAGTCATCTATCTGCCCCGCGACGACTATCCCGCGCTGGCCGATCTGATGCTCGCCCTGCACGCCGAGATCGCCGGCTTCCTCTCCCCGCGTACGCCGGTGTTCACCGCCCAACTGGCCCCTGGTCTGGGTTTCGCCGAAGACCCGGGAACAGGGAGAAGCTTCGGGGAGCACCGCTGCCGGCTGCTCGCCGAGGCATTGGTGCGGTCGCACGAATCGGGATGGGCCGACGACGCGACCGTACTGGCCGCCGTGGAAGAACGCTTTGCCGAAGCCCGCATCGATCTGGACGCCGCGCACTTGAGTCCCGACCTGGTTGGCGTCTCATGACCGCGCCCGGCTACAGCCCCGCCGCCGACACCGCGGACCGGCAGCTGTCGGCTGCGGTGGGAATCGGCGCCCGGCTGGTGGCCGAAGCCATCTGGTCGGGAGACCGCTGCAACTGGGTCGGCGCCGAACCGCTGGATCTGCGGAACCGGAACGGCGCGAGGCTCGCGTTGACCTACCGAGCGCTCGGCCCGAACCTGTACGCCGGCAGCAGCGGCGTCGCACTGTTCCTCGCCCAGCTGCGCACAACCACTGGCCAGGATGAGTTCCGGCCGACGGCGCTGGCGGCGATGCGGCATGCGTTCTCCCGGCGCGAGGAGCTCGATCCCCACATGCGCGTGGCCTTCTACACCGGCTGGTCCGGAATGGGGGTGGCCGCGCTTCGCACCGGGCTGCTGCTGGACGCCGCGGAGTTCGTCGACGCCGGGACCGGCCTGCTGCGTGAGGTCTGCCGGCTCGTCGAGGCGATCGACGGGCAGGACGTCGAGTCGCCGGGCCGGCCGGAGTTCGACCTCATGTCGGGCATGGCCGGCACCGTCTTGGCGCTTGTCCTGGGACATCGCTACACCGGCGAGGACGCGCTGGCCGAGGCGGCGGCAACGGCCGCCGGCTGGCTGCTACGAACCGCCCGCAAGACCCGCACCGGCTGGTCCTGGCACTCATTCCGGATATCCGCTCAGCGTGATCTCACCGGACTCTCGCACGGCACGGCGGGAGTGGCCGTCGCGCTGATCGAGGCGTACCGGCTGACCGGTGAGGAACTGTTCGCGACGGCCGCCCGTAACGCGATGCGCTATGAGAACCGCTGGCTGAGCGTCGAAGAAGGCGACTGGCCGGACTTTCGGCGCCACACCGACGCCGGCCGGGCCCGCGTGTACACCCCGCTGTGGTGCACCGGAGCCCCGGGCATCGCGCTGTCCCGCCTGTACGCCTACGAGCAGCTCGGCGAGCCGCAGTGGCGGCAGGACGCGACCACGGCGCTCGCCACCACCGAGCGGGTGACGCGCCAGCTGTTGGAAGGTGGCGGCGCCGACTACTCGCTCTGTCACGGGCTCCCCGGCAACGCGGAGTCCTTCCAGCAGGCGGGCGTGATCCTCGGCGCCGACGCCGGCGGCCGCGATATCCCATCGCTCGTCGCCGACCACGGGCTGGAGCGGAACGCGAGTACCGGCACCTGGCCGTGCGGAACCCACAGTGAGGAGAGCCCGAACCTGATGCTCGGCCTGGCCGGGATCGGCTACTTCTACCTCCGGCTGGCGGCACCGCAGCTCCCATCCCTGCTGCTGCCCGTGCGGTGGGGTCGGTGACCGAGCCGGCCGACCCCGAGCAGGTGCCGCTGCACCGGCTGGGCGGGCTGTTCGCGCCGCACTGGCCGGCGCTGGTCCTGATGCTGACGGTCACCGTTGCCACGTCCGTGGTGGGGACGGTGTCACCGTTCCTGGTGCGGGCGGTCATCGACACCGCGTTGCCACGGCGCGACCTTGCTCTGCTCTACCAGCTCGGTGCCGGTCTCGTCGCGGTGGCGGCGCTGATCGCCGTTCTGAGCATGGTGCAGGGCTGGATCAGTTCCCGGGTCGGCTTGCGGATCATGCACCGGCTGCGGACTGAGGTGTTCGCCCACCTGCAGCGGCAGTCGCTCGCGTTCTTCACCCGGACCCGGGCCGGGGAGGTGCAGTCGCGGATCGCCAACGATGTCGGAGGCCTGCAGAACGTGATCATCTCGGCCGCCTCCTCGGCCGCGTTGCAGCTCACGACGGTCCTCGCCGTTGCCGTGGCGATGGCCGCGTTGTCCTGGCGGCTCATGCTCATCTCGCTCGTGGTGACGACACCGGCGGTGCTGGTCACCCGCCAGGTCGCCGCGCTGCGCCGGAGAGTACTCAGCCAGCGGCAGCTCGAGTACGAAGATCTCACCGTCACGGTTGAGGAGAGCCTTTCGGTCAACGGCATCCAGCTGATCAAGACGCTCGGCACCGGGCCCGGCCAGGTCGCCCGGTTCACCGAGATCTCCACCCGCCTGGTCGACCTCGAGCTCCGCGCCCAGCTCACCGGCCGGTGGCGGATGGTGGCGCTGAACGTCCTGTTCTCCGCGATCCCGGCCATGATCTACGTCGGCGCCGGCTACGCCGAAACGACCACCATCGGCACGGTGGTCGCGTTCACCGGCCTGCAGTCGGCGCTGCTCCAGCCGATGATGGGCCTGCTGAACACCGGCGCCATGGTGAGCAGCTCGCTGGCCCTTTTCGGACGCGTCTTCGAGTACCTGGACCTACCGGTCGAGATCGACGACCCAGCCGACCCCGTACGGATCGACCCGGCCACCGTCACCGGCCAGCTACGCTTCGAGGACGTCACCGTCGCCTACCCCGGTGGCGGCCCGGCCGCGGTCGCCGGCGTCACCCTTGACGTACCCGCTGGGACGACGCTGGCCGTGGTAGGCGAGACCGGCGCCGGCAAGAGCACACTGGCATCGCTCGTACCGCGGCTGCGCGACCCCACCGGCGGCCGGGTCACCCTCGACGGCATCGACCTGCGCGACCTCACGCTCGCCGACCTCGCCGCGACCGTCGGCATGGTCAGCCAGGAGACCTACCTGCTGCACGGCACCGTACGCGACAACCTCCGGTCCGCACGGCCGTCGGCGACCGACGCCGAGATCGAGGCGGCCGCCACCGCCGCCCAGATCCACGATCTGATCACCGGCCTACCGGACGGCTACGACACCGTGGTCGGGTCCCGCGGGCACCGCTTCTCCGGCGGCGAGCGGCAGCGGATCGCGATCGCCCGCACGCTGCTGCGCGACCCGCGCGTGCTCGTCCTGGACGAGGCCACCAGCGCGCTGGACACCGCGACCGAGCGAGCGGTACAGCAGGCGTTCGACCTGCTCACCCAAGGCCGGACCACGATCACCATCGCACACCGGCTGTCCACGGTCCGGAACGCCGACCAGATCGTCGTACTGGACCACGGCCGCGTCGTGGAGACCGGCACGCACGCCAGCCTCCTCCGCTGCAACGGCCGATACACCGCCTTCGTCACCTAACCGGCGCCGCCCGCTCGGGTCACCAGGGCGGTCACGTCGGCCGGCTTCGGCGCGTCGCAGGCCCCCCGGCGCCACCCTCGCTCCGCAGGAATCCCGAGGATGCTTCAGATACCAGAACTGGCGTAGGTCCATGGAGAAGGCCCAGGTCCAGGGGCGACAGAGGCAGCAGAGAGCTCAGCCGACTCTGGGGTTATTGCTTAGGAAGCCGAGCGCGGCCTGTAGGAGGGTTGTCATGTCGCCCCGCCACGGCAGATGGTCCTTGCCCTCCAGGGCGATGAGCAAGGCACCGGGGATCTGGCGTGCCAGATCTTGTCCGAGCGCGAACGGTATGGCCCGGTCTTTACGACGATGCAGTACGAGCGTGGGCGCGCGTACGGCGCCGAGCCGATCGCGCACGTCCAAGCTGTAAACCATGCTTAGCGAGGATTCAGTGATGGCCGGTGTCGCGGCCGCCCGCAGGAACGCGGCAAACTCGTCGCGTTCCTTGGTGCTCCCGTCCGGAACGAAGATGTCGGCGAGGAGCCTGGAGCCGACGCCCGGATGTGCGCCAACGATCGACAGGATCGATTCCCGTGCATGTCGTTCGGCGATCTGTGCGCCGTGGGCGTAGCTGCCGTACAGTACGAGCCGCTCGACCCGATCTGGACACATCGCCGCATAAGCCGCCGCGACACATCCTCCAGACGAGCCGCCGAGCAGCGCCACCTGATCGTTGGTCCCGGCGACCTCATCCACCACGGCCGCCAGCACGGCAATCTCATCGTCCGGGTCGGCGCTGGGCAAGGCGTCCCGATCAGACAGGCCCCTGCCAGGGCTGTCGTACCGGACAATGGTGAAGTGCTCGGCAATCGCGGTGACGAACTTCCGGAAAGCCGGGTTGCGCCAGTCCAGCTCCAGGTGACTGCAGAACCAGCCCCCGGTCACCAGAACAGGCCCCGAGCCAACCGCAGACCATGCGACCCGACGACCGTTCACGGCGGTGAAGCGCACCAGCTGCTCAGCCGGCGGCACTGGCTCGCGGCGGCGCGCGCGGCGGCGGCCAGCTCGGATCCGACTGCCGGAAGGGCACGGACCACCGCCGTGTCCTACCGTCCGGCGCGACGGGCACGCTGGATGTGCGGGCGACTCGACGGCGCCATCGACCACAGGCGTACGGGTGATCTGGCGGGGGATCTGGGCGGCGAAAGCGCTCGCGACGGTGGACGCCTCGGCTCCGGACAGGATCTGCCGGTGCAGCTGTTGCAGCGAGGCCGACGGCTCGACACCCACCTGTTCCACGAGGTTCTCTCGAAGCTGCCGGAACGCGGCCAGCGCGTCACCCTGGCGTCCGGCACGCGCCAACGCGGTCATCAACAATGCCCAGAAACGCTCGCGCAGAGGATGGATACGGACGTAGCACCGCAGCTCACCAACGATGTCGGTGTGCCGGCCGAGCCGCAGATCGACCTCTACGCGTTCCTCAAGTGCCGCGAGGCGGCGCTCTTCCAGATGCACGGCCTCCACCTGGCACACGTCCAGCGAGATCCCATCGAGCACGGGACCGCGCCACAGCGCGAGAGCCTGCGTCAGTAGCGCAGACCGCTCCTCCAACGCGCCTATAGAAGCGGAAGCGTCATCGGCCAGCGCGTGTGCGGCAGCGGTCAGTTCCTCGAACCGATCCCGGTCGAGCTCACCCGCCCGGGTTTCCAACATGTAGCCGGGCGCACGCCTGAGAACTGGCTGCCGCCCGCTGTCGGCCGGCAGAGCCCGGCGGAGCCGCGCGACACATCCCTGCAATAGCTCGCGCGCCGCAGAAGGAGCCTGATCTGCCCACAGATGATCGATCAACCGATCGCTAGAAACTACCCGGTTGGCGTGCAACAAAAGGACGGCCAGCAACGCCTGCTGCTGCGGTCCGCCAACCGTGACACAGGCTTCGCCGTCCAACACCTCAAGCGGCCCAAGAATCCGAAACCGCATAACTCCCCCGAAGAAAGTACGTAGCAGAGCCGATGCTGATCGGGCGCACGCACCGAGCCTCACCGACCATCTGCGCGGGTCAGCGGCGAGCCCGGTCATGGCGTGCGGGAGCCATCCTGAGCAGCGACCGCGGATCGGACCGGCCCGCGAGCACCCCGGCCCTGATGTGGCGCAGTCCGGCGCCCGGCCCGACACCGAGCTCCGCCGCCAGGGTCCGCTGCGCCCGCTGGTAGGTCTCCAGCGCCTCGGCGGTCCGGCCGGCGACCAGAAAGGCGACCATGCGCAGCTCCCACAGCCGCTCCCGCAGCGGGTGCTCGGCGAGCAACCGGTCAATCCCGGCCGGCGCGCCCTCCGCCGTCCCGGTCGCCAGCTGGGCGCCGAGCAGCCCCTCCTGCGAGTCGAGCCAGAGCTCGGCCAGATAGGCGCCCTCCGCGGCCGCCCAGCCGTGCACGCTGCAGTCGGCGAGCGACCGGCCGCGCCACAGCTCCAGTGCGGCGCGGTACGCGCGGTCGGCCTCCCCGTAGGCCCCCCGCGCGCTGTCGCGCCGCCCGTCGGCGACCAGCTCCTCGAAGCGGTTCCGATCGACGTCCACGGCGTTCACGGCGAGCAGGTAGCCGGGGTCCCGCCGGAGGATCATCCGGTCCCGGCTGCCTGCCGCGAGGGTCGCGCCGAGCTTGGCGAGATGGCTGTGCAACGTCCGGACCGCGGTCGGCGGCGGCTCCTCGCCCCACAGGCCGTCCACCAGTTGCCCGACCGTGACCACCGTCCCCGCCCGCAGCGCCAGCAGGCCCAGCAGGCTTCTGCGCCGCCTGGGCAGCGAGATCGGGCGACCCTCGCTGCACACAGTCACAGAACCGAGCACATCGATCACGACGCCGACATCGCCACCAGTCCCGAACTCCACCGCGCCCCCAAACGTCGGAGCCGCCGCGGGGATTCGGCTCGTTTACCCGGATACACGACCAGGGGTCGATGAACGTTCAATCGAGGTATGTGACAAGCGTCACATCGTGGGGCATTGGAGGGAGTCGCCCACCAGGTCCGGGACCTGCACCTGCGTGTCGGAGGTGTTGGTGAACAGCAGCCGGTTCTTGGAATCAGGCCCTGCGTCGCCGACGATCCCCTTGGTGGAGTTGTTCACCAGTACGTGGGTGACCTCCGGGGGCTTGGCGGCCGGGTGGTTCTCCAGATACGGGGCGCCGGCACCGGCCACGTGCGGGCTCGCCATCGACGTCCCGGAGCTGAGGCGCGCGCCGGTGTCATCCTCGTGTCCGGCGGACCTGATGGAGCTGCCCGGCGCGAATATGTCCAGGCAAGTCCGTGGTTGGAGAACGAGGCGCGGGCGTCGGTGCTCGTGGTGGCGCCCACGGTGATCGCTTCGGGCACCGCGGCGGGGGAGCGCCGGCACGCGTCGATGTCGTCGTTGCCCGCGGAGACCGCGTACGTGAGCCCGGATAGGACCGAGGCCTTGACGAACAGGTCCTCGACGAAGCTCCGGCCGCCACCGAGGCTCATGTTGACCACGGCCGGCTTGACCGCGTTCCTGGTCACCCAGTTCACGCCGGCGGTGACGTCGGACTTGCTGCCCTTTTTGTCGCCGCGTCCTGCCAAACGAAGATCCTGGGCGGGTACGCCCAGCGCACACAGCCATCGGCCCAGCCAGGACGCCGCGTCGTCGGCGGCAGTGGCCCGAGCCGGGCGAAGCTGGCTCAGCGGCCGATCGGGAGGTCTTGGCGGGCTTGTTCCAGGTCGGTTCCCAGATCCACAGTCGGTGCTGCGGGGAAACCTGGTGGTATCCGTACAGGCCGACCTCGGTCAGGGTGTGCAGGTCCACGCATACCCGCTGATAGGCCTGGCCGATCGCCTTGGCCGGGTCGTCCAGGCCCTTAACGCCAAGCTTGATGCAGGCCCGGTACTCATAACCTTCCCTGGTCGCGTGTCCGGTCGAGCACATTGCTCCTGGGCAGGGGTCGTTAGGTGAGGACGCTGTGGTTGGCGCGGAAGACGCCGTGCGGGTCGCGGGAGCGCTTGAGTTCGCGCAGCCGGGTGAGGGCGGATTCGGGGAATGCGTCGGCCGCCGTTTCTTCGGGGGCCAGCAGCGTGTACGGCTTGCGTCCAGAGGCGACGGCGCCGAGCTGCTCGACGATCTGGACCTGTCTGCCGCGGGCGGCGTGCGCGATTTCCGGATCGGCCCCCAGACCGATCATCTGGAGAAGGTAGGGCTCGGCCAGTGCTCCAGCCGCACCGGAGCCCGGCTCGGCCAGCGCACCGCCCAGATGCCGGACCTGGATGCTGATCAGCGGGTCGATCGGCTCGGTCGCCAGGGTCTCGTGCAGGTCGGTCAGTAGCTCCGCGCGGGTTGCCGCGGGGGTCGGGCTGGTCGGTTCGCCGGTGATCGCCCCCAGGTCGGCCACTGCCACGACGCCACGGTTGTCGCTGATCACGCCGTCGATCGTGTCGATCCGGCGCACCAGCGCCGCCCCTTCGCGCGGGTCGCCGAGGTAGGTCAGGTCCAGGCCCGCCATGGGCGGGGCTCCGGGGAATCCGAATCGGTTGAACCAGACGGTCAATTCCGGTGGCGCCTCGTCGGTGATCTTCCGGAAGACCTCGAACACCTCGCCGCTGCGCGCACCCGGCCAGATCACGCGCCCGCCGTACACCGACGGCGCCGGATGCAGATCGAATTCGAGTGACGTCACCAGTGCGAAGTCGCCGCCGCCGCCTCTCAGTCCCCAGAACAGTTCCGGATCCGATGTGTCGCTCACCCGGGTCCGGTCGCCGTCGGCGTCGACGATGTCGAGGGCGCGCACGCTGTCGGCGGCCCAGCCGTATCTGCGGCCGAACCAGGACAGGCCGCCGCCCAGCGTGTACCCGGCCACGTTGACCACCGGTGAACTGCCGGCCAGTCCGGTCAGGTTCGCGGGCCCCGTCTTCGCCAGTACCTGCCCCCAGTTCGCCCCTGCGCCGACCTGGGCCAGCCGCTCCCGCTCGTGCAGCCGGACGCCGTCCAGACGATTGGTGCGCAGAAGGATCACCCCCTCCACGTCGCCCGAGGCGTCGTGACCATTGGCCTGGGCGGTGACCGTCAGGCCCGACCGACGCGCGTATCGGACCAGCGCGGCCACATCATCGGCGTCCTCGGCCTCCACCACGGCAGCCACCGGCTGCTCGATGGCCAGGTTCCAGGGCTTGCGGGTTGCGTCGAAGCCGTCGTCGCCGCGCTCCAGCACCCGGCCCTTGACCGCTCCCCGAAGATCACTGCTCGTCATCTGAGAACTCCCCCTGTAGTCCACGTGCTAGCTCTCGGGTGGGGCTTGCAAGCTCCACAGCCGTCCGTCGGGATCGCGGACGGTCATCTCCCGGGTCCCGTAGTGGGTGTCCTGGAACGGGGTGACCACCTCCACGGCCGGATCGGGGTCGAACCGTGCCGCGTCGGCCACCTTCAACGCGACCTGCATCCCGGGCTGCCGGTCCTCGGGGCACTCCGTGACTATGAGATAGGGCCCCTCGCCGTTGCGGAACACGCCGGAGCCCTCGCCGGTGGCGATCTCCAGTTCGAATCCCAGGGCCTGGAGAAACCTCGCGGTCTTCCCCCAGTTGCGGGTTTCCAAGAACACCGCCTCGAACCCTTCAGTCGCCATGTCATGACTCCTTCTCGGATGTGCGCTCCTGCTGCCCGTGGGCGTCGTCGAGGTAGGTGCGCAACGCGTCGGCGACCAACGCCGACAGGGACATACCCGTCTCGATCGCGTGATGCTTGACCCGCTTGATCAGCGGTACCGGCAGGTACACGTTGAACTGCTTGACCTCCGCCTCACCCATCCAGGCAGGCTAGCATGCTAGAAAGTTAGCACGGTGTATCGAGGCCGCTCCCCACCGCCCGACTCTCGCCAAACCGTCGGCGTCAAGTACCTCAATCCCGGGACGGAAGTCAAGGACGGCCCGAGCGCCTACCTGACGACGTGCCTGCGCAACGCCGCCACTGACGCGCTGCGCAAGTTCTCGGCGGCGGAATCCACGATCTCGCTGGACGGGTATGACGACGTCCTGCCGGAGCGGTGCCAGGAGCCTCCGACCGGCCGCGGTGAGCCGGGCGACGCGGACCAGGTCGCCGCCGAGGAGGACATCAGGCGGGAACTCGCCCGGCTGACCGGCACCGGCGAGACCGCCGGTGAAGCGCCTCGCGAAGTGGCCGTCGAAGCAAAGGGAACACTGGTCCACATCTACGAACTGGAACCGGGGATCGTCGTCGCGAAGATCAGGACGACGGACAACGAGTTCGACGTCCACACCGCCTGGCCGGTGCGGAACGCGCTCCTGGAATGGCTGGACGATCCCGGCAAGGCGACCTCGGTGAACATCGTCATCGATCTGAGCGGAATAGACTTCATCGACTCGACGGCGCTCGGTGTCCTCGTCATGTTCCGGTTCCGGCTTCGTCTGCACGGCGACTGGTTTTCCGTGGTCTGCCCCAATCAACGTCCGCGTCGGCTTCTGGCCAACACAATGCTCGACACGATCTTCGGGGTGCACGCGTCGATGGACGACGCCCTGGCGGCCATCCGCAAATACATGCGGGGACCCACGAGCCGGTTCACCTGGCCTCGGTGACGACGGGAGCGACGAGATGAATCGTGTCGGGAGCGCCGTCGCCGTCGGCGTGGTCGCCGGTCTGGCGACAGGGATCGCAGCCGGGCTTTCGGCGTCCCAGGCCATCGCCGGGTTCATGGCGTTCCTGGGCGCGACCGGGCTCGCCCTGGCCATTCTCAAAGAGACCGGCAGATGACTGCGGGCGAGGACCGGTCAGCTCCCCCGTAGGGCTTCGGTCGGCGTCGTCGGGGTGTTGATCAGGGTGTCGAAGCGGAGGCCGCTTGAGGCTTCGCCGCGGCCTACGCCGCGGTGGGCGCTGAGCCAGAGCACTACGCGGCCGTCCCGCCAGCGGGTCCGGTTGAAGGCGACCGACAGGCGAGTGCCAGCCTGTGGCACCTCCTCCTCGTTCACGAAGTACTGCGTTCCCGCGTCGAAGCCGTGGCGCAGGAGGGTGGTGCGGGCCGGGACGGGCCGGCCGTCCACGACGCTGGGCATCGCCGCGCGCTGGAGCTGGATTTCGCGATTGTCGCCTGGCACGCGCACTGGGATGAACGGGATCCAGTGTTCCGGGATGGCGTTCATCGCCTGGTAGGAAAGGGGGGCGCGCGGTGGGTCTTCTTCGTCGGGCGTCGGTTCTGCGTGGCGTTGACGGAATGCCAGGGCCTCGGCCGCGGCCTCGCTGCCGCGGCGGGGTTCGCCGGTCGGCATCCGTACGGTCTGCTCGATGCCCCAGACCAAGTTGGCGTTCTCGTCGCGGATCAGGAGGACCTCTTCCAGCGCGGGGCCCTCGGCGACCTTCGGGACGCTCGGCGGCAGCAGGAGGTCGGTGTCCGCGGGCACGTGGTCGGCGCCGATGGTGTCCAGGGTGAACATCGACCAGCGCCGCTGGTCCTCGTCGTCGCCGGCGCCGGCGGGGGTGATCCAGAGCCTCTCCCCGAAGACGTCGGTGACGACCAGGCCGCGGATCTTGTTCATCGTGCCCGCGGGCAGGTCGCAGGGCAGCTGGTACCAGTCGTTGCTGAACACCAGCGCGAATTCCAGGAAGATCAGGCGCGCCAGGTCGGTGCTGTCCGGACGGACGGCGGCGAAGTTGGTGCGTCCGTCCTCGATCGCCCACCAGCGCGGCAGCGGCATTCCCGAGAAGCGGACCGGGGCCGGGAAGACCGTGCGGCTGAGCGTCTTCTCCGGGGGCCTCGTCCCGCCGAGGGGCGGTCCGGGGTCGACGGAGAAGGCGTGCCAGTCCAGTTCGCCGCCGGGGTATTCCTGGGCGGTGACGACCTTCTCGCCGCCGGGCACCGAGGCGGAGACGGAGAAGCGGTGTTCGAGGCGGCGCGGGTCCCAGGTGGCGTCGCCGTCGGGGCGTTCGGGAGTGACGCCGGTCGGCTGGTCGATCAGCGCGTCGAACCAGGCGACCAGGCGCTTGCCGAGACTGTTGAGCGTGGCGCGGTGCAGCAGCCCGTTGATGCCGTCGGCGGCGTTCCCGCCGCCCTTGATGTGCCGGTAGAGCAGGTAGCCGTCCATCCGGCGGCCGGCGATCGTCTGCATCGTCGCCCAGACCTCGGGATGCGCGAGCCGGGCGGTGTCCTCTTTCGCGGGGTGCTCCGGGTCCGGCAGCTGGATGGGGTACTTGGCGATGTACTGCCTCTCGAAGCGGAAGAGGTCCAGGCCGAGCAGGTTGTGCTTGCCGAGCAGCTTCAGCCACCGGTGGCCGATCATCACGCGCAGGTCGAAGGCGATCTCCTCGTCGCCGAACGCGAACGGCAGCAGCCGCCGCTCCGCCATGGTCTCCAGCGGACGGTCGGTGGGCAGGTCCTCGGGCGGGCCGCCGTGCGGGCGGAACCGGGTTGGCCGCGAGGGGCTGACCGAGTAGGTGGCGGTGACGGGCGATCCCGCGTCCGTCCCGCGGAACTCGCCGAGCTGCCACTGCCGGGTCAGCATCCACAGCGGGTCGCGCACCTCGACGCGCAGCGCCCGCTCGAAGTCGGCGGTGCGGGGGCGGCCCTCCAGCCGGTTCCACACGCCCACCGTCGGGTGGCGGCGTCCGGCCAGTTCTTCGGCGAACGTAGGCGGGACGGGGTTCGGCTCACTCATGGGCGGCCCTCCAGCGCAGGTTGGCGATCGCGAGGTCGGTGCCGATGGTGATCTGCCGCCGGGTCGCCGACATCACCGTGGCCGGGAGCAGGTGCGCGTACGCCGTGCCGCCGAGATGCTCCGGCTCGACGGCGCGGGTCTTCGCGAGGTCGAAGGTCTCGACGATCGCGTCGATCAGGTCGCCGGGCGTCCAGCGGCCGGCGGGGTCGCGGACGGGCGGGACGACGAGGAGCATCGCCTGCGGGGGTTCGGCGTCCGGGCCGTTGTAGTGCATCGCGATGCCGGTGGTCTCGCGCTCGGCCGGGATCACCTCGGTCCATTCGTCGAACACCAGCCCGCACTGGTCGCCGATCAGCGGGGACGTGTAGTGCGCGGTGAACAGCAGCCGGTCCTCGCCGAGCTGGTCGGGCAGGTTCGGGTCCTTGGCGAATTCCATGGCCAGCCAGTGGTCGCCCGCGACGTGCGGCAGCTGGACGGGCGACAGCGCCGGCTCCTTCCAGCCGAGGATGCCGAGCAGTCCGCCGGGCCCGAGGAGCCCGCTCGCGAGGGTCACCGTCTTCTCCCACAGCCGCGGCTTCTCCCTGACGCGGGCCATGCCGTGCAGCCAGTCGTCGACGGGGAAGTCCCGGGCGGGCGTGAGGTGCGCGACGAGCCGGTCGCTGTCGTTGCGCGCCCTGCTCAACTGCTGGAGGAGCTGGCTCGGCGGGGTGAACTTGGGCACGGCCAGGACGTCCTCGCCGAGCAGGGCCTTGAGGGCGTCGAGCGCGGCCTGCACCCGGTCCGGGCCGGGGATGGTCTTGTCGTGGGTCTCCAGCGCCTTGTTCGCGGCCTCGGCGCGGGCGGACAGCTCGTCCTTCAGCTTCCCGGCGCGGGTGAGGAGCTCGCGGCCGAACGCGACGACCTGGTCTTCGTAGGGCGTGAGGTCCAGCCCGGCGGGATCGACGTCGGTCAGCGGCAGCTGTGCCGCGACCTCGGCGAGCAGGCCGCTCAGCGTCGTCTTGTTGGTCTTGGCTATCTGCTTCAGCTTCTTCAGGCGGTCGTCGAAGTCGTCTCGGAGGTCGTCCACGCGGTCCCGGAGGTCGTCCACGTCCGGGGGGCGCGGGCCCGGCATGGTGGTGAGCAGGCCCTCGGCCTGCTGCAGGATCCGGAACCGCTCCTCGACCGGGGTGGACGGCGGCAGCGCGTCGTACTGGGCGAGCAGCAGGTCGGCGGCCTGGAGCGCGCGGGTCATCCGCGCGGCCGCCTCGGCGGCGGCGGCCAGGACGGCGGTGAACACGCCGCGCCGCCACAGCGCCACCTCGCCCCAGCTGCTGCGCACCAGGCCGAACCCGCCGGCCGCCACGGTCAGCTTCGCGTACCGGCCGAGGAAGGTGTCGATCCCGCTGATCAACGCGGCGCGGGCCGGGGGCGCGCCGGCGGGGTACAGCTCCCCGAGGTCGGCGATGAATTCGGCGACGTCGTCCCGCAGGCCGGTCAGGGCCTCCAGGACCTTGGCCGGGCGTTCCCGCGGCAGCGATACGGCGTCGTCCGCGGCGCGGGCGACCGGGGCGCTCCCGGCGGCCGGAGCCAGGTCGCTCGGACGCAGCGGCCGCGCGGTCGTCAGCAGCGTGCGCAGCGCCGCGACCAGCGGCGACAGCTCGAAGAAGCCGATCTTGCCGGAGAATCCGACGCCGTCCTGGTCGGAGATGCGGGTGGTGTACTCGATCGTCAGCTCGACGTCCGGGCGCGGCTTCGACTGCTCGATGACGACGCCGAGGATCCGGTCGTCCAGGTCGGTCATCGCCGCTTCGTCCGCCGGGCGCAGGGCCCAGAGCAGGTCGATCGCGTCCAGGCCGGTCTCGTGCTGGGTCACCAGGCGGTGCCGCTTGGCGCCGTCGTCCGGATCCCGCCAGGTGACCAGCGCGGCCACGGCCGTGGGGCCCGGGAGCACGGCGGGCAGCCAGGCGTTCACCGCCGGTTCGGCCCTGGCGCGGGGCGTGCCGAGGCCGGGGGGACGATCCGCCATGAGCTGGAGCCCGAAGCGGTGCGTCAGGGTGGTGCCGCTGCGCGGGGTCTCCACGACGGACGGCTCGGGCGCGACGCCTTCCTTGGCGTAGGCGTCCATGGTCGCCGAAGCGCGTTCGGGATTGCCCTGCAGCGCCTGGTGCGTGCCTTCGGCCACGGCGAGATCGGCGAGCGCGTCGTGCACGTTGCGCAGCGCGTCGATCTCCTTGCCGACGTCGGCGACCACGCCCTCGCCGGCGGGCTGCAGGTCCGTGAAGCCGAACGGGTAGCGCTGGTCCGCCTCGGGCAGCGCGTTCACGTGCCGCAGCAGGGCCAGCCCGTCGATCACGATGCGGGCCTCGACCTCTTCGATGCGCTTGGGACGCGCGGGATCGTCCGGCGCCGGGGCGGTCTCGCCGATCTTGTTGGCGCGGAGCGGGAACTTCAGCCGGAGCCCGGCGATGTACCGGTCCAGGCCGATCCTGCGGTCGTGCAGGCCGCGTTCGAACCGGTAGCCGAGCAGGGCGGCCAGGGACTGGCCTTGGCGCATGCCGTCCAGGATGGTGAGGGCGAGCCGGACGCGCTCGGAGGTCAGATTCACCGCGAACGCGCTCGTGTCCGGCGTCCTGTTGGCCAGGTATCCGGCCCGCAGCACGGCGGCCGTCCGGGCGTGGGCGGGCGACGGCGCGTGGACGTAGCCGCCGTTGTCCGTGTCGAGCGGGATCGGGGCGGCACCGAACACGGTCGCCAGGTCGGCGGGCGGTGTGACGTGCTCGACCTCGTCGCTCTCCCTCCGGGCGACGTTCTCCAGCCATCCGTACGCGCCGAGATGGACGCCTCGCTTCGGCGGTGCGGCACCGTCCTGGCCGTATCGCAGCTCGGCCAGCCGCTCGTTCGCCAGCCCTAGCCGCCACGCGTCGAGCCGGTAGGTGGCGCAGTCGATGTGCTCGGCGAGCACCCGCTCCAGCCGCGCGGTGGGCAGCCCCGCCAGCAGGCCGAGCGCCTTGGTCTGCTCGTCGAGTTCCGCGGCGGCCGGGTTGGTGCCCAGCACCGTGCGGAGGTGTTCGTGCACCAGCATGGTCTGGCTGCCGGTCATCGCCGGGTTCGTCGAGTACAGCGCGCGGTACCGGCTCTCGCTCGGGATCGTCTGGCCCGGCTTGGGGATTTTGATGTGGACGAACGGCGCGTCCCGCACATCGGGCACCGCGGAACCGGGGGTGGCGAGCGCGAGCCGCCGCGCGGCCTCCGCCCAGCCCAGCAGGACCGCGTGCCGCGCCAGCAGGTACAGCAGGGCCGAGGGCGGCCGGTTGTCGAGGAAGCCCTCCTCCTTGCGCACCTTGTCCAGGTCGTTGCGGGCGTGGTCGGCGAGCCAGCGCAGGTAGTTGCGGCGGTCGGCGGTGTAGGCGCGGATCGGCTCGGTCTCCGACAGCGGCCGGTCGTCGACGAGCGGCGCCAGCAGCGGATGGTGGACGTCGGTGAACAGCCGGCGCAGCAGGTCGGGGTCGGCCGCCGGGTCGCTCGTCGGACGGCCGAGCCGGGCGAGCAGCGCGCGGATCGGCTGCGGCATGGCCAGCTGGTCGAGCGCGTCCTTCACCTGGGGGCCGAGCGCGCGCAGGTTCTCCCGGTTGAAGATGTCCTCGACGCTCTGCGCGTAGCGCTGGTGGAACTCCGCCGATGTGGGGTGGAGGGCCAGGATGTCCAGCAACTTCTGGTGCGGGTCGTCGGCTACATCGTTGGCTGGGCCGTTCAGGTGCTGGACGTGTTCGAGCGCGGCCTGCCAGTCCTTCGCCGCCTCCTTGAGGACCGCGTTCAGCGCCTTGCGGTGCTTCGCCGCGTCCGGCCAGGCCATCCGGGAGAACACGGTCGTCGGCAGGATGCCGTACGGCTGGCGGCCGATCTTCACCGCGGAGAGCGGGCCGCGCCCGGACACGTGCTCAAGGAAGAAACTCCTGGTCTGCGCGATCTGCTCGTCGCCGAGCACGCCGTTCAGCAGCGCCTGAAGGTAGTGGCCCCAGGTCGCGGGCCACAGCGCGGTGTGCGCCGCCCGCGCGTCGCGCCGGTCGGCGCCCTCGGCGTTCGGCACCCCGGCCAGCACCGCCGGGTCGAGGCCGAGCAGCTCGGCGAACCACTCGCCGTCGGTCTTGGTCGTCCAGTCCGCGGCGGTGGCGGCGAACCCGGCGGCCGTGGCCAGCCCCGCCTCCGCCTCGGCCGCGGCGTCCTGGCCGGCCGGGGCCTGCTCGGTGTTGTTCGTCGGCGTCCCCTGCGGCAGCAGGCTGAACCCGGACGGGCTGCGGAGCTGGCGCGTGAACAGGCCGCCGAGCGCCGTCGCGGACTGCTCCGGCGTGGCCTGCTCCCGCAGGCCCAGCACGATGAGCCGGTCGACCCCGTTCCGGAACGCGGCTTCGAGGGGGATCCGGATCCCCATCCCGGCGTTGACCGCCTCCTTGAAATCGGTCAGCCAGCGCAGCGCGGGCGGCACGGTCAGCACGCCCGTGGTCTCATCGATCTTGAGCTGGTTCGCCTTCGTCTCGCCCGGGTCCGGGCTCACCGCGAGCTCCGGCCGCACCGGGCCGCCGGGCTTGGAGAACACCTGCGCGCCGTTCACATACCCGAAGACGACGAACCGGTCGGGCAGCAGCGTGGCCTTCGCGGCCACGGTCCAGGACTGCGGCGCGATCTGGTCCGCGGGCGGCGGGGACAGCACGAGGAACGCCACCACGACGTTGTTTCCGCTGGTGACCGCCGCGCTGTCCACGCCGTGCGGGCGGCGGGCCCGGATCGCGTCGGCCCGGGGCTTCCCGACGGACGCGAGCAGCGCGATGTCGGCGTCCCGCAGCTCGGCGCGGTCGCCGTGCGCGCGCCAGACGGCCGTCCAGTACGTGACGGCGGGCTGGCGGTCGTTCGCCGCGAGCGGTGCGGCGCTGACGATCACCAGTACGGTCGTCTCCGCCGGCACCCCGGTCGGGCGATCGGCCGGATTGGCCGGGCGGTACCCCTGCAGCAGCCACCCCGCGCGCCCGGCGGGGACCCGGCCGACCAGCTCGTGCCAGGCGGCCCGCTCCCCCGCCGCCGACCCGCCGGACGCCCAGAGGCCCGTCCAGTAGGCGTCCAGCGCGGCGAGCTCGGCCCGGGTGGGCCGGGGCTCGAACTTGTCGATGGACCACTCGTCGGGGAAGACCCGGACGAGCAGCTCGTCCCGGGTGAACCGCGTCTCCACCCGGACCGGGCCGAGCAGCACCGGGAAGTCAAGACTGAGGTCGGGCATCCGGCAGCATCTCCTGTGCGTGTACGGCCACCAGAACCGGTGCTTGGAAGAGGATGTAGGCGACGTCCGCGGAGCTGATGTCGGACTGCCAGCCCGGGAGGATCTTCTCGTCGTCCAGGCGCTGTTCTGCTTTTTCCTGGTCGTCCTCGTCGCCGTTGAACTCGTCGGCGAGCTTGACCTTGATGTCGGCGTCGAACTGGATGAAGCCGTGCCGGTCCTGCGGGTCGACGCGGCCCCAGGACAGGTCGTTCCACACCTCGACCGGAGGCGGCCCGCCCGGCGGGTCCTCGTCCACGCCGAACCGCGGGTCGCCCGGACGCTCCTTGATCACGAAGAACCAGCCCAGGTCGCCGCCCTCGCCGCGCGCCTCGTCCGCGTCGAGGTCGAAGCCGAGCAGGTAGACGTCGGGCTCGGCCCTGGCCTCGTAGATCGGCAGTTTGACCAGGTGCGGCGGCGGGGGCAGGTTCGCCGGAAGCCTCGCGAGCTCGCGCTCGCCGCTGGTGTCGGGCGTCCCGGGCGGGTCCTTCAGGACGGGCCAGGCCGCCTTATGCGCGTAGATGGCCGCGTTCGGATACTTCTTCAGCAACTCGCCGCGGATCACCAGCACGAGGTCGTTCTTCCGGCGGCTGTTCCCGCCCAGCACGGTGGCGGTGCTCCATTTGTGGATCGGCGGGATGTCGTACAGCCGCTCGCGCCGCGCGCGGGCCGGCTCGTCCGGCTCGGGAAGCGCCGTCCGCGGGTCCCAGAACTGCCGGAACGGGGTCCCGCGCGAGTCGGACGGGAACTCCCGCCACAGCATCTCCCGCGCCATCTCGTGGTTGAGCCCGACCAGATAGGACTCGATGAACCGGCGGTTGTTCTCCAGCAGGGTGATCGAGTTCGCCGGGATCAGGCCGAGGTTGGGCACGAACGTGTCCACCGACATCTTCAGCAGGTCTTCGTACATCGGCATGTCGAACACCGGGTAGGCCATCACCTCGGTCAGCTCGGAGAGTTCGCCGGTGGCGGGCCTCAGCCGGTCCGGCAGGTTCAGCGAGGCGAGGAGGTTGTCCAGGACGGTCTTGTCCGAGCTCAGGCCGGTCATCATGTCGGTGGTGGCGTCGGTCACGCCCAGCTTCGGCGGGTCGGCGACGTGACCGCCCGCGGCGGCTTCGTCCCAGCCCGCGTAGAGCTCGCGGAGCGCGCGCTTGAACGCCGCGGCCTCGTCGCTGTCGCGGTCCCCCACCGGCGTGGTGGCGGTCTCGCCGTACTGCCGCAGCTCGAACAGCGGGTTGAGGGCCAGGACGTCGACCGGATGGCCCGGGGGCTTCGGCGGGAGGCGTTCGTCCAGCTCGGCGGGCGTGACGACGGCCGGTGGGGTGCCCTTCGAGGGCGCGGCCGCGATGTGCAGCTCGTCGATGCGCGAGACGAGCGTCTCGGCGGGCCTGACCTCAGGGAACTCCAGCACTTTCATCAGCCGCGAGCCCGGCCGGGTGATCCGGCGCATCGGCGCGGACACCGGGGCCGCCGCGACGCGGCTGCGCGCGACCTTGAACCCGACCGCGAGCTGCTCGCCGGGGTCCGTGAGTGCGGAGAGCGCCTGGGGCACGCGTTCGATCACCCGGCCGTGCGCGGGCGCGGTCAGCGTCAGCGTCCTGGCGGAGGCCAACGGCGGCGGCTCCGCGGCGGCGAGCGGCTCGGCGGCGGTGCGCGAACCGGTGGCGTCACGTGAACCGGTGGCGGCCAGGGGCGTGGTGGGGAGGTCGAAGTGCTTGTCGTGCAGGCGGTTGCCGACCTCGCGTGCGAGCTGCGCCGCCCGGATCTTCTCGTTCGCCCGCCGGGCCTCGCCGAGCTGGTTCCAGGCGGCCGCCATGAGCTCGTCCTGCCGCTCCTGGACGACCTGCGCGCCGAACTGCGCGGCCACCCGGAAGCGCGGGTCCAGGTTGAGCCGGTGCACCCAGTTGTGCAGCACGGCGTCGCCGACCGGGTCGCCCTCGGCGTCGACCAGCAACTGCGGCGTGAGCGCGTGCCAGCGCCCGTACAGCGGCGGCGTGATCACCGGGTCGGTCTGGCCTTCTAGGTCGGAGCCCCGTGGCGCGAGTTCGGCGTTCGCCGTCGCCACCGGCTGCCGCTGGTACGCCTCGGCCAGGTTGATCAGCCCGGCCATCGCCTGCTGCCACTGGGTCGGGTACTGCGGCCACGGCAGCGGCCGCAGCTTGTAGTAGTTGTCCCAGTTCTCCCAGGCGTCGGGGTTCTCGTCGGAGTCGGGCAGCTGCAGGGCGCCGCCGAGCCGCAGCACGCCGTCGGGCTTGGTCGGCGTGGTGACGCCGGGCAGCCCGAAGCCGGGCTCGCGGTGCGCGTCGATGTCGCGGCGGCCGACCGGGTCCTTGGCCTCGAACGGCTTCAGCAGCCGGACGAGGTACTCGAAGTCGCCCACCGAGCCCGTCGTGAACGACCAGCGGTGGTAGTAGGGCAGCTGGCCCGTGGCCACGTCCTGCGGCACACCCCAGCTCGGCGTCATCGCCGCGATCGCGCCGGGCTCGATGCCGAGCCCGGCCCGCCGCCCGGTCTCGAACGCCGGCACCAGGAACGCGTCGTAGTTCGTCTTCGGCGACAGGTGCCGCGGGCAGATCACCCGGGAGCACGCGCTGTCGGGCGCCTCACGCAGCACGCGGCCGAGGTTCGCGAGCGCCGCCCCCATGTCAGCGGGATCGTCGACCGCCAGCGGGACGTCGAGTTCGCCGTTGACGTGGACGTGCGCCCACGCCCCCAGCTCACCGGACGGCTGCAGCGCCCGCGGGTCGGTGACGGTGATGAACGGCAGCGGCCGGTCAGGCGCGGCGCCGTCGTCGAACTCCGTCCCGGCCAGGACGATCAACGCGAGCCAGGGCGCCAGCCGTTTCGTGGCGCCGTCCGGCGGGGCCGGGCTGTACCGCCACGGGAAGACCTCGTCGTAGAACTCGATGTGCGCCAGGAAGTTGGGCTCGAAGGTGGCGATGTACGGCAGCGGCTCGACCCGCGAGATCGCCCGCGGGTCGACGCCGATCACGTCGCCGGGGCCGTAGATCTGCAGCGGCTGCTCGACCGGGCGGCTGGGCGGGAGGTCGCCGTCCTTGAGGGCGTCCCCGGTCAGCTTCAGCCGGACGTTGATCGTGGCCCGGGGCGCGGTCCCCGGCGGCTCGGTGATCTGTGTCGTCAGGCCCGTCCGCAGCCAGGGCAGGAAGGAGTACGCGTTCGCGCTCACGAACCGCTCCCGCGCCGCTCGGACGTCTTTGTCAGCTCGGTGCCCTGCCCGGCGGCGGCCAGCCCGGCACGGGCCACGCCGCCCGCGACGATCACCTTGGCTCCGGAGGCCGCGGCGGCGAAGCCCCACCGGCCTTCGGCGAGGCCGGGCACCTGCGTCCACGCGCCGGCGGAGTACTCAAGGGCGCTGCGGTAGCCGGCCTCATTGCGGACGTCGTCGGTGCCGCCGACCACCAGGACCTTCCCCGAACCCAGCGAGACCGCGCGGTGCAACGCCCGGCCCGCGGGCATCGGCGCGGTGTCCTGCCAGGTTCCCGGGGTGAGGTTGTACACCTCGGCGGTGGCGCGGGCGAACGGGTCGAAGCTGCCGTCGCCGGGCGCCCCGGGCGCACGGCCCCCCGTGACCAGCACCGTCGTATCGGACAGCGCCGTCGCGGTGTGCGCGCTGCGCGGGCGGCGCAGGCCGCCGGTCGGCGTCCAGGTCTTGTCGTCGGTGTCGTAGAGCTCGCAGAACGCCAGCGCCGGGTCGTCGGCCGTCCCCACCGGGACGCTGCCGCCGCAGACCAGCACCTTCTTGCCGGCCTGGAGGACGACCGCGGTGTGCCCGGTGCGGGCGTCGGTCATGTCCTTCGCGGCGGTCCAGGTCTCGTCCGCCGGGTTGAACAGCTCCGCCGAGCGCACCGCCATCACCGTGCCGCCCGGCCTGACGGTACTGCCGCCCGCGACCAGGACCTGGCCGTTCGACAGCAGGACCGCGCTGTGCCCCCAGCGTCCGGCGGCCATCGGATGCCTCGTTGCCGTCCAGGTGCCCTCGGCCGGGTCGTACAGCTCGGCGGTGGCCAGCGCGGGCGCGCCGGGGCCGCCCCTCCCGCCGGTGATCAGCACCTTTCCGCTCGGCAGCAGGGTCAGCGCGTGCAGCTGCCTGGCCGTGCCGAGCAGGACGGGCGCCGCCCACGTGTTCTGCTCCAGGTCGTACACCGCGCTCTGCCGGACGGCGGCGGACGCGGCATCGGCGCCGCCCGCGACCAGCGCCTTCTTGCCGTCCTTGAGCACCACGGCCGCGTCGTGCTGGCCGGACCAGCTCACCGCCGCGGCGTAGGCGGGGGCGGACGACCACGCGTCGGCCGCCAGTGTGGCAGTGGTCATCGCGTTGCACCCTTCTTCAGGGGATCTTCAGGGGAGGTAGATCTCGGCGGTGGCGGCCAGCTCGGCGGGATCGGGGCCGGGGGCGGCCCCTCCGGCCAGGGAAAGGCCGCCCGTCACGAGGACGCGGCCGTCCGCGAGGTCGACGGCCGGGAAGTCCCATCGGCCGGTGCCCAGGGGGGCGGTGGTCGTCCAGGTGCTGGAGTTCGGGTCGAAGACGACGGCGGCGCGGTAGCCGGTGGTGGGCCGTGGGCGTCCGGTGCCGCCGGTCACGACCGCGCCGGCGGGCGTCCAGACGCTGCGGTGGCCGCTGCGGCCGCCGCCCGGCATGTCGGGGACGCGGGTCCAGGTCCCGGTGTCCGGGTCGTACAGCTCGGCCGAGGCCAGGCTGTCCGGGCGGTACGGGACGCCGGGTACCGCGTCGCCGCCGGTCACCAGTACCCGGCCGTCGCCCAGCAGCGTCGCCTGGTGGCCCTTCCGCGGGGTGAGCAGGCTGCCGGTCGGCGTCCATGCCCTGGTCTCCGGGTCGTAGATCTCGCAGAACGCGAGCGCGCGCTCGCCCTCGCCGGTCGGCAGCGCGCCGCCGATGACGAGTACCTTGCCGTCGATCGGCACCGCTTGGTGGCCGGTGCGGGCGCAGCCCATCGGCGCGACCTCGGTCCAGGTCAGCGTGCCCGGATCGAGCAGCTCGGCCGACGCCAGCGCGGCGCCCCGGGCTCCGGTGCCGCCCGCGACCAGCAGCCGCTCGCCTGCCGCCGTGGCGGAGTGCCCGGCTCTGGCGGTGTTCAGCTTCGCCTGCGGGGTGCTCCAGACGGCGGCGACCGGCTCGAACACCTCGATCGAGGCCAGCGGGGCGTTGCCGGCGCCGAGCCCGCCCGCGGCCACGACGCGTCCGTCGGCCAGCTTCGTCGTCGTGTGGCGGTGCCGGGCCGTCGCCAGCGGCGGGGTCGCGTCGGCCCAGGTCGCGGCGATCGGGTCGTACACCGCGGCGCCGGCCACGGCCTTCCCGGCGGCGTCGGCGCCGCCCGCGATGAGCACTTTGCCGCCGGTCAGCCGTACCGCGTCGGCGCCCGCGACGGCGGCCGGCGGCGGGTTCGCGACCGTCCAGGTGCCCGGCTGGGCCGCCGCGCCTCCGCCGGCCTCGGCCTGCGGCAGGACGTGCAGCTCCCCGGCCAGGGTCGCGTCCGCGCGGATCCAGTCGGCCATGGCGTCGGCGGCGGTCGCGGCGCTGCGGAAGCTCGACGTGGTGGAGCCCGCCGCCGCGGGCGGGAACGCCTGACGGTTGTTGCGCCGGTACGCGACGACGAAGCGGTCGCCGGTCACCCGAACGGTCTCGTCCGCCGCGAAGGGCTGCCGCAGCCGCGCCTCCCGCTGCGAGATCGGCGAGCGGGCGGTGCTGCTGCCGTCCAGCAGCTGCTCGAACACCGCCGAAGGCGGGCTGTAGAGCTTCGGCGGCCGAGGTGCCGCCTGCCCGTTCGCGGCTGTGCGCGTGGCCGTGCGCACGGCCGTGCGCGTGGACGTCGTCGGCCCCGGAGGCCTGCTGTCGATGATGTGCAGTTCGTACCGCGCGCTGCGCCGTACCACCCGCGGCGACGCGATCGCACCCTTCTCGGCGGTCAGCTCGATACCGGCGTCCTGCTTCTCGTACGCGGGACGCGACAGCTTCGCGGCGTCGTCCATGTCCTGGAACTGGGCCATGGCGAACTGGTCGTCGGTGTCCGACACTCGCTCCAGGCCGCTGCCCCGTACCGGCGTGACGGTGAACCGCCTGCCGTCGCTCGGCCGCTGCGCGCCGACCCGGTCGATCCGCACGCCGAGCGGGACGGCCCGCTGATGGATGAACAGCGTGCCGAGCGGATGCAGCACCAGTTCGTCGCCCGCGGGCAGCCGGCGCAGCGTGACCAGCGGGTTGGCGCCGCCCGCCGGGAGCCTGGTCTGCCAGCCCTCGGGCTTGCGCACCTCGCGCTCCAGCAGTTCGAGCACCGCGACCGGCGGCAGCGTGGTGGCGCGCTCCTCGCCCCAGGAGATGTCGAAGTCCGCGGAGATCTCGAAGAACAGCAGGGAGATCGAGCCGCGGCCGTGCGCCCGCCACGCCGACGGGCCCTCCAGCTTGAAGTGCAGGTCGATGCCGAACAGGCCGACCCCGAACGCCTTCAGCGAGACGCCGGCGGAGATCTCGATGACGAACGCGAACGGCGAGAACCGGAAGAGCGCGTCGAACGCGAGGTGCCCCTCCAGGCCGAAGTCGTCGAAGCCCAGCCGGATCTCCGCCTTCGCGCCGAACTGGGCCGTGTTGCTGGTGACCGCGAAGTAGCCGGACACCCGGATCAGCCGTCCGGGGGCGTTCAGGATGTCCATCGACACCCGCGGCGGGATCGGGAACGGCAGCGGCGGCGGTTTGAACGACGGGTGGAATCCGCCGACCGAGAGGACGAAGTCGGGATTGTCCCCCAGGTCGATGAGGAGGCCCATCCCGCCGTCGATGGTGATGGTCAGGACACGGGAGTCGAACAGCTGCGCGTAGAACCACAGCCGCGACTTGTCGACCTCGAACGCGCCGATGAAGTTGACCTGGAGGACGAGCAGCGCCACGTCCTGGCTGGGCAGGGCGCACTTGAGCACGCCGAGGATCGCGATGTTGCCCGGCGGGATCTCGACGATCACCCCGAGCGAGACGCTGACCAGGGTCGGCGTGCCCCAGCCGATCTTCGCCATCGGCCCGACGAGGAAGCGGCCCTCCTCCGGCGGGAAGAACCTCCGCAGGTCGCTGACGATCCGCGGCGCGTTCGCGATCACGTCGCGCGGGAACATGACCGACTCGACGGCCCCGGTGACGACCCCTTCGGCGAGCGCCGCGAGGTCCATCCTGCGGTTCAGCCCGAGGATGCCGCCGACGCCGAGCAGCGTGAAACCGAACCCGAGCTGGATCCCGCCGCCGCCGAACTCGGCGGTCAGCACGATCAGCAGCGAGAACCCGGGCCGTCCGTCCGGCATCCGGGTGGTGATCAGCCCGATCGCCTTGACCTCGATGAACCCGGCGAACTCCAGCTCCAGCGCCCCGGCGTACTCCCCCCGCTCCGGGTCGAAGGACAGGTACCCGCCGCCCGCCACGATCCCGGCGTCGATCGCCAGGCCGACGCCCTTCGGCGGCCTGAACCCGACCGTGAGGTCGACCGGGCCGAGGTTGCCGCCCCCGTCGGGGAAGCGCGGCGTCGCGACGATGCCGACGCGCTCGACCGACGCCTTGACCGGCCCGAGCGCGCCCTTGAAGTCGGCGGAGACCTCGATCGGGAGGGAGCCGTCGGCGGGCAGGCCGACACTCAGATGCAGCGTGGTGATCTCCAGCGGGCCGAGCCTCAGGTGCAGGGGCAGAGCGAGTTCGAGCGTCTCGCTGCCCTCCAGCTGGAGGCCGGACGACGGCGTCCACAGCAGCCGCAGGTCGAAGTCCGTCTCGAACTTCGCGCCGACGAGCTTGCCGATGAAGCCGTCGGCTCCCGACAGGTCGATGACCAGGCGACCCCCGGTGAGCTCCATCTGGGCGGACGGCTCCGCCGTCGCGGTCCCGTCGAGGTCCGCCCGGGCGTTGAGCGACACCCCCAGGCTCGCCGTCTCGATGCTCAGGCCGCCGATCCGGGTGTCGCCGAGCAGCATGATCGGTTCACCGGCCTTGCCGACGGTGAACGCCGCCGTGGCGGAGAACGCGGCCGAGGGCGCGCCCTCCGGGGACACGATCGTCACGTCCAGGGCGGGTGAGATGCGCAGCTCGGAGCCCGCGGTGAGGTTCCCGTCGACGCCGACGGTGAGCGCGGTGCGGTCGCCGAGCGGGAACTGCTGCGTCGCCTCACCGGCGATGCCGAGCCGCATCGGGAAGGCGATGCCGCCGTCGCGCGCGCCGACGATGAGCGCCGGCCCGATCAGGACGGCGCCGACCCCGCCCGCGCCGGTGGTGATGTAGGAGCGGGAGAGGCGGTCGTCCCCGGTGTCCATCAGCCGGGCGAGCAGTTCGAACAGCACTTTCCCGTCGAAGCCGGGCGTGCCGAGGCCGTAGGCGTCGCGGAGCACCGACAGCGGGTTCCCGAGGAACAGGCCGATGCGGTCCCAGCGGATCGTCCAGGAGAAGTGCGGCGGGAACATCGGGTCGGCCGGATCGCCGGGGGCGTCGCGCCCTTCGAGCAGCCCGGACGCGGCCAGGAACATCGTGACCTTGGGCAGCCGCACGCGGAGCCGGTCGACGACCATGCGCGTGAGGATCAGGCCGGGCAGATCGTCCAGCAGCGCCTGCGCACGGGCGCGCTGCTCGGGGGTGATCGAGGACGAGTTCAGCGCCGCGTCCACACCGTTCTGCACGTTCGCCAACCCGGTCAGGACCGCGGCGATCCGCTGCGCGACCGCGGCCCCGTTGGCCGTGATCCCGATGCCGTCGTCGGTGTCGATCGCCACGTTCAGCGCGGTGACGAAGTCGCCGAGGTCGGCGACCGCGCGGGCGGTGTCCGCCGCGGCGCCCGCGACCCCGGCGAGCGCGGCGTGGTCGATCGCGACGCCGAACTCGACGAGCATCTCGCCCGGATCTGCGAGGGCATCGGCCAACGGCCGCAGCGCCTCGCCGATCAGCGCGGCGACCCGTTCGAACGTTCCGGCTTCGCTCATGGCGTGCTCGCGGGGGTCGCCGCCAGCGCGGCGGCGGCGTCGAGCTTGCCCGCACCCCACACCGCGTTGGGCAGGACGAGCTCGGGCGGGATCTGGTCCTTCTTCGTCGTCGCGGCGAGGATCCGCCGCACGTCGACATACGTGAGCTTCGGGTTCTTCTGGAACATCAGGGCGATGACCCCGGTCACGTGCGGCGCGGCCTGGCTCGTGCCGGAGAAGATGACGTGGCGCTTGAGCAGCCAGCCGCCGAAGCGGGCCCTGATGTCCTGCGGGTGCATCTCCTGCGAGACCGCGGCGGAGATGATCCGCCGGCCGGGCGCGACGAGATGGGGCCGGACGCGGTCGGGCGGCACCCCGTGCACACCGTCCAGACCGCGGCTCGAACTCGCCGCGATCGACCCGTAGGCGCTGAAGTTGGCGCCCGGCTCGGACACGTAGGCGCCGACCGCGACGACGCTGCGGGCCGTGGACGGCGATTCGACGGTGTTGTCGGTGATGATGTCGCCGAACCCGAACTGGGGCCACACGTCGATGTTCTCCCGCTCGACCCACACGTCGACCACCCCGGCCGCGCCGCCGATCTCGTGCAGCTCGATCTTCCACGTCCCCTTGCGCACGGGACCCTTGAGCGTCACGTCGATCTTGCGCTTGCCGTTGTTCGGGTCGGGCTGCGGCGGTGACACGACGGTCGCGACCGGCGTGCCGCCGATGGAGATCACGCTCTGCTGGCCCGGCTGCGTCCACGCGCTCGGGGTCGACCGCGGCGGCGTGAGGCGTAACTCGATTCGCGCCGCGCCGTCGTACCAGAAGTAGAGCTGGTCGTCGACGCGGTCCTCGGACAGCCTGCTCCCGTTGGGGAAGACGATCTCCTCGACGTCGAGCCGGAACGACACGTTGCCGAACGCGTTGATGTTCTTGCGGCTGTGCCGGCGGGTGTCGCCCTCGTTTCCGGCGGAGACCACGATCGCCCGCCCGGGGACGGGGTTGCCGCTCGCGTCGTGCATCAGCTTGTCGATCGCCAGCTCGAGCGCGGACGTCCCGTCGCGCGCCCCCTCGTGGGTGCCGAAGCTCATGTTGATGACGCAGGGGACGCCCCCGGCGCCGCGCTGCGCCGCGAGCTGGTGGAACAGCGCGACTGCCTCGGTGACGGCCCTGCTGGAGACGAGCGTGGCCGAGTTGGCGAAGACGATGTCGGCCTCGGGCGCGACGCCCACGAACGTGAACGGCGCGAACGGGCCGTCCCTTCCCGACCCGTTCCCGGCGGCGATGCCGGCGACGTGCGTGCCGTGGTCGAACTCGGCATTCGTCCAGATCTCGTCGATGAGGTTCTGGGCGACGACTTTGGCGACGGCGGCCTCGTCCCACCAGACGCCGTAGTTGAACCCGGCGGGGAATCCGAATTGGCTCGGCGGCTTCTGTCCCGGCTTGGGGGTGGAGAACTGGTCCCAGTAACCGATGATGCGCGACTTCGGCGGCGCCGTGTTCGGCACCACGAACGTGGGGTGGGTGACCGTGAGCCGGTTGTCGATGATTCCGACGAGGACGCCCTTGCCGGTGAAACCGGGCAGGCCGCCCGCGTCGTACGGCGGCGAGCTCGCGCGGAGCGCGGTGGCCTTGACTTCGCCCATGCTGCGATCGATGTGCAGATGCGTGCGCGCGGACGCGGCGATCCAACGCACACCGGCCGTCGCGGCGAGCTCGGCGACATCGGCGAGGGCGACCGACCCGGTGACGAGATCGCCGTTGACGTGGCCCGGGTCGAGGCCCGCTTCGGCCAGCTCCTTGACATCCCCGTCGAAGGTGACGAACACGTCCATGCGATCGTCCGGATCCGCGCCGCGCCCTTCCCAGTCGAGGAGGGCGCGCAGCACCTCAGCGTCGCAGTTCGGGCACATCGTCGGAGCCGACGTCGAAGTGACGACCTCCGAGCGAGCAACGGTCACACCAGGTCTGCCTTCGATCGCCATGACGACCCCTCAACTCGTGGCCCGATGGCAAGGTGTCACAGAAATCCAATGGCCTAACAGTCCGTGGCCAGTCTCGGCCTCTCCGTAGTCCCACCGCCGCAGGCCGCGAACCGCGCTTCGAGAAACCATTCGGTGGGCAATTTTGCTGGCTCCGAAGATGTGGTGCCGCATCCAGCTGTACAGACCGTGGATCAGGGTGTCGTCGGCGAATGCGATGTGCTGGGCCCGGCGTTCGCAGAGCGGCGCGACCGGTGCCTGCTGCTCGTACCGGTCAGCTGCCCTCGAAGATGATCTTGGCGTCGCATGCACCATCTGGCCTGCTGGGCAGTCTGTCTACCTGGGGCTTCTTAGCCCACGCAGAGCCATCCCGTTTTGGGTACGGTTTCGCCCGTGTCCGATACGCCTTCGATCGCTTGATCATCTCCCAATGTTCTCCCAGACGGCTCCCAGCCGCCCCCGCCAAAAGGATGTCGGGAGTAACCCGAACGCGCCGCCAACCTGCTCCGGACCTCGAGTGGCTCATCCACCAGCCACTCGGCGGCCAGCTCTCCTGGTCTGGTTCGCCGACGAGGACGGGCGGCCTCATCGGCACACCGTCAGACCCGTCCCTCCGAAATTCGTCGCGCGTTCGAGGCGTGGGTGCGACACCTCCGGCTCGAGCCCGACCCGGCTCCGCGCACAAGGGCGTCCGCCTCGGCGTCCTCGTCACGCTTCACGCTGAAGGCCGAGACCCTGTGCAGGGCCTCCCGGCTCCCGCCCCTCGCCAGCTGTGTAGGTGCGCCCGTCCCCGCGGTGCACTCGCCGCGTTTCCCGCCAGCCGCACCGAGACCCGCATCGGCTACGCGCGCGTGCCCACCACCGGGCAGAACCTGCAACCGCAGATCGACGTCCTCAAGGCCGCCGGATGCCGCAAGGGGTTCGCCGACAAGAGGTCCGGCCGCACCGCCCAGCGCCCCGAGCTGACGGCGTGCCGCGCCTTCCTGGACGCTGGCGACATCCTCGTCGTCCCGTCACTGGCTCGCTACGGCCGCTCCTTGCAGGATCTCATCGCCATGGTGGCCGAGCTGCGCGCCCGCCAGATCGGCTTCACCAGCCTGCGCGAGAACCTCGACACCACCACCCCTGCCGGCCGCCTGGTCTTCCACGTCTTCGCCGTCCCGGCCCAGTTCATCGGACCTGGCCGCCGCCCGCGCGCAAGGCTGCGTCGGCGGCCGCGCCCCACCGTCGTCAACGACGACATGCTCCCCAACCCCGAGCACTCCATCACCTCCATCGCCAAACTGCTGGGCGTCTCCCCGGGCACGCTGTACAACCACATCCCCGAGCTGCGTGACCTTCGCGCCAGCGGACGCAATGGCCACCGGCGGGAGCTGGTTGGTCCGGAAGAGGAAGTGCGCGCTCGGCTGGCCTTCAGGCCGAGGTGCCTGGACCCCGACGAACCGGGTGATCTCGGGGAACTTTCCGGGCTTGAGGTCGTCGGTCATCCAAGGTCCTCATCGTCGACGCAGGTGGGTAGGGTCGGCCGCATGACCGACTACCTGCAGGTCTCCACCACCACCGACGACCGTGACGCTGGCATGGCGCTCATCCGCTCCGCGGTCGGCGCGAGACTCGCAGCGTCCGGCCAGGTGCTGGGACCGGCCGGGTCGGCGTTCTGGCACCTCGGCAAGGTGGGGACCGGCGATGAGTGGCAGGTCTTCCTGCGCACGACGAGCGCCCGCTACGCCGAGCTGGAGGCGCACCTCATCGAGCACCATCCATGGGACAACCCCGAGGTGACGTACACGCGGATCGACGGCGGCGCGGCGGCGTACCTGGAGTGGCTCAAGCGGGAGACATCGTCTTAGCCTGGTCGATCACCTCGGTCACGGCCGGGACGGAGGCGTGCGGACGCAGCCGCTCGACTACCTCCGACACTCGCTTGCGCGGGCGGGACGAGGCCACGTCTCCGCCCAGACCGATCGCGTCGCCCAGCGTCCGGGCGGCCCTCGGGATCTCGTCGGCGTCGATGTGGGCCTCGGCCAGCCAGGTCAGGTACAGCGACTTGTCGCGGGCGTGCGCGTCGTCATAGCGGTCGAGCGCCCGTGTCAGCGCCGGGATGGCACGGTCGGGTCGTTGCAGGACCGTCCAGCACCGGCCGGTCATGATCTGGAGTTCGACCTTGTCCACCCAGCGGGCCCAATCGGGCGCCGGGCCTTCCGGTCGGTCCTCGTCGAGCGCCTCGGCCGCGCGCCCGAGCGCCTCCTCGACCTCGCCCCGATGGTCCGGTCCGGCGATGGCGTGCGCCCACGCGGCGCGCTCATGCAGAAGCGCGCGGACGGCCGCAGGGGCCGCCTGTCGACGACACGGCAGGCCGCGTCCGCCTCCTCGGTCCCGGCACGGCCCGTGAGCACCCGCTGATAGGCGGTCAGCGCGAGTGCGTTGCCGATGAGGCCAGGGTCGCCGGCTTCTGTGGCAGGCCGAAGCCGGGCGGTTGCTCGTCCTCGGGTTCGAGCACATCGAGGGGCGGCACGCCGACTACACGCCCGGGTCGCCGGACCTGGAGATCCTGGTCAAGACGGTCCAGGCGCTCCAATCGACGCCCTGCCCCGACGTGGTGCAGATGCGCGTCGAGCGACGCTGGACGAGCGTGACCGAAGACGTCTCGCCCATGGCGGGAACCTCCCTGCTGCACACCGATGTCAATGCCGAGAACCTGCTGATCACCCCCGATGGCCGCGCCGTCCTGGTCGACTGGGCCTTCGCCGCCCGCGGCGCCGCCTGGGCCGAGCTCGGCCTGCTCATCCCATGGCTCCTCAAGAGCGGCCACACGCCGGCCGAGGCCGCCGACTGGGCCACGCAGTTCCCCTCCTGAGCGCAAGCCGACCCCGCGCACATCGACCTGTTCTCGAAGGCGTTCGCCGAACGGTGGCGCCAGCACGCCGAACGCAGCCGCACCGACTGGGTCGTCCTGCACACCGACCTCACCCGGCAATGGGCCGAGTATCGCTGCCCCTGAGTCAGTCCGGCCCGACGACGAAGCTCCCCGTGGAGGCGAGCGTCATCACCAGGCCACGGCCGCAGCTCCTCGATCGCGCGCCACGCCATCCCGATCGCAACGCTGTAATCGTCGGCCAGCCCCCGCTCGCCAGGCAGCCGCGCGCCGGGACGCAGGTGGACGGGGGTTCTGGCGCCGATCTAGCGGGTTGATGCCGAGTCTACTCCCTCATGTCCCCTATGGGAGACATATCTACTATTGCAAAATCGGCTACTTCGGCGGGTTTTACTACTTTGGCTGCGCGCAAGGTGGCAGTCATCTGCGCGGGCAGACCGGCCGCCCCTAGGCCGGAACAGGAGGGCCACGTCATGGACGAGCCCGAGGAAAGGGAAGCCAGGCGGTCGACCGTATCAGGAATGGCGGACTCATAAGTATCCAGTTCGCCCTTGTAGAGGGTGTCGGAAATGATGACCAACCCGCCGAGTCGCAGTCGTTCGGCCACGGCACCGACGGAGGCTTCGAAAACGTCGTTGAGGAAGTGGGTGTATACCCCGCGCACTACGACCAGGTCGTAGGGAATATCAGGGTCGGGCATCAGGTCGACATCCTGGCCATCGCACAGATATAGCCGCACCCGGTCCTTCAGGCCACTGTCGGCGAGTTCGTCGGCACAGTACTCCAGCTGTCGCCGACTGATGTTGATCGCGTCGACGTACCGCGCTTCGGGGAAGCGCTCGGCGAGGCAACAGGAGAGGAAGCCCCAGCCGCAGCCCAGATCCAGGATCCGCTCGATCCGGGGCCGGACGGGGCGAGCGAGCCCGGCGAGGTCGAGCTGGCGGTCGAAGTGCCGCACCTCGGACTGCCCGACCGAGCCGGCGGTGGGACCCGCCGCCAGCTCCGTCTCGTCAAACAGGCCGAATTGGAACAGCAGGTTGTCATTGCCCAGAGCCCTGCGCCACATCTCCGGGGGGTCGCTGTAGGTGTAGACGATCTTGTCTCGGTACGGGTCGGTCCGGGAGAGTCGATCATATTGATTGGTACAGGGGCGCTGTCCTTGTAGCCCATGGGAATCTTCGATAGACGCGATTGGCCGGCCGTCGTGTGGACATAGAAGTGATAGTTGTGGCGCGGCGTTCGCGCCCGAACGAGGCGAGGACGCCCAGGTGCCTACACCGGTTCCGCAGCGGGCAGACACCTGAAAAGCACATGCATCCCGCAGGAGTGCTCGAAAGACCACTCACACGCCATCGGATGATCCGAATGAAGGCAGAAACAGCACACGTCCGGAAACGGCCGCGGCGGCGGCGTGTAACGGCCGCATCCTGATCACGTCCGGACGTGGCGCCCGCGCTTTCGACGACGCCCACCTTCCGCCCCATACTTGGAGCTCAGATGACACCGCACGTGACCCGCGCCGAGGCAAGCATGCCCGCGATTGGCACCGCCGTGCGCCTGCCGAAGGTCGCCACCATGTTCCCGGTGGATTGCCACCCCGACACCGGGGCGGTCGAAAACCATTTGCTCGAAGTCGTCGACCGGCCGTATGTGATGCGATATTGGGGCAGCGAGGACGCCGTACGCGCCGCCTACGCACGGCAAAGCGTCGTGACCTGGGCGGCTTGTGCTATCCGCACACGCGGGAGCGGTTGTTCTTCTCCCTGGCACGCCAGATGAACGTCACCACACTCATGGAAGAGGACTTCAGCAGGCCCGAGATGCGTGCCAGCCTCGACAGGTCCCGCCAACTACGGGACGCCTACCTGACCGCTGTCGACGGTGTCGCGCCGCCCGCCGAGTTCCCCGTCGCTGCCCTCTTCCACGATGCCCTGCCGAGGCTTCTGGAGGAGATGTGGCCCCGTGTCGGCGAGCGCTACCTGACCTGCGTACGGGACGCGACTATCACGATGGGCGCCCGGCACGACCATCGTGTCGACGAACTCGGCTTCGAGGAATACCTGGAGATCCGGCGCATCGACGTGCTCAGTGAATGGGTGACGATCCTCACCGAGTTCGCGCTGGATCTGGACATGATCGATCACAACACACCCAGCCGTCGCAGGAGCCAGCCGCAGGTGCTCTCTACGCAGAGCTCGATCCACAGAGAGTGATGGTGTGGCGATAAGTCTTTAGGCGTCAAGGACGCGCCTGCTTGGCACGGCTGATCACGGTAGGCCGGGGCCGAGGCTGGCTAGGGTAGGCATCCGCTCCCGGACAGGGATGACCGCCGCCATGGTGGCCGACACGACCTTGACCCCGACAAGCTGGCCGAACGACTCCGGCGCTCGATGAGGGCCGCCGGTTGGGCCGCTGTGGTCAGCCAGTACGAAATGTGACGCAACGTGTCGCCGAGATCATGCGAATCGCAGCGGCGTTCCCTTGTTGGAAATATACTGGCCGGGCTGGGTGGTCTGGTGGCCTTGGCCCGAATCCGCCGCTGACGAAACGGGTCGGGACTCTATCTTTAGAGGGCGGCTTCGGCCGTCATTTGTGTTCGCTCGTCCTCCACGCGGACCCGTGCCTTGATTCTGTCACTGGGCGACAAGTTAATCTTGATGTCGTCGCTGAAGTTTCCATTGCCGTCTGTGTTGTCCCGGCGGTCCCCCGTCTGATGTGTGGTGGGTCCGCCGCCAACAAAGATGTCGTAGGCGATCTTGACTGTCGAACTCTGCGAAAAGTCGGTTCCTTCGACGTGCACGAACCTTCCGTCCGGTGTCGGGATATTGCGCAGATGCGCGCTTCCCAACACCATCGGGAAGGGGCCGTTCCACCGGAACGCCGGGCCGGAGTCGCGCCAGAAGAAGTTGAGCCGGTCGCCTGTCCGGGCAATGAGCTCGAGGTTTCCTGGGCTGCCGAAGTTGGACTGGATCATGGTGATGGCGTCCACTCGCCCCACATTCTGCGCGAATGTGAAGGGCGCGCTCCAGGGCATACTGGATACGTCGTTGTTGCGCCACATGAAGGTCAGTCCGCCGTTTGTTGACGGGTAGACAAGTTCGAAGTTTCCTTTTCGGCCGAATCGGCTTTGCAGCAGGACCGGGTTGCCTGCGGCGGCGGAGGCCAGAGGGAAGGGGCCGTTCCACCGGAACGCCGGGCCGGAGTCGCGCCAGAAGAAGTTGAGCCGGTCGCCTGTCCGGGCAATGAGTTCGAGGTTTCCTGGCCTGTCGTAGTTGGACTGAATCATGGTGATGGCGTCCACTCGCCCCATATTCTGCGCGAACCAGAAAATCGGACTCCAAGGCAGATTCCTTGCATCATTGTTACGCCACAGGAAGATCAAGCCGCGGTCGGCGGCTGGCACGACCAATTCAAAGTTCCCCTTGGTGCCGAATCGACTCTGCAGTAGCGCGGGATTACCACTCACACGAGGCATGACTGTTCCTCCTTTTTCTTCTTTCCTTCGGTTCCAGCGTCAGGTCGGATGATTCATTCGGCCTCCAATGTTGGCGAACACGGCACCAATCGTTCGTTGTCCCTACACGCGAAGTGATGGAGTCAATGACCTCGCCTATTTCGTCCAGACGAGATGAAGGGTATGTTTTCGTCAATATAAGATTGTTGTCGGCCTCTTCGCCCCGCTGGGTCGCGGCCGTGAATTGAGCAGCTCAGAGATCCTGCCACCTCCTACGTAACAGGATATACTCGGACATGCCAACAAACCGTCCATGTGGTCACGGGAACTTTTTAATGCTCTGTCAAGGGCAATCTCCGTTGTCGCCCCCGTGTAGATCTCGGGCAATGCGCCCCGAGCCTAGTCGTGGCCTACCGTAAGCAGCGCACCTGGGAGAACGCCGCGCTGCGCGAGGACACCAAACTGCACAGCGACCGATTCACTGCCGCGGTTGGTCAGTCGGACGAGGGCTCCCCCGCTGGGCAGTTGGGCGGGGTGCACGCCCCGGCCGGTCTGGCCGACGACGCCCGACCCGCCAACTACGCCAGACCTGTATACGACGTGCCGTGTGCCTACCTGCGCCTGCCGTGCGCGACACGAGGTTGCACTAATTGAGTGAGCTATGGGTTGGGAGGTCCGGTCGTATCGAATGATCGAAGGGTTTCCGTGTGTGTGGTCGCCGACCACGCCGAGGGCAGTGATCTAGCTGGCCTGCTGGCCGCGAGGCCAGGCGGATCTCTCGGCGGTGCGGAAGCCGCCGGATGGGGTGTACCGCGAGGTGCAGGGACGCCCGGCGCCGGTGCCCTCCCAGCCGCGCCGCCTGGACCCCGAGGGGTGGGTTTCCAAGGGATTGGTGCTGCATCACCTGGACGGTAAGGAGGCGCTGGAGGCAATGCGGTACGGTCTGGAGGTAGCGGAGCAGGACGGCGACACCGACGTCACCGCAGGATCCGTGGGAACACGATCCAGCTCAGCAGCACCCGCTGAGAGCCACACCCCTCCCCGCCCACCGAACAAACCTACGGAGATCAGCCTGCCTGCCGATCTTCACACTCCCGCGTACGGCTACCTCGACGATCCGCCCTAGAAGGCCCGCCTCTGTCGCTCAAGACCAGGCGGGCCTTATCTGTTCTTGGTTACGTAGCAGGGAACGCGTGAACAGACCTCAGTGTTGGTCAGGGGTTTGTTGCTGGTAGTGACGGTGGGTGGGGAGTTCAAAGAGTTCACGACAGTCGTGTCGGATAGTGAATCGCCGGCGTGTCTGGATGTGACGGCCAAACTGGCCGCTTCCACCGGGATTCTGAACCGTCTCGTTGTCGTCCACGCCGACCTCGGGCAGACCGAATGGCCCGGAACTCCCGAACTGGTGCGTGAGCACGCCGCGACCTATGGGTGTTACAAGGACGGCAAGGCAGCACCGCCGCCGGCGCGGTGCGCATCGACGAGCACGACGAGATCCGCGCAGTCGACCTTTGCGGCTCTGGCACTTTGATGGGCTGGCGGCGCTCCGCGGGCGAGCAACCGTGGATGGAAGCCGTCAAGCTGAGCCTCGGCTGGGCGTCGGTTCGTTAGTTCAGAGACGCCCTCGAGGACGCCGACGGCGCCGAACAGTACCCGATCCTGCTAGCGAACCTCCCGGAGTAGAACGGCGCGTTCTACGTGTCGCCGGCGGAGAGTGCTGCGGCACTCGACGAGCTCCGCCGTTTCATCGAATCCGTCGAGCGGTCGACGAGGACCGGCTGGTGACAGGCGACGGCGCGGTGGTCGGTTGGAAGGCGGTCACAGCCACCCGCAGTGGTGGCAGACCGCGGCACCGAATCTGCTTGGCCTGACCGGCAGGGGCAGCCTCGCTCTGTGGTCCGGCGCCGACCTTGGTGCGGCCGGTGTTCGAGGCCGTCCGTGTGGAGCAACGCGTCCTCAATCGGGACGTGGACGAGAAAGTGGACACCGTCGAACTTACCGACCTTGATACCGGAACGACTCACCAGATCAGGTACGGCATCGTCGTCGACGGCGACCACCCGGGCCGTCTCGAGGTCCGCGCCCGCCGCATCGGCGCGCGCGAAGCCTGCCCCCGGTCCGGATGTTCAAGGACCTGTTCACCGCCTCTGTCCGCATCGGTCACCACGCGGAGCTCAGCTAGTGCCCGAAGGTGCCCTCGACCTGCGGCGGTTGGCGCTGGCCAACACCCTCTAGCGCGGCCGGACGTCAGTGCAGGGCAGGGGTATCCGCCGGATCCTCGGCCCGTGCTAACGGCACCTCGCTGGAAAGCGACGTCGAGAACACCATCAGTGGGTCGAACTTGCGCACCGGTCCAGAGAAGGGCCACACGTGCTGATCTGGAACGGCGACACCCTCGCCGAGGGCGACACGATCGGCAAGGCCACCGAGATGAAGAAACGTGTCTGGGCACAGTGGCGGTCCGCGCATGAGGACGCACGCAGAATCGCGGCCGTCACGCAGCCCCACATCTTCACGCGGGCAGCGCCCCACCCGCCATGCGACGAGCCCCCACCGGCCCCAGGGCGCACACCGCAGCGGCACCGATGATCAGACGCCACGCCAAGCCCCACCATCGGCTGCGTAGAACCAGCCGCTTGCGACGCTTCGCGGCACGGCCCGCCATCTGTGTTCGTGCTGCGCCGGTGCCGCACTGTGAGTGGTCGAGCCGAGGACGATTCGCACCTGGCTCTGGCAGAACCGGGCGGATCCACATGCGGCACCGCCTCGAAACCACAGAGCCCGGTACAACCGCACAACACCGCCGTTTGGAAGCAGGGCCCGACCAGACGAAAAGGCTCCTGCTTCCGGCGGCACCCCCTTGGCCATGATCACAACCGACGACGCAAGATCCCGCGGTACCGCTGCCGAGCAGCGTGATTCAAAGAAAACCTTCGTGGGTATGGTGTTAGCCTCTCAGACCGGCGGGGACGAGCGGGCCATGGAACCGCTGTTCACCTTCATGTCGTTGAATGCGCCGTCAAGCAAAGCCGATGCGGTGCCGCTCGATGCCGACACCGCCTTCCAGAATGATCTGAGACGTGCTGCAGCGGGCGACCAGCCGCGCACGGACACAGCGGCGGCGGCATCGTCGTACGTCGTGGGCGATGACTTCGTCCGTGACCCGGGCGACGTGGCGGCTGGCGAGCGGATGATCACCGAGTGCGACCGCCTTCGTCGCGAGGCCGCAGAAAGCGACGTCGTACGCATCCGACAGCTAGTCGAACTCGCTGGCGAGCGGTGGGCTGCTGACCGTGACCGGGCCCGCGACAGCCTGCTTGCGGCATACCTTCTGCCCGACCGGGGCGTGCCTGATTGCCTCGAATCTCTGGTCAGGATGTACGCACTCGGTGACGCGGCGCAACATGGATCCCTTACGGTCGAAGGGATTTCACGCATGCTCGCCGTCCCGATCACGATCCCCGCGGAACTCGTCGGGCTGCGAGATTCCAACGACGCACCAGCATCGCCGACACCAGAAGAACAATTGAAAGTTTTGGTACAAGAGATCAACGATCTGACCGAGTGGCACGGCACGTTGCGATTTACTCTGTCCGAGCTGGCTTTCCACGACGCCGACGAGCTGGTCGTGAGAAACGACGGTGTACGCGAGGCGCTTAGCAATCTGTATGCGGTCACCGCTGAAACCTCCAACGACGTTCCCCGCCTCCCCGTGTCTCCGGCTGCATTGGCCACCTCGCGGATGACGCGGGCGGGCGCCGGCCGCAATATCGTTTTCTCGGGAGAGGCAGTCGACCTGCTCGCCGATTCAGCACGGCAGACGCTGCGGGACCTTGATCTCGATCCACTACAGATGCCACTGATGCACATCCACGAGAGGATCTTCAAGGAACTTGAGATCACCGAACAGAAGCTGCGCGAGCACCACCTTGCCATGAGGAAGTTCAACCCCTTCGAGCCCGTTGGGGCCGCTCCAGTCTTTGCGCCTGGGCACTTCCCGCCAGTCGACGACCCAGACCCGCAGGATCTGCCGAGCCAAGCCCCGGATGCACAGTTGCCGACCACGCACGGCACCGCCAAGCCGCTCGGCGTCAGCGACCTTCTGTTGGTGCGCCAGCATCTGAGCCACTACCGACGCGGCGATGTCGCCTATGTAGAGAACGTGCTGGCCCACGACAAGCTCACCCACTCCCGCCGTGACACGGAAGCCGACGAGCGGACGATCGTCGACGAGTCGGAGCAGAGTGATCTGCGTGCCGTGGCGCAGACGTCGGCGGAGAACGAGAGCGGACGCGCATCCATCCAGACGGTTGCGCCGGGCTACGGTCCACTCGCCGGTGATGCAGCTGCCAAAACCTTCGCTCAGTCGGTGACGGACCAGGTTTCGGCGACGGTGTCCGCGCGGACCAGGCGCGTGGCCACCCGGCGGCAGTTGCGTGAGCGCCAGGAAACGCTGGAGCACGTGCTCGACAACAGTACGAGCGCCCAGGTGGATCGCGGGGTCTACCAATGGCTCGACAAAGTCTACGAAGCTCGCGTATTCCGTTACGATCAACGGCTGTTGTACGACATCGTCGTACCGGAACCAGCGGCTCTCTACCGCCGTGCCCTCGGCCGACTCGGGGCCCCCGTCCCCGTGCGGCCAGCCCCCTTCACGAGTGAACCCGAGCAGATAGAGGATCACAACTGGGCCTACCTCGTCGCCGGACACGGCGTATCCGGATTCGAACCACCGCCCCCGAAACTTATGGTCGTCACCGAAACGTTTTTCGGGCGGGCAGAGGACATAGACCATGAATCCCGCATTGCCAACACTGTGCTGCACGCCGAGATGCGCAGCACCAGGCTGCCCAAGGGGTACAGGGCGAAGACCTATCGCGTGCGCGCTAGCCTAAGTGGCGACAAGCCGTGGATCTCGGTCACCGTCGGCATGCGCCAGCCCTCCACGGTTAAGAGCGATTACATGACGGGCCCTCTGTACGATGAGCGGGACAGCATTCCGGTAGGCGTGAATGTGACCTGCTTCGACGGGAGTGCCCCGGGAGCGTGGACGTTCACCGTCGGCGTCGAGATCGTATGCGAGCGTACGCCGGACGCCTTGGCAGCGTGGCAGGCCAAGGCGCACACGGCGATCCTCGAGGCGAACCGACGCCGCTTCCAGGAATACGAGGAACGGTTGGCGAATCGGGAAGCCGCAGTCCGTGTCATGTTGCAGAGCCTCACGCCCGAGCAGAAGAGGCAAATCGTACAGACGGAGGTCAAGCGCTCCGCGCTATCGGTTCTCACGAATCAGGACTTTGGGGGGTTCAACGCGATCGAGACTGACGCGTTCGCGTTCCCGCATCCGAGCCTGAGCGCAACGGACGTACTCTCGCCGTACATTCGGTTCTTCGAACAGGCCGTCGAGTGGAACCACGTCGGGTATGGCTTCTACCCCTACTTCTGGGGGCGCAAGCAGCACTGGGTGGAGAAGCTTGCGGTCCATGATCCCGACCCGTCTTTCGCTGGCTTCCTCACCTCCGGTGCCGCCCGGGTAGTCCTTCCTATCAGGCGCGGGTACGAGCCCGCGTTCGAGCAGTTCATGAACACCGGTGTTACGCCGTCGACTGACGAGATGCTCAACGTCGGCGGCCCGCTCTGGGCGAGCCTGGCGAGCCAGTTGCAGGAGCAGGAGGAGCCGGAGACGCCCGTCGGCGAACCGTGGCACTACCCTGTCACGTCGGGCCTGATCTGGGCGCGCAAGGACGGCTCGGTGCCGCGATGGCGGCTGGCGAACGGCGTCCGGAACGAGAGCTCGGATCCGGCGTTCTAGGCATGGATCCCTTCGACCGCAGGCCCTTCGGCCTGACCGGGGACCAGATGGCGTACGACCGACGTCGTCTGCGCTATCTGGAATGCATCGTCAAGCGGGCGTACGTCAACGGCGAGGCGCTGGACCGGTGGGACGCCAAGGAACTGGCGGAGAACCCCGTCGACAAGCCGGACGGTGATCCGCCGGAGAAGGTCAGCGGCATGCAGGCCGGGTACCTGACCGCCTGCGACGCCGCGGCCGAGCTCGGCATTGAGCATCTGGACGAAGGCCTGATCGTGACCATCGAACGGCGCAGTCGGCTGTCGCCGCCCGAACGGGATCGGCTGCTACGCGCCGAGCTGATGACAAAGGACGACCGCCACACCGCGCTGGCGCGGGCTCTTCTCGTGCGCGCCTGCCCGGACCGTGCAGATGAGCTGTTCGGCTGGCAGCGCGTCGGCGTCAGCCCGGTCGACTACTGGACCAAACAGGTCACCTCCGTACATATGCAGTACCTGCTTGAAACAGCGGATTTCGGCGCCAACGAACTCATCCGGCACCTCTACCTCCTCGGCGAGACTCCGGCACACCTCACCGATGTCGCGAGGCTGTGGCGGGATGCGGAACACATGGGCCGGGATCCGAACTTTCCCTCGGAAGCGGAGGCGGTGCTTCGGTCGCAGTACACCAGTTTCAAATACTGGTGGGACGATCCATTCCGCTGCGACGAGTTCACTGGTCACGCGCTGGCGGTCCGTGGTCAGGCCAATGTGGAGGCTCGAGCCGTCAATCCACACGAGGCGATGAGCCCCGGTCGGGACATGACGTACTGGTCGGAGAACCACCGGCTGCTTTTCGCCGCCGCGGAATATCTCGCAGGGCAGTACTGGCCGGACGACATGTTCGTCTCGGCCCGCCAGCACCGTACGAATCCCGCGCCGCGGCACGGCGACATGACTGGTCAGCAGCATGTGGCACACGCACGCACGCGGGTCCTGCGATGGCTTAACGAGCGGCTGGAGCTCGGCTTCGCCGAGTGGAACGCGCCCGGCTACTACGCGGAAGACCTGTTGCCGCTGGTGAATCTCGCCGATTTCGCGGGGGAGGAGGAGATCCGGACACGAGCCGCGATGGTGCTCGACCTGCTCGCATACGACATAGCGGTCAGCTCATGCGGCGGCGCTTTCGCCGGGTCCGCAGGTCGCGCGTACTTCGAGCAGAAGAGTTGCGTGTGGAGGCAGAGTGTCCGTGACTCGGCCGAGGTTCTGTTTGGAGCCAAGGGCCATTTCACGGGTAGCAGCGGCCCGGCGGTGTTCCTCGCCACGTCGCCGGTGTATCGACCGCCCGACGTACTGCTGCGCATCGCGTCGGTACCGCCAAGCCGCTTCACCAACCATGCCCGGGTGTCCATCGACTTCCACGAGGCCAAAGACTACGGCGTTGGCTTCGAGACGTCGGACGACATGGAGTTCTGGTGGAGCCGGGCGGCGTTCGCGACGAAGCAGACGATCGTCGGTTCCCGGAAGGCCGCGACCGAAGCGGGTCTGCTGAAGACGCCGCCGTTCGACGCTATCTTTGAGAAGTTCAGTGACCTGACGCCGAGCGCGGCCACACAGCAGCTCGGCGCCAGTGGCGCAGGCGCGATGATTGGATGGGCCTTCGGGGGTCCGGCCGGTGGCTTTGCGGGCGGAGTGATCGGTGGCCTGTACGGCCTGTTTTCCGAGGACATCGTCGAGGCCGACATGGCGGACCTGGCCTCCGTCATCAGCGAGGGATCAGTGCTGTCGCGAGCAAATGTGTATCAGCATCGGATCGACGGTGCACTGCTGTCCAGCGTGCAGAACTACCGCCCCGGACAGCTGAACCTCCAGAATTGGCCATGCGTTGCCGCGCTCGGCAACGGCGCGATGGTCTGGACGACGTATCCCTCTGCCGGTTCGCGCCTGAAATTCCACGTGGACCTACCCGCGCTGCCAGTCATCAACGTCGACGAGCCGATCTTCGCTGCGGACCACGACGGACCGAATTGGTGGACCGGCAATGCCGTACAGCCCAGGGTGGCGCAGCGGCGCGGCGCGGCCATCATCGCGTACCAGGCCAAGAAAATACAGAAGCTGCTTTTCGGTGAACGGACCCATGCGTGGTTTCCGAAGAACCAGTTCGACGAGGTACGAGGACCGGCACCGGCCAACTGCAACCATGAGGCGGCGCGGTGGTTCTTCGGGCAGGCCGGCGACGGGTACGTCGGGCTGCTGTGCCCGCGCGAAGCGAACTGGGCGGATTTCGGCCCGTGGAAGGACAAGGAGATCCGAGCCGAAGGCCCGCGCAACATCTTCGTGATGCAGATCGGCAACGCTGAGGAGTTCGGCACGTTTGACGGATTCGTCACGGCCGTGAGCCGAGCTCGCGTCTACATCTCGGGACTACACAACCGGTTCGGCGACCTTGCCTGCCACTACGACATCCCGAATGCAGACCGTCTTGAGCTGCACTACGACGACAACCAGGTGCGGTACGCCGGGCTCGCTTTCAACGACACCGAGTTTCCGCGGCTGCGCAGTCCGTTCGGCCGCATCACATGGCGGCAGCAGCGGTATGCGATCCAGCACGACGGCGAATCCGTCGTACACGACGTCACCGCAGGCACCAGGAAGGTGGGCAAGGCGAGGACAGCGCTGGAACACGACACACCATTGCTGTTCTACGGGCAGAACATGGCGCTGCTACCGTCCCTTCTCTACAAAGGTATCGACCGCGACGGCGTGCTCGAGCATCTGCTCTCCGTGCTGCGCACTCGCCAGCCCGATGTCGTCGGGCTCTCGGAAATGTGGGTCGCTGAAGAACGCGAACGCCTGCAAAAGCAGTTGCGCGACCTCTATCCGTACATGACGGAAGGGCCTCACGAAGCCGATCTGCCGATTCTCGACGAGGACGTGCTGAGCGGTGGTGGCCTACTCCTTCTGAGCCGGCATCCCATCGTGGCGTCCCACCAGACCGTCTACCGCGCCTGTTCCGGCGACGACTGTGCGACCAACAAAGGGGTCCTGCACGCGCGCGTTCAGTCAGTGGGCCACCCGTGCGCGGTCGATGTGTTCCTTACCCACGCACAGGCGCCAGCCCCCACGGTGGGCGGTTCGAGGGCCAAGGCCCGAAAGGCCGTCAGGGCGCAGATTCAGCAGCTGGCCGCGTTCATAGCCGGCTGCCGCGACCTAACGGCACCAGCGATTGCGCTCGGCGACTTCAACGTCGACAGGTTCAGCGATCCCGAACTGTATGACTATCTCGTAAGCGCGCTGGGATATCCGCATGACACCGAGCCATCAATGCCGACGGACTCAGGCTTCCGGCGGCTGACCGCAACGAGCGAGAGCGACGAAGGCGTGATCTCCTCGTTTCACAAGAACCACCCCGCGCGGCAACCGGACGATCCGGCGCGATTCAGCGTGACATCACAGCGGCTGGACTATCTCTTCTCCTTCGCCGGCGCACTGTATACGCAGAACGTAGCGTCGGCACGGGTGGTGCTCGAACAGTGGCGGTCCGGCCGCGACATGTCCGACCACTACGGTATCGAGGCCACAATCGACACGACCACGCAACTGCTGCCAGCCCAGCAGCCGATCAATCAGGTTTCGGTAAGGGCGACCGGATTCCGATGCCTGACGCCAACCGGCGGCATCGGCGATGACGAGGTCCAATTCCGAGTGAGCGCGCGCGCTAGCACGGGCGCACACGGAAGCGTCGTACTGCCGCGGTACAAGGAAGTCGCGGCAGGGACTGCCCGAGGGTTCGAGACGGAGCCGATTGTGTTCGGGGATCCCGGTGAGGACCTGGCGGTGGTCGGCGGCGGCAAGGAGATCGACACGTTCGTCGACGATTCGCTTGGAGCGACGCGGCTCGAGCTCGAGCGGGACGTGCTCCTCGCGTTGCAGGGCAAGGGCTCAACCGCTATGTCACTCCCGCTGCTCACCGGTGAGGGCGAGTATGTCCTAGACCTGGCGATCACCGTTCAGTGATAGGGGATATCGCGCGCACGAGCATGACAGGAAAATGTCGCGTAGACGGCCTGGCCTGCACGTCGAACAGCGTGCTCCTCGAGCCTGGGGGGAGCCTAAGCCGCTCGAGAATAGGAGTCGGTGCTGTGAATTGCAGGCGCTCAGGCTCAGCGTCAGGGCGACGGTGGTGGCAGGAATGATCAGAAACTTCCCCATGATTGGCCTCTCTGTGGGTTGATCGGATGCCGCATCGGCAGCCGCCCATTGCACCTTCTGCGGGCAACACCCATCACGATTGAAGATGCATCGATTCCGGCGATAGGGGCATCGTGAACTCTGCTTGGCGCAGCGCGAATGTCTAGCTCTAGGCAGTGTGAACTGGTCGAAGTTCCTCCAGTTGGCGCGAGAGCGGCACGGTGCTAGCAGACGTTATCGAACGCATTGTCACCGCCCATGTCACGTGCACCCACGCACATATTCTCCTCTGCAGGAGCAGGGCCCGAACGGTCCCGCCATTGACCCAGATGGCCCGGCCCAGAAACCCTTTTAGACGATGCAAGAGCGCGCCATGCGCGTCGTACCGAAAGGTTCTAGAGCCCGCACCAAACCCGGCCGTCACCGTGCACTCTGCCAGACTCTGGCTACGTTGCACTATCGGCCCATGCCAGAAAACAATCCTCCCCGCAAGGCCTATACCGCGGACGGGGAACGAGCAATTAACTCAAAGCGTCTCTAACGGAGGTGGCTCAAGCGATGACGCTACTGACCTTGGATGACTACGAGGACACCGCCGCTCGACTCGTCTGACCCCGGAGTATGGGATTTCTGCGGCAAGCCGGCCGGTGCCGCACAGGTCGGCATGGGGGCCGATCGATCAGGTGCGGTCCGCTCGCCACTGGATCAGGCGCATGGCGACGACGCCGGCAAGGTAGGCCAGCAGGGCCCCTGCGGGGAGACCGGCGGGAGCGTGAAACTCCGGGCCCGCCAGTGTGACACCAACAAGTCCCGCCTGTGCCCCGGCCAACCCGGCGATGGTCAACGCGGTGTCCGCTCTCTGCCGGGCAGCCGGCCTGCGGCTCCTGTCCTTCTCGGCCCGGACGCGACCGGATCGGGGGCTGGCACGCCACTCCATCCAACCGAACAGCATCACCAGGAAGGCCAGCACAGCCGCCAGAATTGCCAGCCAGGGAAGCCGCAGCAACAGCCACTGGGCGGTCCCGACCTGTGGCTGGGGGAAGATCCGCGTCGGGTACAGCGCGATGGCGACCACCACCACCGCCGTCATGTGCCACAGGAACATGGTCAAGATCACGGCGTTGACCGCGACCACGGCCGTCCACGGGCGGGTCCGCTGCAGCCACCGGTTGCCCCACTTGCGCAGCAGCAGCACCAGGCCCGTCTGGGCGGCCGCCAGGGACAGCAACGCGATCGTCGGCGGAGAGGTGTTCTTCACCTGTGCTCCGGGAACGGCGACCATGCTGACCGGGTACGGACCCGCCGCCGTGAGCAGCACCAGGCAGCCCGCTCCTCCCGCGGCCAGCGGCAGAGCCGCCGTCCACCGCGTCGGCAGCCGCCCGTCCTGCCAGGCGAACCCGACTTGATGAACGGCCAGCCACATCAGCAGAAAGTTGGCCGCGCTGCCGTAAGGCAGCTGCACACCTAGGCGAGCGACGTCGCCGACACCGACCAGGATGGCCAGGACGACAGGAACCGCAAGGCCCCATCGCCGGTGCAGCGCGTGCATCGCGGGGGTGAGCACCGTCACGGGGAGGTAAGCGGCGAGGAACCACAGCGGAATCGTCGCCAGCCAGACCGCCCTCCCGATCAACTCTGGCCCGGCCCCCAGGGCTCGGGCTACCATCGCCGATGCCCCGACCATGACCAGGAACGCCGTCGTCGGGCGAAGCAGCCGGTCGGCGCGGCCAAACAGCCACTCCTGCCAGCGGACGCCCTGGCTCATCGACGACCTGAGGGAGGCGGCATTGGCGAAGCCGCCGACAAGAAAGAACACCGGCATCACCTGAAACAGCCAGGACAGCGCCTGCGCCCACGGCAGGACCTCCAGCACGTGACGGCCGCCGAAGCCGTCCTGGTCATAGGTGACCACCGTGGCGAGCCAATGCCCGATCACCACCAGCACGATCGCGAGCGCGCGGAGCAGATCGACCCAACGATCTCGCTGCGGCGGTGTCTCCTCGGCCAACCGGCGCAACCTGCGGGACCCCGGCCAGGCGCCCTCGGTGCTGTAGGACATGGTGACGACGTCACCCTCTCCCTCTTCCCCCGACATCGCGAAACCTGCCCATGGTGAGGGCGTCAATCCCACGACCGCCCTAAACCCGGGTCATCGAGAAAGGCGCTTAAAGGGGTAGCGCGAGATCTGCCGGCGCCCGCGCTTATCAGGGGAGCCGCGCACAGACCGTCCGGCGCCTGGGACGGCCGAAGGTGGCGGCGATGAGGCGGCCGGAGGCCGGCTGGAAATTCGACGTCGGTGACCGCGGCGAGCGGGAGGTCGCCGAGCCGGAGCCAGAACCGGCCGGACGGGGCCGGCATAGACGCCGGCATCGCTGGCGATCAGCAGCAGCCCGTGCGGGCCGATGACCACGTCGTTCACCGGGGCCTCTGACCAGCGCGCGCTCCGGCAACCCGATGCCGCCGGAGGTGTCGTGCAGGGCCTTGAACTCCCCGGGCGCCATCGGTCCCCGCGGCCGTGGCGGTGCGGCTTGCGTCGTGGTGTCCGCGTCGGCACGGTGGCGAACACGGCCGCCGGAGCCAGAATCACGGTGGGTGTCAGGACGTGGGTCACACGCCATGGCCGGAGCGGAGAGCGCGGCATCCCGTACCTCCGGAGGTCGGTGTTGATCGTGTCCGCCCTCTCGTATCCCAGTCCGCGAACCCCGTGAATACCCGCCGAGATGGCACGACCGAAGTCGGCCAACCGCGGGCGGCGGCCTCTGCCGCATCGTCGCGTCATGATCGGGAAGCGGGCGAGGGACGGCTGGCCCGGGACGGCCCCTGGCGGCGCGGCGGAACCGGTGCCGGGAGGCGGGCCGGCTCGTCGCGCCCGTCCACGGCGCCTGACGGACGGCACCCTGCCCACCGCGAGGACATCGGGGATGAGGGGTCTCGGTGCGGTCCGCGGGGAGGCTAACCGGCCTGGCGGAGCCGCTGCGCGGCCACCTCGGGGACGATGTCGTTGATGAACGCTCCCGCGCCGGATTCGCTGGAGGCGAGGTATTTGAGCTTGTCGGCGTCCCGGCGGATGGTGAACAGCTGGCCGTAGAAGTGGGCGTGCACGTCGCGGTGGTGGGTGGGCGTCTGATGCCAGCACGCCATATAGGGGGCGGGGTCGTCGAAGAGACCGTCGAATCGGCGCAGGAGGTCGCCGTACAGGGCCATCAGTTCGTTGCGTTCGTCGTCGGTGAGGGCGGTCAGGTCGGCTGCGCAACGGCGCGGCGTGATGTGCACCTCATAGGGCCAGCGCGCCGCTTGGGGGACGTAGGCGAGGAAGCGGCCGGTGCCTGTCACGACACGCGGCCCCGCGGCCTCGCGTTCGATGACCGTGCACAGCAGGCAGCCGCCGTGCTCTGCGCGGTGAGCGCGGGCTGCTTGCACCACGGCGGCCTGGACGGGCGGAAGGTAGGGGTAGGCGTAGATCTGGCCGTGCGGGTGGGAGAGGGTGGCTCCGACCTCGCTGCCGCGGTTCTCGAAGACGAAGACGCTCTGCACGCCGGGCAGTTCCGACAGTCTCGCGGTGCGGTCGGCCCATGCCCGCCCGATGGTCTCCAGCCGTCGCCGCGGCAGCGCGGCGACGGACTGGTCGTGGCCGGCGGCGAAGCAGACCACCTCGGCGCGTCCGCCGGCCGCGCCGCCCAGGGAGGGGAAGCGGTTGTCGAACACGGCTACGTGATAGTCGCCGGTGGGGATCTCCGACAGGTGACCCGGACGGGACGGGCACAGCGGGCAGTGGCCGCCGGACGAGTCGTCGATGGTTCTGGTCTGCCGGTGTGCCGCGATCAGGACGGGCTGCCTTGTCAGCGGGTCGATCCGCAGTTCAGCGGCTGGTGCGAAGGCTGCGAGGTCGCGCCCGTCGACGGCCCGCCGATCATGCCCCGGCCCGTCGTCGTAGTAGTGGATCGCCCGCCCGTCGGCGAGCGTCCCAGAGGTCCGGTACAGGGGGCCCCGTGTCAGCGATCGGGTTTCGACATCGTGGTTGTCCAGCATGAGTTCCCTGTCCGCCCACGGATGCGGGACGAGGTCGTGGCCGTGATCCTGGTCGTGATGCCTTGGAGTGTTCGCGTTTGCTTGACGCTACCGTTTTCAACATGAACCAACAAGTCCGGACAGAGCCCGTCAGACGACGACGAGGCTGCCCACATGGGCGGCGAGGTCTTCCTGTGCGTCCTCGCTCAAGCCGCTGTCGGTGACGAGGACGTCCGCATCACTCAGATCGGCGATCGTGCTGATGCCCACGACCTCCCACTTCGTGTGGTCCGCGAGCACGATCCGGCGGCGGGCGGCCGCGACCAGCGCGCGGTCGGTCTCGGCCTCCATCAGGTTCGGAGTCGTGAATCCGGCGTGCAGGCTCATCCCGTGCACGCCCAGCATCAGCAGATCCACGTTGAGGGACTTGACGGCGGCCACCGCGATGGGCCCGACGAGCGCGTCGGACGGGGTGCGAATGCCGCCCGTCAGGACCACCGTCTGGTCGGGCCTGCCCTTGTCGTGGAACACGTCGGCCACCCTCATCGAGTTGGTGACCACGGTCAGCTGAGGAACCCCGATGAGCTGATGAGCCAGCGTCCAGGTGGTCGTGCCCGCGGAGATCGCGATCGTCGCGCCGGGCCGGACCAGCGAGACGGCGTGGGCGGCGATCGCCTCCTTTTCGGCCTGGCCTACGGTCAGCTTGGCCTCGAAGCCGGGTTCCTCCGCCGAGGGCGGGCCGGGCCGGGTCGCGCCGCCGTGCACCTTCACCACCAGCGACTGTTCGGCCAGCGTCTCAAGGTCGCGGCGGATCGTCATGTCGGACACCCCGAACCGGCCGACCAGGTCCGCGACGCGTACCGAGCCGTGCTCGTCGACCAGGTTGACGATCTCTTGCCTGCGCTGCGGCGCGAGCATCCGTTCCTCCTGCACTGTCCCCACCGAACAGAACATAGTCCAACATACCTCGACACGTTCGGTGATCGAGAACTCTTGACCGCACGGCGAAGGAGGTGGAACTCTCCGTCAATGCTCACATGATGGATCTCGTCCAGAGGAGAACGAACGTGACCGGGGACCGTCTGCTAGATATACAAACAGGTTTCAACAATATCTTTCGCCAGAACCCTCACGGCATCTGGGCCGCCCCCGGCAGGGTGAACCTGATCGGCGAGCACACCGACTACAACGCCGGATACGTTCTCCCCTTCGCGCTTCCCCACACCACCCTCGTCGCCGCCCGGGCACGAACCGACGGCCGACTGCGCGTCTTCTCCGCGACACACAGCGAGGACCGGTTGCTCGACCTCGGCCTCCCGGATCTGGTCCCCGCCGCAGCGCACGGCTGGAGCGCCTACCCCGCCGGGGTCGCCTGGGCACTGCGTCTCGAAGGCCACCCCGTCAGCGGCGCGGACCTGTACATCGACGGCGACGTCCCGGTCGGCGCCGGCCTCTCCTCCTCGGCCTCCCTGGAATGCGCCGTCGCCATCGCGTTGAACGACCTGTACGACCTCGGCCTGGCGCCGGCCGAGCTGGCCCGGATCGCGCGCCGCGCCGAGAACGAGTTCGCCGGGATACCCTGCGGCATCCTCGACCAGATGGCGAGCGTCACCTGCCGCGCCGGCCACGGCCTCTTCCTCGACACCCGCGACCTGTCGTCCAGGCACGTCCCGATGCACTTCGAAGCCGCCGGGCTGCGCCTGCTCGTCATCGACACCCACGTGAAGCACGACCTGCGCGACGGGGACTACGGCGAGCTGCGCGCCGGCTGCGAGGAAGCGGCCCGCCTCCTCGGCGTCGAGCACCTCCGGGACCTCACCGCCCCGGCCCGGCTGCCCGACCCCCGGCTGACCCGCCTGGTCCGGCACGTCGTGACCGAGAACGCCCGCGTCCTCGCGGCCGTCGAGGCCCTCGACGCCGGCGACTGGGAACGGGTCGGCGTGATCCTCCACGACGGCCACGCCTCGATCCGCGACGACTTCCAGATCACCTGCCCCGAAACCGACCTCGTGGCGGCGACGGCCGAACGGCACGGTGCGCTCGGCGCCCGCCAGACCGGCGGCGGCTTCGGCGGCTCGGTCATCGCCCTGGTCCGGACCCAGGACGCCGACCGGGTGACCCGCGCCGTCACCGAGGCGTCCACCGGCCATCCCGTCCCCAGGGTCTTCACCGCCATCGCGGGCCCCGGTGCGCGCCGACTGAAATGATCACGCCGGCCGCGCCGGCCCCTTTTCCGCAGCCTCCGCCGGGCGAACGCGTGCTTTCCGGGGCCGCGGCTCAGCCGGTGAGGCGGGCGATGATCCTGTCCTTGCCGCTCTGCCAATTGGCCTTGAGCGCCTCCACGGCGCCCTCGATGTCCATGGAGACCAGGCGCTCGGCGATCCGTTCATGCTCCTGAGCCGAACGTTCCAGCACTTCGGAGTCGCCCACCGCGACGCGCTCGTACCGGTGCATGGTGAGTTTCAGGGAGGTGATCAGGTCCATCAGCCGCTCGTTCGGGCAGCCGGACAGCAGCAGGTCGTGCCAGGCGTCGTCGTAGCGCTCTATTAACGCCTGCTCGGCCTCGGGCGCCGAGAAGGCGCGGGCCTCCTCCAGCAGCCGCGGCGCGACCGAACGCAGGTAGCCGGGGTCCGTCAGCTCCAGCGCCAGCGACTCCAGCGCCGCGACGATCGTCGTCAGGTCGTCGAATTCCTGAGGGCTCATCGGAGCGAAGCGGAACCCCTTGCCGCGCTCGCTGACGATGATCCCCTCGCGTTCCAGCCCGATGAGCGCCTCGCGGAGGGGGGTGCGGCTCACGCCCAGCTCGGCGGCCAGCACCATCTCGTTGATCGGCTGATCGGGCGCGAAGTCGCCCTTGCTCAGCCGGTCGAGGATCTCGTCCTTGATCTGTTCGCGTAGCGGGCGGCGGTCGATCGGCATCCTGTCATCCTCTCCTGGGGGCTCGTGCCACGTCCGCCGATCACGCCGTCCCGGCGCCGTCGACGGGGATGACCGCTCCGCTCACGAAGGAGGACGCGTCACCGGCCAGGAACGCCACCATGTGCGCGATCTCGGCGGGCTTGCCGACCCGGCCGAGCGGCCGGTCCGCCGCGTCCGCGTAGAACGCCTCAAGGGATCCGCCGAGCTGGCGGGCCTCCTCGGCCAGCATGCCGGTGGCCGTGTCGCCCGGGCACACGCAGTTGACCCGGATGTTCTGCGGCCCGTGGTCGATCGCCATCGCCCGCGTCATGTTCACCACCGCGCCTTTGGACGCGCAGTACGACACGGCCCGCCCGCCGCCCCGGATGCCCCAGCCCGAGCCCGCGTTGATGATGCTGCCGCCCCCGGCGGCCGCCATCAGCGGGATCGCCGCCCGGCTCATCAGCATGATCGATTTGACGTTGACGGCCATCACCAGGTCCCAGTCCTCCTCGCTGATCTCGCAGACGGTGGAGCGGCGGATGAGGCCGGCGTTGTTGAACAGGACGTCGAGGCCGCCGTAGGTCTCCTGCGCGGCGGCGGCGAACCGCGCGCAGTCGGCCGCGCTGGACACGTCACCGCGCACGAACACCGCGCGCCCGCCGGCGGTCTCGATGTCCTTCGCGGCATGCCCGCCCGCCTCGTCCACGTCGGCCAGCACGACCGCGGCGCCCAGGTCGGCCATCAGCTCGGCGGTGGCCCGCCCGATGCCGGACGCCGCCCCGGTGACGACGGCGGTCTTGCCCTCCAGTGAGTTCACGATCATGTCCTTCCTAGCATCGGATCCGCGTCATCGGACGGGATACATGGCCGTACGGCCGTGGCCGGTCAGCACGGGCAGGTGGCCGCGCAGTTCGTCGTCGAGTTCCTCGTCGCCGGTGTCGACCAGCAGCGGGCGTCCGCCGAGCGAGGCGAGCTTGGCCTCCGTCGCCACGACAACCAGCCGGTCGCGGCCCGCCGCGCGCAGCACGTCCGGGGAGATCTGCTGGTTGCCCCGGCCGAGCAGGAAGCCCTGCCCGCCGATCGGTGTCACGGCGATCCACGCCGGCGACGCTTTGACCAGCGCCTCCAGCTCGGCGGCCGACACGTCCGCGGCGAGGACCCGGCCGCCGGCCAGCACGTTGACGCCCATGACGGGGACGTCGGCGCCGAGCGCGGCGGCGATCGCGCGGGTGGTGCCGCCGGGCCCGAGGACCAGCAGACCGGACGGGCCCGGGCCCCCGCCGCCGAGACGCCTGGCGAGGTCGGCGGCGATTCCGGAGACCGACGCGGGGCTGGTGACGGTGCCGCCCATCTTCCGCTGCTGCACGCGCACCGGGATGTCCGGCACCCGAAGGTGGCCGTACAGCCGGGCGGAGGCCCGGCCGTCGCGGACGGCGTCCTCGTCCAGGTCCATCACCTCGGCCTCACGGAGCAGCACGCCACCGGCCGCCATCAGCGCCGCCGCCTCCCCCGCGGCGCGCGGGCCCACGCCGAACACCGCCGAGTGCATCTTCACACCGGTCGGCACGCCGAGCACGGGAACCGAGAGCGCGACCGCGTCCAGGACGTCGCGTGCGGTCCCGTCACCGCCCGCGAACAGCAGCAGGTCGACCAGCGGCGCGAGCGCGGCGGCGGCGCGCACGGTGTCGGACGCCCTGGTCGGGGAACCGGGCTCGTAGCAGATCTCGGGCGTCAGCCCGGCGGAGGCGACGGCGTCCGCGCCCATGGACCCGGCCGCCGTCCGCACGGTGATGCCGCCGTCGAGCCGGGAGCGCAGCTCGGCCAGCGCGAGCTCGGCGCGCTCCCCCGCCCGGGGCGTCGCGCCGAGGGCGCGCGCCCTGGCCTGGACGTCCGCGCCGTCGCTGCCCTTGAGGCCGACCCGGCCGCCGAGCCCGGCGACCGGGTTCACCACCAGCCCGAACCTCATCGACGCTCCGAGGCCGCGCTCATTCGCCGAGGACCTTGCGGCGGTAGGCGCGCCAGGTGACCGCCCAGGTGGCCGGATCCTCCAGGACGTCCTCGCGGGTGCGGTGCACGGTCGAGCGGTGCGGCGCGGTCCGCACGGTCTCCGGATCCTCGTACGCCTCGCGCGCCACCTCGGTGAGGATCGCGGCGTACTCGTCCAGGTCGGCCTTGGAGTAGGACTCGGTCGGCTCCAGCGTCATCGGCTCCGGGACGATGAACGGATGATGGCTCGTCCAATAGTGGGTGCCGAAGTCGGCCGCCCGAAGGCCGAGGTCCTCGCTGTGCACGCCGGTCTCCTCGGCGAGCCGCTCCCAGCTGTAGCGGACCTGCTCGATCCGCCGCCTGCCCGGCGCGTACGGCGCGGACGCGCCCCGGATCTCCAGGATCTTCTTCATCAGATAGTTGTTGTTCAGCACCGCGACCTCGGCGGCCTCGCGGAGCCCCGCGCCGCCCAGCGACATGATCCAGGCGTAGGCGCGCACCAGGTTCGGCACCACGCCGTAGAACGGGCGGATCTTCCCGATGGACTCGGGCCGGTCGTCGTCCAGGCGGTAGCGTTCGCCGTCGAACTCGACGGTCGGCGTCGGCAGGTACGGGGCGAGCTCGTCGGTCACGCCGCACGCTCCCGCCGCGGGGCCGCCGCACGCGTGCGGGGTCGAGAACGTCTTGTGCAGGTTGAAGTGGCACAGGTCGAACCCGGCGTCGCGGGCGCGGGTGATGCCGAGGATGCCGTTGGCGTTGGCCTGGTCGTAGCCGCATAGCCCGCCCGCGTCGTGGACGATCCGGACGAACTCCTCGATCCGCGGGTTGAAGAGCCCGGTGTCCTCGGGGTTGGTGATGAGCAGCGCCGCGGTGCGCGGGCCGACGGCCCGCTTGAGCGCCTCGATGTCGGGGTAGCCGTCGGCGTCCGGGTACAGGGTGATGACCTTGTACCCGGCCGTCTTGGCGCAGGCCGCGTTGGACGGGTGCGAGAAGATCGTGGTGATGATCTCGTCGCGCTGCTCCGCCTCGCCGCGGGCGGCGAAGTAGGCGCGGATCATCGACACGTTGGCGTAGATCGCCGCCGAGCCGGCGCCGGGCTGCAGCGAGAAGCGGTCCATGCCCGAGATCTCCCGCAGCAGCCCCTCCAGCCGGTGCATGATCTCCAGGACGCCCTGCACGGTCCGCTCGTCCTGCAGCGGATGCAGCTCCGCCACCTTCGGGTCGCGGGCGAACTGGTCATTGACCTTGGGGCTGTACTTCATGGTGCACGTGCCCTGGCCGACGTCGATGTTGAGGTCGACGCCGAGGTTCTCCTGCGACAGCCGCAGGTAGTGCCGGAGCACGTGCGGCTGCGACATCTCCGGCAGCGCGGGCGGGGCGGCGCGGCGCAGCGCGTCCGGGAGGGTGTCGTCGAGGGGGACGTCGGGGGCGGGCACCAGCACGCCGCGTTCACCGGGGCTGCTCAGCTCGAACAGCAGCGGCTCGTCCCAGCGCGCCTGGTGGAACCGGCGCAGCGGCGGCTTCGGGCCGATCTTCGCGTCGGCGGGGGTGACGGGAGCGCGGTCGGTCTTCACTTGGCGATCTCCTCCAGGGCGCCGGCCAGCCGGTCGATGTCGTCCTTGGCGTGCACTTCGGTGACGCAGTAGAGGGCCTCGGTCCGCGACAGGACCTTGCCGCCGAAGATGCCGCGTTCCAGCAACGCGTCGTTGACCTCGGCGGCGGCGCGGGAGCCGGTGAAGGCGAGCGTGAAGTCGGCGAAGTGCGGCGCGTCCGCGTACGGGGCCTCGACGCCGGGCACCTCGGCGAGCCGGCGCAGCGCGTACCGGGTGTTCGCCATGATCGTCTCGCCGATCTCCCGCATGCCCTGGGGGCCCATCAGGGCGAGATACACGCCGGCGGTGATGCCGTTCAGCGCGGCGGCGGTGCCGACCCACTCCCGGCCTTCCTCGCGGACGGCGAAGGAGGTGCGCTCGAAGGCCACGTCCCCGAAGCCGTACTCGCCTTCGACGGTGGTGGGCGCGAGCCCGAACAGCCGTGACGGGAACTCCGCGACGAACCGCTCCTCGTCGCGGGTGGCGATGAAGCCGCCGTTGAGCCCGCCGTAGCTCATGTGCAGGCCGAGCGGCTGGATGTCGCCGCACACGATGTCGGCGCCGTAGGCCGACGGCGGCGCCACGACGCCGAGCGAGATCGGGTTGCAGCCGACGACGTACAGCGCGCCCGCGTCGTGCGCGAGCCCGGCCAGGTCCGGGAGCGCCGGGTCGATGATGCCGGAGGCCGAGGGCGCCTCCGCGAACACGGCCGCGACGTCGCCGGACGTCAGTTCCGCGCGCACCGCCGCGACGTCCGCCAGCCCGGTGCGCGGGTCCACCGGCACGACCGTCACGTCGTGGACGGGCCGGACGTAGTCCTCGATCTTGGAGAGCTTGTCCGGATCGACGGCGGTGGCGAGGAGCAGCCGGCGGGCGCCGGTGATCCGCCCGGCCATGCGCAGCGCGGTGCCGGACGCCTGGTGGCCGTCATAGACGGGGACGTTCACGACGTCCATCTCCAGCAGCTCGCCCATCAGCGACTGGTACTCCCAGAGCGCCTGGAAGCGGCCGTGGTCCTCGTACGGCTCGCCCGCGTACGCGGTGAGGAACTCGCTGCGGTTGACGACCTCGTCGACCACGGCCGGAACATGGTGCCGGTAGCAGCCGGTGCCCAGGAAGCTCAGCGCGTCCCGGGTGCTGGTGTTCCCGGCCAGCAGCCCGCCGACATGCCGGACCAGTTCCGCCTCCGAGCGCAGCGGAGGAGGCATGTCCAGTGGACGGCCCAGCCGGATGCTCGCGGGCACGTCGGCGTAGAAGTCCTCGACGCTCGACGCGCCGGTGGCCGCGAGCATCTGCCGCTTGATCTCCGGCACGGAGTTCGGGATGTACGGGTGAACGCCCATGCGCGCCCTCACTTTCGTGGTTTCTGGCCCGGCCCTCTTGACGAAAACACAACATGCAGTGTGCTGTATACAGCATTATCCAGATCGACCTGGGGAGGCAAGATGGCGACGAGCCCCGAGCGGACGAGCTCGAGCGCCCCGCGCGTCGGACGCCGGACCGTCCTGACCGCCGGAGTCGCCGGAACCGTCTCGGCACTGCTCGCGGCCGCCGGCTGCGCCACCGGAGGCGGCGTCAAGAAGACGGGTCCGACGCTGAACGCGGGCGGATCGGGCGCGATCAAGGGAACGGTCAGCGTCTGGTCGTGGGACGTGGCCGCCAAGGCGCTCAAGCGGCTGGCGCCGTCCTTCGAGCAGCGGCACCCCGGGACGAAGGTCGAGGTCATCGACATCGGCTACGACAACGCCTACGACAAGATCACCGTCGGGCTGAAGTCGGGGAAGGGCCTGCCCGACGTCCTCACCGTCGAGGGCGGCAGGATGCCCGGCTACATCGGCGTCTTCCCCGGCGGCCTGTACGACCTGACCTCGCTCGCCGGACGGCACAAGGCCCAGTTCGCCCCCGCCGCCTGGAAGGACGTCACCGACCAGAACGGCAAGGTCTTCGCGCTGCCCTGGGACAGCGGCCCGTGCGCCCTCTACTACCGCGCCGACATGTTCGAGAAGGCCGGGGTCGACCCGGACTCCATCGCCACCTGGGACGACTACGTCCGCGCCGGTGAGCAGATCAAGTCCAGGACCGGCAAGAAGCTGCTCGTCATGGACCCGCAGGAGGACAGCATCTTCCCGATGCTCCTCCAGCAGCAGGGGCAGCGGTACGTCAAGAACGGCGAGATCGTCGTCGCCGACCAGCGGGCCATCCGCGCCGCGACGCTGCTCAAGACGCTGGCCGACAAGGACCTGATCACCTTCGAGAAGGGCTGGGACGGCCTGGTCGCCGCCACCAAGGCGGGCAAGGTCGCCACCACCCCCTACGCCGTCTGGTGGTCGGGCACGCTCACCGACGAGATGAAGGAGCTCAAGGGCAGGTTCGGCGTCGTCCCGCTGCCCGCGTTCGACCCTGGCGGGGTGCGGACCTCCAACGACGGCGGCTCGACCCTCGCGGTCAGCGGCCACAGCGCGAACGCGCGGGCGGCCTGGGCGTTCATCGAGTTCGCCCTCGCCGACGTCGCGAACCAGGTGTCCATGCTGAAGAACGAGGGGCTGTTCCCCGCCTACCTGCCCGCGCTGAAGGACCCGTTCGTCACCGCGCCGCAGCCCTACTACGGCGACGACCCCGTCTTCAAGGTCTTCGCCGACCTGGCGGACAAGGTGCCCCCGGTCGAGGAGACCAAGGACGGGCCGAAGGCGAGGGACATCGTCAACGGCACCATCTCCGGCATCGTCCTGCACGGCAAGGACCCCCAGAAGGCCCTGGACTCGGCCGCCAAGCAGATCGCCGCCGCGACCGGTCGCCCGATCGCCAAGTGACGCCGTGGCCCTCGACGTGACAGACGCGACGACGGCCGAGGACGGGCCGTCCCCCGCGGCGGACGGTCCCCGTCCCCGGACGACGCGCAGGTGGTGGCGCCGCTCCACACCGTGGATCTTCGCGGGGCCGGCGGTGGTGCTGTTCGGCTTCTTCTTCGCCTATCCGCTGCTGGCCGGCCTCTACCAGAGCTTCACCGCCGACCGCGACGGGGTGACGACCTGGGTCGGGCTGGCGCAGTACCGGCGGATGCTGGAGGACCCGGTCTTCTGGGCCTCGCTCCGCAACACCGGGCTGATCCTCGTCGTCCAGGTCCCGCTGATGATCGTGCTGGCGCTGGCGCTGGCCTACGGGCTGAACCAGTCCTGGCTGCGGTTCCGCACGACGTTCCGGATCGCCTACTTCCTGCCCGCCGTCACGATGCTCGTCGCCTACTCCGTGGTGTTCCGCGTCCTGCTCAAGACCGACGGCGGCATGGTCAACCAGATCATCGGCGCCGTGGGCCTGCCGGAGGTCGACTGGCTGAACAGCCCCGGCTGGGCGCGGCTCGCCCTGATCGGCTCGATCACCTGGCGGTGGACCGGCTACAACGCGGTGATCCTGCTGGCCGGGCTGCAGGCGATCGGCCGGGAGCAGTACGAGGCGGCCGCCATCGACGGCGCCGGGTCCGTCACCACGTTCACGCGGGTGATCCTGCCGCAGCTCCGCCCGGTCGTCCTGTTCTGCTCGGTGACGTCCACGATCGGAACGCTCCAGCTCTTCGACGAGAACTACGTGCTGACCGGCGGGGGCCCCGGCAACGCCACGATGACGCCCGTCCTCTACCTCTACAAGGTCGGCTTCGAGCAGCTCGACTTCGGCTACGCCGCCGCCATCGCCTGGGTCCTCGTCGTGATCATCGGGCTGATCTCGTACGCGCAGTTCCGCTTCCTCGGGAAGGACGTGTCCCGATGACCCCCGTGATCGGACGGCTGAACCGCCGCCCCGGACCGCCGGGCGCCCGGCGTCCCGTACGGCTGGGCCCCCGGCATCTGGGCCGTGCCGTCGCCGCCGCGCTGCTCGTGGTCGGCGCGGTGATCAGCGCGGCGCCGTTCTACTGGATGGTGGTGGCCTCCACCCGGGACAACTCCGAGCTGTTCGCGTCGCCGCCGCCGTTCGTACCCGGCGGCCGCGTCGCGCACAACCTGGTGGAGTTGCAGGAGTCCATCGGCTTCGGCCGGGTGCTGCTCAACAGCATCGGCATCGCCGTCGTCTACACCGTGCTCAGCTCGCTGATCTCCGCGATGTGCGGGTACGCGCTGGCCAAGTACCGGTTCCGCGGGCGGCGCGTGCTGCTCGGCGTGGTCCTGGCGACCATGATGATCCCGTTCCAGGTGCTGCTCGTCCCGCTGTTCCAGATGATGGCGAGCCTGGGCTGGGTCGACACCTACCAGGCGGTGATCCTGCCGTTCCTGGCCAACTCGTTCGGCATCTTCCTGATGCGGCAGGCGTTCCTCGGCTTCCCGGACGAGCTGATCGAGTCCGCCCGCCTCGACGGCGCCGGCGACCTGCGGATCTTCTACCGGATCGTGCTGCCGGTGGTGCGGCCGCAGTTCGGCGCGCTGGTCATCTTCACGTTCATGACGCAGTGGAACGCGTTCCTGTGGCCGCTGCTCATGCTCAACACCGAGGAGAAGTACACCGCGCCGGTCGCGCTGTACACGCTCATCGGGCAGAGCCACGTCGACTACGCCGGGCTGATTCTCGGCTCGTTCCTGGCGACGCTGCCGCTCATGCTGATCTTCTTCCTGTTCCAGAAGCAGTTCGTGTCCGGACTGCTGGGGGGTGCGGTCAAGGGATGAACGGACTCACGCGTGTGCCCGGGCTGCTCTACGGCGGCGACTACAACCCCGAGCAGTGGCCCGAGGACGTCTGGGCGGAGGACGCCCGGCTGATGAAGGAGGCCGGGGTCAACCTGGTCACCGTCGGCGTGTTCTCCTGGGCCCGGCTGCAACCGGGACCGGACGCCTGGGACTTCGGCTGGCTCGACCGGCTGCTGGACTTGCTCGACGCGCACGGCATCGCCGTGGACCTGGCCACCGCGACGGCGTCGCCGCCCGCCTGGCTGGTGCGCGCCCACCCGGACCTGCTGCCCGTCACCGCGGACGGGGTGCGGCTGGAATTCGGCTCGCGCCAGCACTACTGCCCGTCCTCCCCCGTCTACCGGGACGCGGCGACACGGCTGGCGCGGATGATCGCCGAGCGCTACCGCGACCATCCGGCGGTCGTCCTCTGGCACGTCCACAACGAGTACGGCGACCACGTGACCGAATGCTTCTGCGCCGAGTCGGCCGCCGGCTTCCGGCGCTGGCTGCAGAACCGGTACGGGGATGTGGCGGCCCTGAACCACGCCTGGGCGACCGACTTCTGGTCCCAGCGCTACGGCCGGTGGGACGAGATCGAGCCGCCGCGCACCGCGCCCGGACCGGTCAACCCGACCCAGCTGCTCGACTGGCGGCGGTTCTGCTCCGACGCCCTGCTGGCCTGCTACCTGGCCGAGAAGGCCGTCCTCGACGAGACCGGCGGGGACATCCCGGTCACGACCAACTTCATGTCGATGTTCAAGCCGCTGGACTACTGGAGGTGGGCGGCGCACGAGGACGTCGTGTCCGACGACGCCTACCCCGACCCGGCCGACCCGGCGGCGCACGTCGGCGCCGCGATGAACTACGACCTGATGCGCTCCCTGAAGGGCGGACGGCCCTGGCTGCTGATGGAGCAGGCGCCGTCGGCGGTGAGCTGGCGTCCGGTCAACGTCCCGAAGCCGCCCGCGCTGTCGCGGCTGTGGTCCCTGCAGGCGGTGGCGCGCGGCGCCGACGGCGTCCTGCACTTCCAGTGGCGGGCGTCGCGGGCCGGTGCGGAGAAGTTCCACAGCGCGCTGCTCCCCCACCGCGGCGCCGGTTCGCCGCAGTGGGCGCGGACCGTCCGCCTCGGCCGCGACCTCGCCCGGCTCGCCGAGGTCGCGGGCACCCGGCTCGCCGCCGAGGTCGCGGTCGTCCTGGACTGGGACTCCTGGTGGGCGCTGGAACTGGACGACCATCCATCGGCCCGGCTCCGGCTCAAGGAGCTCACGCTGTCGTGGTACGCGGCCGCGCACGCGCGCAACGTGGCGGTCGACTTCGTCCCGCCGGGCGCGGACCTGGGGCGGTACCGCCTCGTCCTAGCGCCCAACCTCTACCTGACGACCGGCGCGACCGCCGCGTGGCTCACCTCGTACGTCGCGGGCGGCGGCCGGCTGGTCTGCGGATTCTTCAGCGGCATCGTCGACGAGAACGACCATGTGCACCTGGGCGGCTATCCGGCCCCGCTGCGGGACGCTCTCGGCGTCGTGGTCGACGAGTTCTGGCCGATCCCCGACGGCTCGGCCGTCGACGTGAGGTTCGGCGGCCGCGTCGTCCCGGCGACGCTGTGGAGCGAATGGCTGGAGCCCGGCACGGCGGAGCCCGTGGCCGTCTACGGCACCGGGCCGCTCGCCGGGCGCCCGGCGGTCACCCGCAATGCGCACGGTGCCGGACGGGCCTGGTATGTGAGCTGCCATCTGGGCGAGGACATCGGCCTCGTCCTGGACGAGGTGCTCGCCGACGCGGGCGTCCGCCCGGTGCTCGACGTCCCGGCCGGGGTCGAGGCCACCCGCCGCGACGGGCCCGGCACCTCGTACGTCTTCCTGCTCAACCATCGCGCCGCCGAGACGGACCTGCCCGTTCCGGACGGCGTCGACCTGCTGACCGGCACCGCCGTGCGGGGCACGCTGCGGCTGGCCCCGCTCGGGGCGGCGGTGCTCAGAACCACCCCCACCCCCGAGAGGTGATCATGCGACGATCGCTGCACGTCCTGGCCGGGCTGACGCTCGGCTCCACCCTCCTCGCCACCGCCGTCCCCGTGCCGCCCGCGATGGCGGCCCCCGGGCCCGACGGGTACGCCGACGTGCTCGACCTGCACGGCGTCCCCGCCAAGGCGCTGCCCGCGGAGATCAACGAGATCAACGTGTTCGCCGACCGCGGCGCCTGGCACGCCTACGCGCTGCCGCGACCGGGAGACAAGGACGCCTTCGGCGGATTCTCGGGCCCGCTCTACATCGCCCAGGAGTACCCGTGGTGGCTGAGCAGGGCGTTCAGCCGCATCCGGTTGCGCGAGGACGGCCGCGACATCGACCTCGGCGCCGCACGCGACCCGCGGTTCACCGCGCTGCCCGGGATGCTGCGGCAGACCTACGAGCTGCCCGGGCTGCGGCTCACGCTTGAACTGCGGTTCGCCTCCGGCCACACCGCGCTCGTGCGCGCCCACCTCGCCAACACAGGGAACCGTCCCCGGACACTGCAGGTCGGCTGGACGGGGACGCTGCTGCGCCCGGACACCGAGCCGATGAAGAGCGCGCCGTCCCTGCACGCCACCGCACACGGCGTCGCGGTCGGCTTCGCCCGGGTGCGCGAGACGTGGGACTACCTCACCGACGGCACCGAGCGGTTCGAGATAGCGCACGACGGCCCCGTCCGCACCACCGTCACCGGCGACTCCTACCGGACCGACCTGGCCCGCCCGCTCACCGTGGCGCCGCGCCGTTCGTCCGACCTCGCCTGGACGGAGACCTACACCTTCACCGCCGCCGAACGCGAACGCGAGACCCCGGTCGTCCGGGACCTGCTGCGGCGGCCGGACAAGGCGGTCCACGGCACGGACGCGCGCTGGCGCCGGTACGTCGCCGCCGTCACCAGCGACGTGCCCGCGGCACGGCGGCGGCTCGCGGTCAAGGCGCTCGAAACCCTGGTCACCAACTGGCGCGGCCCGGCCGGGAGGCTCGGGCACGACGGCATCACCCCGTCCATCTCCTATAAGTGGTTCACCGGCGGCCTGTGGGCCTGGGACACCTGGAAGCAGGCGGTCGGCGTCGCGGGCTTCGACCCCGCGCTCGCCGAGTCGCAGCTCAGGTCGATGTTCGAGCACCAGGTCACGCCGGACTCGCCGACGCGCCCGCAGGACGCGGGCATGATCCCCGACGTCCTGTTCTACAACGACCCGCCGCGCGGCGGCGGCAACTGGAACGAGCGCAACACCAAGCCGCCGCTGGCCGCCTGGGCGGTGTGGGAGGTCCACCGGCAGAGCGGGGACGTCCGGTTCCTGCGGGAGATGTATCCCAAGCTCGTCGCCTACCACGACTGGTGGTACCGAAACCGGGACCACGACGGCGACGGCCTGGCCGAGTACGGCGCCACCGTCGACCCGTCCAACGACAGCCCGGAGGCCCGGCGGCTGGCCGCCGCGTGGGAGAGCGGCATGGACAACGCCCCGCGCTTCGACGCCGCCCTGGGCACCGCGGTCGTCGAGAACCGCGACGCCGCCGGACGCCTCGTCGGCTACTCGTTGAACCAGGAGTCGGTCGACCTCAACTCCTACCTCGCGGCCGAGAAGGGCTACCTGGCGGCGATCGCGAAACGGCTCGGCCACCTTGCGGCGTCCGAGCGCCTGACCGCGCAGGCACGCACGCTGACCGCCGCCGTCCAGCAGAAGATGTACGACCCCGCGACCGGCTTCTTCTACGACGCCGACCTCGCGACGGGACGGCGCCTCGTCGACCGCGGCCGCGGCATCGAAGGGGCGATCCCGCTCTGGGCCGGGGTCGCGACCCGGCCGCAGGCCGCCGCCGTACGCGGCAAGCTGACCGACCCGGGCGAGTTCGCCACCCACATGCCGTTCCCGACGGTGTCGAAGAGCTCGCCGTACTTCGCCCCTGAGAAGTACTGGCGCGGCCCCGTCTGGCTCGACCAGGCGTACTTCTCCCTGAAGGGCCTGCAAAGGTACGGCTACAGCGGCGAAGCCACCGCGCTCGCCGACCGGTTGCGCGGCTCAGCGGCGGGCCTGCAGGGCAACGGACCGATCATGGAGAACTACAACCCGCTGACGGGCGCGCCCCTGAACTCGACCAACTTCAGCTGGTCCGCGGCCCTGCTGCTGGCCCTCGACTGACCGACCACACCGGACGGGCCGCACGGAGACCGGCTCCGAGCGGCCCGTCCCTCACGGGTCTACGACGCCGAGGCGGGACGACCGGCTGCCCGATCCGGTCGAGGCGGTACTTTGCATTTTTCGGTGGGTGGGTTCAGTCGGGAGTCTGGCGGGCGTGGTCGCGGGCGGTTCGGATGGCGTGGTTACTCAGGGTTCGCCAGGCGGATGCGGTGAGCGTGGCGGGGCCTCACCCTGCTCACCAACGCCGTCGTCTGTTGGACGGTCGAGTATTACGGCATCGCGGTCGGCGAACTGCGTGGGCAGGGTCGCGACGTGCCCGACGAGCTACTGTCGTTCATCGCGCCCGGCCACCGAGAGAACATCAACTTCTGATTCATCAACGTCGACGTCGACGCCGAACTCGCCAAGCTGTTCGAAGGGTGGCCGCTCCAAGAATGGATCGAGAAGGTGTGGCTGCCGGCACAGGACATCAAGGACAACAGCGGCACCACCTACGAACGTCACCTGCGAATTCGGATCTACCCGACTTTCGGTGACTCGCCCGTCAACACGCTCTTCGACCGGGAGCAGGTCCAGGCATGGGAGATCGGGCTGCGCCGCCGCTATGCCCTCAACACTGTCGACAACGCCCGCAATCTGCTCTCAACGATCCTCGGCGATGCCCGCGATGCCGGATTGGTCGACGTCAACGCCGCCGAGCGCCGCAGACGGCGAGGCAAGGTGGTCGAGCGGCGCGCCCAGGCAGCCCGCAGCGAGCCCCATGGGCGACACCTCTGCAGGCGCTGCTGCTGGCCGAACGGTGCGCCCTTCTGACCGGACGTGACGACGAGTTCGTCATGTGGACCGTGTGCGCCTGGTGCGGGCTGCGGTGGGGTGAACTCATGGGCCTGCAACACCACCACGTAGCGGCGACCAGGCTGACCATCGACGTGCAGTTGGGACCGCCGGATGGCCGTCCGTTCGAGCTCGAGCCCCCCAAGGAGGGCTCCTACCGCAATGACCACCCGCACTACTTCGGCGCGGTCGATCTGCCGCCGTTTCTGGCCGCTCTGCTCACCCGGCAGATGGCGGACCGCCATCCGGCATCGTGCGACTGCGGGGACGACGGGTGCGGCGGCGGCCGGTTCCTGTTCCTCAACAAGCGGGGAGGGCACCACCTGCACGGGACCTACGCCACCCACCCGTGGGAGAAGGCCGTGACCGGCTGGGTCCCGGCCCGCCGTCCACGGCGGGGACGGTCCAGCGGTGCACCGGCCCGCCCGGTCATGGTCGACATGGCGGAAGGCTGGCCGGGCGTGCCCGTTACCCCGACATGGCCCGCAGCGTCCGGCACCACTTGGGCGCCGCCGGTGGTACGAGGGCTCCCCCGCTACGACCAACCCGTCGTCGACGCCCGCGCGGTCGACTGCCCCCGCTGCAGGGCCGCGGCCGGTAAGGCGTGCACCTCCCCCAGCGGAGACAAGCACACGCACCAACCCCGCATCGCCGCCGCCCGCGCGGCCGGGCACATACGGGAACTGGGGCTGACGTCATGGCTGCCGATCAATCCGCGCATGACCCCCCCACAAGTTACGGCACTCGCGCCGGGTGTGGCTGGACGAGATCGCCACCCCCACGATCCTCACCCATGACCGTCTCGGCCACTCGATGCCTGGGATCGGCGGCACTTACGCGCACGTCTCCCCGTTCATGCGGGACCAACTGCGGGCGCGGCTGCAGGCGCGGTGGGAGGCGACGCTGGACGAGCGGCTGGCGATCTGCCCGACGTCCCCGGTGCCGCTGTTGAACGGACTGCTCGCCGCACGGCGGGCGGCCGTCGCCACGCCCCACCTTCAGGTGATCGTCTCCCAACCGTCTCCCAATCGGGTGGGAGACCGCGGCCGCGGCGTTGCGGAGGGCGTGGCGCCGTCCGGCGAGAGCCGTTGAGGATCCGGTCGTTCGTGCAGGTCAGCTGTTATCTGACGGGGAGGCCGGTGACGGTGCGGCCGATGACCAGGCGCTGGATCTCCGAGGTGCCCTCGAAGATGGTGAAGATCTTGGCGTCACGGTGCATGCGCTCGACCGGGTAGTCGCGGGTGTAGCCGTTGCCGCCGAGGATCTGGATGGCCTCCTCGGTGACGTTCACCGCCATCTCGCTCGCCATCAGCTTGGCCATCGAGCCCTCGGCGTTCTCGAAGTCCTTGCCGGTGCGGGCCATCCACGCCGCCCGCCACACCATGAGGCGCGCGGCGTCCAGGCGGCACTTCATGTCGGCCAGCTTGAACGCGACGGCCTGGAAGTCGCCGATCTTCCGGCCGAACTGCTCGCGCTCGCGCGCGTACTGCAGAGCGTAGTCGTAGGCGGCGCGGCCGATGCCGAGGGCCATCGCGCCCACGGACGGACGGGTGGTCTCGAACGTCTTCAGCGCGGCCTGGCCCTTGGAGCGCTTGCCCTCGCGGGTCCGCGCGACGCGCTCGTCGAACTTCTCCTTGCCGCCGACGATGTTGCCGCTGGGGAGGCGGACGTCGTCCAGGATCACCTCGGCGGTGTGGGACGCGCGGATGCCGTGCTTCTTGAACTTCTGGCCCTGCCGCAGGCCCAGGGTGTTCGGCGGGACGATGAAGCTGGCCTGGCCGCGGCTGCCCAGGTCGGGGTGCACGGACGCGACGATGATGTGGACGTCGGCGATGCCGCCGTTCGTCGCCCAGGTCTTGGTGCCGTTCAGCACCCATTCGTCCTTGGCCTCGTCGAAGACGGCGCGGGTGCGGATGGCCCCGACGTCGCTGCCGGCGTCGGGCTCGGACGCGCAGAACGCGCCGAGGCGGACGTCGTCCGGGGTGCCGAACATCTGCGGGACCCACTCGGCGATCTGCTCGTTGGTGCCGACGGCGGCGATGGACGCGGCGGCGAGGCCGGTGCCCACGATGGACAGCCCGATGCCCGCGTCGCCCCAGAACAGTTCCTCGAACGCGACGGGGATGCCGAGGCCGGTCGGCTCGAGCCACTGGGTGGCGAAGAAGTCGAGTGAGTAGATGCCGACCTTGGACGCCTCCTGGATCAGCGGCCAGGGGGTCTCCTCGCGCTCGTCCCACTCCTCGGCGGCGGGACGGATGACGTCCCTGGCGAACCCGTGGACCCAGTCCCTGACCTCGCGGACGTCCTCGCTCGGCTCCAGCGAGAAGGGCGTCGGTTCGGCGCTCGTCATGGCTAATTGACCCTTCCTCCAATATCGCTGTTACCAACGGTAGCACCATCCCGGGTTACCGCGGGTAACACCGTGGCCGACGCCACAGCGCGGCTAGTGGCGGCCGGGCGAGAACGAGCGCGCGGCGGCGTAGCCGGGGACCTCGATCATCGGGGGACGCTCCCCCACGGCCACGTCGGTCGTGCGGGCGTCGTGGCCGTCCGCGGCGCGGTGGAAGCGGGTCAGCGCGGTGGACGGGGCTTCGAGCGGCATCATCCGGCCGTGCCGCTCCAGCCGCGACCAGGCGGTCAGCATGATCTGGCCCGACATCGCCCCGAGGGCTTCGGTCGACTGGTGCGCGTGGACGCGGCGTCCGAGGTCGACCTGCGCGATCGCGTCGAGACCGGAGTCGTGGTAGATGTCCAGGAGGAGGCCCAGTTCGACGCCGTAGCCGGTGACGAACGGGAGGCGCTCCAGCAGCGTGCGGCGTCCGGCGTACTCGCCGCCCAGAGGCTGCATCACTCCGGCGAGCTGCGGCCAGTGCAGGTTGATCAGCGGGCGCGCGACCAGCTCGGTCACCCGTCCGCCGCCGCCCTCCACGCGCCGTTCGCCGTCGACGAGGGGGCGGTCATAGCAGCCTTTGACGTAGCCGACGGACGGGTCGGTGAGCAGCGGCCCCAGCAGGCCCGTCACGTAGGACGAGGTGAACTCGCGCAGGTCGGCGTCCACGAAGACGATCAGGTCGCCGGACGTCACCGCGAGGGACTTCCACAGCGCCTCGCCCTTGCCGGACATGCGGCCGTGCCCGGGCAGGACGGCGTCCTGCGCGACGACCTCGGCGCCCGCCGCGGCTGCCACGGCGGCGGTCCGGTCGGCGGAGCGGGAGTCGACCACGACGATCTCGTCCACCAGCGGGATCCGCTCGACCAGGTCGCGCCGGACGGCGGCGACGATCGCCCCGACCGTCGCCTCCTCGTCGCGCGCGGGCAGCACGACGCTGATCCGCGCGTCGCCCTTGGCGGCGAGCAGCAGCCGCGGCGGCCAGTCCTCCGCCGCGCTGGTGCGGCGGGCCAACCACGATGCGACCTCTGGCAGCACGCGCTCTCCCTCCCGTGCGGGCCGTCCGGGACCCGGCGTCCGTCCTCTTCTAGGGAACGCCAGATCCTCCCAGAACATTCACCACCGGACGGGACGGGCCCGAGGTCATTCGGCGGCGTGCCTGTCCAGGAATTCGTAGACGTCCGCCTCGTCCACGCCCGGGAACGCCCCCGGCGGCAGGACGGACAGGACGTGCGAGTGCGCGCGGGCCGACGGCCACGCCATGCCCTCCCACCGGTCGGACAGCTCCCTCGGGGGCCGCTGGCAGCAGTCGCCGTCCGGGCAGGACGACTTGCGGCGCCGGGTCGACTCCCGGCCGCGGAACCAGCGCGAGTCCTCGAACCGGACGCCCAGCGTGATCGCGAAGTCGCGCTCGTGGCTGGGGTCGATGTGCGACAGGCACCAGTAAGTCCCGCTCGGGGTGTCGGTGTACTGGTAGTAGACGGAGAAGCGGTCGGCGGCGCCGAACACGTGCCGTCCGGCCCATTCACGGCACATCCGCTGGCCCTCGATGGCGCCGTCCTCGTCCTGGGGGAAGTTCAGGCCGTCGTTGGCGTACGCCTTGTAGATGGTGCCGTTCTCGTCGTTCTTGGTGAAGTGCAGCTGCAGGTCGAGGTGGTGGGTCGCGACGTTGGTGAAGCGGTGCGCGGCCATCTCGTAGGAGACGGAGAAGACGTCCGCGAGGTCCTCCACCGACAGCTCCCGCGCGGCCTTGGCCTCCTGCAGGAACGGGACGGCGCTGCGCTCCGGGATCAGGATCGCGGCGCCGAAGTAGTTGGCCTCGACACGCTGGCGCAGGAAGTCGGCGAAGTCGCGGGGCTGGTCGTGGTCGAGCGCGATGTGCCCGAGGGTCTGCAGCAGGATCGTCCGCGGGGTGTGCATGCCGAGCTGCTCGCGCTCCAGGTAGATCCGCCGGTTGCGCAGGTCGGTGACGGACCGGACGGAGCGCGGCAGGTCCTGGACGTACTGCAAGCTGAACCCGAAGTGGCCGACCAGCGTCATCAGCAGCCCCTGCGACACGGCGCCGCGCCGGTAGCCGACGGCGTCGAGGGTCTGGGACGCGATCCGCTCGATCTCGGGGAAGTGGTTGCCGCGCTCGTGCATCTGGCGGCGCAGCTCGGCGTTGGCCTTGCGCGCCTCCTCGGGGCTCGCGGTCGGCTTCGTCCGGCTGCGCTTCAGCTCCCCGTACAGCGCGAGGATGTGCTCGATCACCTCGTTCGGCATCCGCTTGCCGACCCTGAGGTGGGAGAGGCCGAGCGTCCGGTAGAGCGGGTCGCGCTGCGCCTCCTCCAGCTCGATCTCCAGCTGCGCGCGGCGGCTGGGCGGCTGGCGCCGCAGCAGCTCCTCGACCGGGCATTCCAGGGCGGCGGCGAGGGACTGCAGCAGCGACAGCTTCGGCTCGCGCCGGCCGTTCTCCAGCAGGGACAGCTGGGACGGGGCGCGCCCGACGCGCTCGCCGAGCTCCGACAGCGTCATCCCGCGGCCGCGCCGGAGATGGCGGAGCCGCTGGCCGAAGGTGACGAGGTCGACGTCACTCGTGAAGTTGAGGGGTTCTTCTGGTCGCAAGGTCGTCACGGCTTCATGGTAGCGGAAATATCGCACTTCTTTCGTTACTGCTCGGTTCATTAAGGGGTTGCGACCGGGGCATAGTCGTCCACAAGCACCCAGGGGACGACACGGAAGGGCAAGACGATGACTGACAGTCGCCTCAAGGGCGCAGCCGATGAGCTGCGGCGGCAGTGGGAGACCGACCCGCGATGGAAGGGCGTCGAGCGGACCTATACGGCCGAGGACGTCGTGCGCATCCGCGGTTCGGTCCAGGAGGAGCACACGCTCGCGCGCCTCGGCGCCGAGCGGCTCTGGACGCTGCTGCACGAAGAGGACTACGTCAACGCTCTCGGCGCGCTGACCGGGCTCCAGGCCGTCCAGCAGGTGAAGGCGGGCCTCAAGGCCATCTACCTGTCCGGCTGGCAGGTGGCGGCGGACGCCAACCTCGCGGGCCAGACCTACCCCGACCAGAGCATCTACCCGGCGAACTCGGTCCCGGCCGTCGTGCGGCGCATCAACAACGCGCTCATGCGCGCCGACCAGGTCCAGTGGGCGGAGGGCGAGGGCGACACCCACTTCCTCGCGCCGATCGTCGCGGACGCCGAGGCCGGCTTCGGCGGCGTGCTGAACGCCTTCGAGCTGATGAAGGGCATGATCGCCGCGGGCGCCGCGGGCGTGCACTGGGAGGACCAGCTGGCCTCCGAGAAGAAGTGCGGCCACCTCGGCGGCAAGGTCCTCATCCCGACCTCGCAGCACGTCAAGACCCTCAACGCCGCCCGGCTCGCCGCCGACGTGTCCGGCGTGCCGTCACTGATCATCGCGCGGACCGACGCCGAGGCCGCGACCCTGATCACGACGGACGTGGACGAGCGCGACCGCGAGTTCGTGACGGGCGATCGCACCGCCGAGGGCTTCTACCGGGTGCGCAACGGCATCGAGCCCTGCATCGCCCGCGCCAAGGCGTACGCGCCGCACTCCGACCTGATCTGGATGGAGACCGGCACCCCGGACCTGGAGCAGGCCCGCCGGTTCGCCGAGGCCGTCAAGGCCGACTACCCGGACCAGATGCTGGCCTACAACTGCTCGCCGTCCTTCAACTGGAAGGCGCACCTGGACGACTCGACCATCGCGAAGTTCCAGCGCGAGCTCGGCCACATGGGCTACACGTTCCAGTTCATCACCCTGGCGGGCTTCCACGCGCTCAACTACGGCATGTTCGACCTGGCCCACGGCTACGCCCGCGAGGGCATGACGGCCTACGTCGACCTGCAGGAGCGCGAGTTCGCGGCGGCGGAGAGGGGCTTCACGGCGGTCAAGCACCAGCGCGAGGCCGGAACCGGCTACTTCGACCTCGTCAGCACCGCGATCAACCCGGACTCGTCCACCACGGCGCTGAAGGGCTCGACCGAAGAGGGCCAGTTCCACTGACCCTTCGCCGGCCGCCCTTCGGGCCGACCCCCTGAGCAGAAGGCCCCCGCGTTCCTACACCCGCGGGGGCCTTCTGGCCGCCCGGACCCGCACCGACCTGGACGGGTCCGGGTCCGGCGACCTGGACGGGCCGCGTCCGGCGATCTTCCGTCCCCGGCGAGGACACGGTTTCGGCCACATCCGGCAACGGATCTCGACATCGCCCGAAATCAGGTAGATCGTGAGCGCGCTATTGATCACTCGAGGGAGAGGATCTCCGATGGCGCGTCACACCCGGTTCATTCCGTCCCGGGAGAACCCCGGGCGAATGCTTCCGATCGCCGTCGCGGCCGTGAGCGTCGTGGCGCTCGCGCCGGCCGCGTCCGCCGCCGACAAGGGCCACCACAACGGGCGCTACACCCCAGGCGCCTCGGGTGTCGGCGACCCCTATTTCCCGCTTGAGGGCAACGGCGGCTACGACGCCCTGCACTACTCGCTGGACCTGTGCTACGACCCCGACTACGACCAGCTGGACGGGACGGTGACCCTCACCGCCCGCGCCACGCAGAACCTGTCGTCGTTCAACCTCGACCTGTCCGGCATGGACGTCGAGCAGGTCACGGTCGACCGGCGCCGCGCGGACTACAAGCGCCGCGGCCAGGAATTGACGATCACGCCGCGCAAGGGGTTGCGGAAGGGCTCGGTCTTCAAGGCCGCCGTCAAGTACGGCGGCGTGCCGCAGACGATCGTCGGATCGCCGATCGTCTTCGGTTCCCCGTACGGTTTCCTGCACACCCCGGACGGCGCGTTCGTCGGTGCGGAGCCCAACGGGCCGAGCACCTGGTTCCCGGTCAACGACCACCCGAGCGACAAGGCCACCTACGACTACACCCTCACCGTGCCGCAGGGGCTGAAGGCCGTCGCCAACGGGCGGCTCGTCTCGCACCGCAGGTCGGTCGCCTCGTTCAGCCGCCGCCGCGCGCAGACCCGTGCCGAGGTCTTCAAGTGGCGCGAGGACAGCCCGATGGCGAGCTACCTCACCACGATCGACGTCGGCAAGTGGGAGGTCAAGCAGGGCAAGACGCCGGGCGGCGTGCCCAACTACACCTTCGTCGACCCCGTACTGCTGGCGAACCAGCCTGACGCGGTGGACTTCTTCTACAACACCACCAGCGAGGTCACCGACGGGCTGGCGAAGATCTACGGCAGGTACCCGTTCAGCAGCACCGGCGCCATCGCCGACGACGCCCGCTTCAACGGGCAGCCGCTCGGCTTCTCGCTGGAGACCCAGAGCAAGCCGGTGTACTCGGCCGTCCGCAGCGTCGGCACGATCGTCCACGAGCTGGCGCACCAGTGGTTCGGCAACACCGTGTCGCCGAAGCAGTGGGACGACATCTGGCTGAACGAGAGCTTCGCGACCTGGGTCACGTGGCACTGGAACGAGGTCCACGGCGGCAGCTCCGCCGCCCTGCAGGCGCGCGCGACGTACGCGGCGCGGCCGTACCCGGACCGTCCGGGCCGCCCGTTCTGGTCGGTCGTGCTCGGCGACCCGCAGCGCGACACGATGTTCAACGACCGCGTCTACAACGGCGGCGCGATCATGATCCAGATGCTCCGCGAGAAGATCGGCGACGACGACTTCTTCGCCGTCCTGCGGACCTGGCTCGCCCGGTACCAGGACCGCAACGCCGACACCGCCCAGTTCATCGCCCTGACGGAGCAGATCTCCGGCCAGGACCTCGACGCGTTCTTCAAGGACTGGCTCTTCTCCCCCATCAAGCCCGAGATCCAGTAGTACCGGCATATGAAATCGGGCCCCGGCGGGAGACGCCGGGGCCCGTTCCCGTATCGCGCATTCTGTGCGAAATTACGTAGTGGGGGCGGGCCCGCCTGTTTAGGCTCTCGGCAAGTGGGTGTTCTTCCTTGGGTGTGGTGGTACGGCGTCCGCCGTCACACGGCTTATCCGCTCGGTTCCGCCACCGAGGCCGTGACCAACACCGTCTTCGGGTTCATGCGGGCGTACGTGCTGATCGCGCTGTGGCAGGCGCGCCCGTCCCTCGGCGGCTACGACGAGATCGACGCGGTGACGTTCTGCTTCATCACGCAGGCGCTGATCGGACCGGTCCAGATCTTCGGCGGGATGGACCTGACCGAGCGGATCCGCAACGGCGACGTGGCGATCGACCTGCACCGGCCGGCGGGGCTGCAGGGCTGGTGGCTGGCCGACGACCTCGGCCGCGCGGCGGGCTCGCTGCTGCTGCGCGCCGGGCCGCCGCTGCTGGCGGGGGCGCTGGTGTTCCCGTTCCGCCCGCCGGCCCCGGCGAACCTCGCCGCGTTCGCGGCGGCGCTCGTCCTCGCGGTGACGGTGAGCTTCGGGCTGCGCTACCTGGTGGCGATGGGGATGTTCTGGCTGCACGACGACCGCGGCCTCAGCGCCGTCACGCTGGTGATGTCGCTGTTCTTCTCCGGCATGATCCTGCCGCTGGTCGTGTTCCCCGGGGCGCTCGGCGCGATCGCGCGGGCGCTGCCGTGGGCGGCCATGATCCAGGTGCCGGCGGACGTGTTCCTCGGCCGTTACGGCGGCGCCGAGCTGATCGGCGCGCTGGCGTTCCAGGCGGGGTGGGCGGCGGTCCTGCTCGGGCTGGGCGCGCTGGTCACGCGGGCGGCGCGGCGGAAGCTGGTGGTGCACGGTGGCTGACCGCGAACGGGCCGACGGCGAACGGGCCGACGGTGATTGACGCGGGCCGGATGTACGGGCTGCTCGTGTGGACGTGGATCCGGTCGGCGGCGCAGTACCCGGTGTCGATGGTGCTGCTGGCCCTCGCGACGGCCGTCGTCACCGGCCTGGACGCCGCCGCGATCGTGCTGCTGTTCTCGCAGGCGCCGCGCATCGCCGGGTTCGGCGCGTCGGAGGTCCTGTTCCTGTACGGGACGTCGGCGCTGTCGTTCGGGATCTCCGACATCGTGCTCGGCAGCACCGAGCGGCTCGGGCACCACGTGCGGCGGGGGACGCTGGACGCGATGCTGGTGCGGCCGGTGAGCCCGCTCGTCCAGGTCGCGACGGAGGAGTTCTCGCCGCGCCGCTTCGGCAAGCTCGTCCCGGCGGCGGGGGTGCTCGCGTTCGCGCTGACCCGGGTGGACGTGGCGTGGACGCCCGGCCGCGTGGCGATGGTCCCGGTCATGGTGCTGTCCGGGGCGGCCATCTTCGGGGCGCTGTGGGTGCTGACGGCGGCGGTGCAGTTCGTGGTCGTGGACGTCCACGGCGCGAGCAAGTCGCTCACCTACGGGGGCGGGTTCCTCACCCAGTACCCGATGACGATGTTCGCGCGCGACTTCGTCCGCGGCGTGACGTTCGTCGTGCCGCTGGCCTTCGTCAACTGGCAGCCCGCGCTGTACGTCCTGGACCGTGCCGACCCGCTCGGGCTGCCGGGCGCGGCGCGGTTCGCGTCCCCGCTGGTCGCCGCCGCGCTGTGCGGGGCGGCGGCGCTGGCGTGGCGGGCGGGGCTGCGGCACTACCGATCGACAGGGAGCTGATGCCGGGTGACGATGATCCAAGCCGAGAACGTGGTCAAGTCCTTCACCGTCCGGACCAGGCCGGGCGGCGCGCGGCGGCGGACGCGGACGCCGCTGCGCGCGGTCGACGGCGTGTCGTTCACCGTCCAGCCGGGTGAGTTCGTCGGGTACCTCGGCCCGAACGGCGCCGGGAAGTCCACGACGATCAAGATGCTGACCGGGATCCTCACCGCGTCGTCCGGGCGGCTGCGGGTGTGCGGGCTCGACCCGTCGCGGCGGCGCACCTCGCTCGCCCGCCGGATCGGGGTGGTGTTCGGGCAGCGGACGACGCTGTGGTGGGACCTGCCGCTGCGCGACAGCCTCACGCTCGTCCGGCGGCTGTACCGGGTCGAGGCGGGCGCGCACCGGGAGCGGCTGGCGGAGCTGACCGCGCTGCTGGAGCTGGAGCCGTTCCTGGACACGCCGGTCCGGCAGCTCAGCCTGGGCCAGCGGATGCGCGGCGACCTGGCCGCCGCGCTGCTGCACGACCCGGAGCTGCTCGTCCTGGACGAGCCGACGATCGGCCTGGACGTGGTGAGCAAGGCGACCGTCCGCGACTTCCTGGAACGTATCAACGCCGAGCGCGGCACGACGATCCTGCTGACCACGCACGACCTCGGCGACATCGAGCGGCTCTGCCGGCGCGTCCTGATCATCGACCACGGCCGGCTCGCCTACGACGGCGGCCTGGACGAGCTGCGCCGCACCGTGGACGCCGACCGGCTGCTGGTCGTCGAGCTGGACCGGCCGGTCCCGCCGATCGCGCTGGACGGCATCGAGGCGGAGCGGGTGGAGGGGCCGCGGCAGTGGCTGCGGCTGCCGCGCACGGCGAACGCGGCGGCGGTGGTGGCCGAGCTGGCCCGCAGCCACGACGTCCGCGACATCTCGCTGCGGGAGGCGGGGATCGAGGACGTGCTCGCCGGGCTCTACCGCGGCGACCACGCGTACCGGCGCTCGGGCCGTCCCGTGGCGCCGTAGCCGGGCGCCGGCGCGGGGTGCCGACGCCGCCGGATGGTCAGAAGGCCAGGTCGGCGGTGTCGTCTTCGCGGCCGGAGCCCCAGCGGCGCGGCGCCCACGCCGGCATCAGCAGCGCGAGCCCCATCATCCCGTACACGCCGGAGCCGAGGAGCATCCGCAGGCCGAAGTCCATGTCGCCGGCGGGCGGCACCTTGCCGGGCAGGTCGAGGACGCCGTCCGGGTCGATGAGGAACCAGGCGGAGAAGCCGAGCAGCGCCAGCGCGGGGACGAGCGAGACCAGCGGCGACGCCCACCGCGCGACGATGATCACGCCCATCACCAGGCCGACCGCGGCCAGCAGGGCGAACGCGCCGTAGATGCGGGTGCGGTCGGTGATCTCCTGGCCCGTGCCGTCGAAGGACTGGCCGGCCTGCACGTAACCCCAGGCCGCGCCGTACACCAGCCCCGGTGTCAGCAGGACGCCGAGGAAGAAGCCGATCGCGTGGCGCACCGCGCATCACATCCATTCGTTCCGGTCAATCAGCTCCGGTATCGCCCCAATCACAGCATGCACATCGGGCATAGCGCAGTAAATCCGCCCGACGGGGACGACTCGGCGCGACGGACGGCGCCCGGCGGCGGACGGGCGGCAGGCGAATCGCCGGTGCGGGCCAACTCCCGGGCCGGATCCCGCGTCGAATACATAACAAGATCAATAAAGGGCACCGTGCCTCCGACCGCTCTCGGCCCTCCCCCCGCCGGCAGAGGAATCGGTGAGGAGGCGCGCACATGCGCACAGGGGGAACGCAGGTGATCCGGGAGCTCGACCGCGCCGCGGAACCGCGCGTCCGGGCCGCGCCGGCGCGGGCGACCCGGCTGGTGGACGGGTTCACCGACGGCGTCGTGCTGCTCTTCGCGGCGTGGACCGCCGTCTACCATCTCGGGCTGCTCTTCCGTCCGCCCACATGGGTGCTGCTCCTGGTGTGGCTCGGCGGTGCGGCGGCGATCGGCGGGCTCTACGCCGCGCGGCGCGGGTGGTGGACCGGTCCGGTCTGGCGACAGCCTTCCAGGCTGCCGGTCGGACGTGCGAGGTCCGCGCCACGGTGGCTGATCGTCGTCTCGGTGGTCGCGGGGGTGGTGGCGGGGACGTCCGCGGGACTGCATCCGTCCGGCGTCCCGTGGTGGTGCGCGTGGCTCCCGGGGATCGTGAGCGTCGCCGCCTCGGCCGCGTACCTGCTGCTCCGTCGAGGGGCGCCGGACGGCGAAGACGAGGCGGACGACGGCGTCCGGGACTCGTCCGGGGCCGAGGACGACACGCGGTGGGGGACGCCGCTCGCGCTCCTCACCGGCGCCGGGTTCGCGATCGCGTCGCTGTTCATCGTGAACTCCGACGGCGACGACGCGTACTTCATCTCGCGGTCCGTGGCGACGGCGACGACCGGCGAGATCCCGCTCAAGGACGTGATCTTCACCTCGGGCGGGGCGGACGAGATCTCGGGCGAGCCGCCGGTGGCGTCGATCGAGGTCCTCGCCGGGGCCGTGGCGCGGGTCCTCGGCGTCCACGCGGCCTCCTTCGTCTGGTACGCGCTGCTGCCCGCGGTGACGTTCGTCGCCGTCTGGGCGCTGTGGCGGCTGGTCAGGGCGTGGGCGCCGCGCCACGCCGCCCTGTGCTTCGCGGTCGCGGCGGTGTACCTGCTGTGGAGCGGGATGGGCGGGGCATCGCTCGGCTCGTTCCACCTGCTGCGCATGTGGCAGGGCAAGGCGATGCTCGTGTCCGCGCTGATCCCGCTGCTGTTCGTGTACCTGACGCGGTGGGCGGAGCGGCGGACCCGTGGCGATCTGGTCCTCCTCGCCGCCGCCGGGGTCGCGGCGGTGGGGCTGACCTCGTCGGCCGTGTTCGTCGTGCCGCTCGTCGCCGGTGCCGCCGCCGTCGCGCTGATCGCCGCCGGACGCGTCCGGGCGGGCCTCGTCGCGTGTGCGGCGGTGGTGTACCCAATCGGGACGGCGCTCGCGGTGAAGCTCCTCTACGGTGACACGAGCGTGGTCGGGAGGGTGCACGACGCACCGGGCAGCTACCGGTGGGTCCTGCTGCACGCCGCGCTCGGGGTGATCGGCGGGTGCGCGGTGTGGCTGTCGCCGTGGACGGCCCGCCGCGGCGTCCCCGCGCTGATCGCGACCGGCGTCGCGGCGGTGCTGACGGTGCTGATCGTCCCAGGGGTCCTGGAGGCGGCGGCGGACGCGTCGGGCGCCGGCCAGGTGCTCTGGCGGACGATGTGGGTCGTCCCCGCGCCCGCGCTGATCGGGCTGCTCGCCGCAGTGCGGATTCCTATCGGGCGGTGGCCCGGGCCTGCGCGCGCAGCCTCGACCGGGGCCCCGGCCGCCGTGCTCGCGGTGGCGCTGGTCGTGGGCGGGACGCCGGTGTGGTCCGAGTCGAACGGGTCCGCCGTGGCGTCGCGTCCGGCGTGGAAGGTTCCGGCGTCCGCCGTAGGCACGGCACGGGAGGTGGTCGCGCTCGCGGGACCGGACGGCCTCGTGCTGATGCCGCCCGGCGTCATGCGGGTCGTGCCGCTGCTGACCGTCCGCACGCACGCCGTCAACCCGAACAGCCACTATCTGAAGCTGATGCCGGTGCCGCCGCGGTTCATCCACGACCGGAAGGTGCTGTCGGCGGCGGTCCGCGGGCCGCGCAGCGCCAAGCCGGAGGCGTCCGAGGTCGCGGCGGCGCTGGCGCGAACGAAGGTGGACGTGGCCTGCGCGGGCCGCCGCGACGAGCGCGGCCTGGACCTGCTGCGGAACGCCGGGTACGGGGGCGACCGGCGCGTCGGCCGGCTGGTCTGCCTCTTCCCGCCTGCGACCTGACCCGCGCATGCCCGATTCATGGTGGTTCGTTTTGAACGCCGCTATACGGGCATCGGCGTCCCATTCGATCCGACGCACGTTGGAGGAACCATGTCGACCGCCATATGGGTCGTCATCGCCATTGTCATCGTCGCCGGCCTCGCCGCGGCCATGTACCTGGCCTGGACCGGGGCCCGGACGCGGCGGCTCCGGGAGCGCTTCGGCCCCGAGTACGACCGGGCCGTGGAGCGCCAGGGCGGCCGGGCGGCGGCCGAGCGCGAGCTGCGCTCCCGCGAGGAGCGACACGAGGAGCTCGACCTGCACGACCTCGATCCGCGCCGGCGCGAGCAGTACCGCGAGCAGTGGGTCGGCGTCCAGGAGCGCTTCGTCGACGCCCCGGAGGCGGCGGTCGAGCAGGCCGACGGCCTCGTCACGGTGGTGATGGGCGAGCGCGGCTACCCGACGCACGGCTTCGAGGACAAGGTCGCCCACCTGTCGGTGGAGCACGGCCGCACGATGGACCACTACCGCCGCGCCCGCACCATCAGCGACCGGGCGGCGTCCAAGCAGGCGTCCACCGAGGACCTGCGGCAGGCCATGGTGCACTACCGCGCCCTGTTCGACGAGCTGCTGGCCGCGCCTGCCGCCAGCACCGGCGGCACGGCGGGCGGCGCCGGCGACCGCACCCCGAGGAGCTGACCCCGATGGAGCACAGGCGACCCGAGGGCAAGGCGCCGGGCCCGGGCGGCGGGCTCACCGCGGACGAGCGCGCCCGCGCCGCCGGGACGGCCGATCCCGGCGTGGCCGGCGACACGCACGTCGCCGGTCCCGCGCCGAAGCCGCCCGTGATGGACGCGCCAGGCCCCGCCACAGCGCCGCCTGCCACGGCGCCGCCGCCCACCGTCCCGGCCAAGCCATCCGGGCGGACGGAGCGATCCGAGCAGGCGAAGCCATCCGCGCAGGCCGCGCAATCTGCGCGGGCGGAGCGCTCCAAACCGGCGGCATCGCCGGGGCCGCTGCTCGACCCGGCCGAGGCCGAGCGGTTCCGGGAGCGCTGGCGCGAGGTGCAGTCCGGGTTCGTCGACGACCCGGGCGAGGCCGTCCGCCGGGCGGACGGCCTCGCGTCGGACGCCGTCGACGCGCTCGGGCGCGCGATCGCCGCGCACCGGCGGAGCCTCGCGGAGGACTCCGCGAAGGACGGGCGGCCCGACACCGAGCGGCTCCGCCTGGCGCTGCACGGCTACCGCGACCTGCTGAACCGGGTCATCGACGCCTGACCGGCGAACCGGCGACGACGTCTGACCGGCGCCACCGCCCCGAGCGGCCGAGCGGCCGCTCGGGCGGTGGCATCAGCCGTTCAGCAGGAACCGGGTGACCGCTGCACGGCCCTCCGTCCCGCTCTCCCGGTTCTGGATGGAGTGCACGGCGCCCTTGATCACGACGAGCTTGCCGCGCGGCGAGTAGCCGAGCACCTCCCGCGCCCATTCGACCGGCGTGGACAGGTCGCGGTCGCCGTTCACCAGCAGCACCGGGACGGGCAGCTTGGCGCGCGGCGGCTCGGCGTTGTGCCGGGACCAGGGCCAGGTCAGGCATTCCTGGATGAACCCGTTCCCCACGGCCGTGTCGGCGGTGAACGGCCAGGTGGCCCGTTCGGGGAGGGTCCGGCGGGTCCGCTCCAGCGCGGCCGGGCGGGCGGACGGCCGCGTCTCCGACGTCCCCCACGGGAAGTGGCCGTCGCCGCAGATCGTGGCGATGTGCAGGCCCGAGCTGTACTGCGCGACGGGATCGCCGCCCTGGTTCAGGATCTGCAGGAGCCGGTCGAGCCGCGCCGGGTTCCCGTTCCGGGCCTCGTGGATCGCCGACACGACGTCGCCCGCGCCGCCGAGCGCGTTCGGGTCGCGGTACGTGGCGTCGACGTACTCGTAGGTGACCAGCATGTCCCAGATCAGCACGGAGTCCGTGCGGTGCCGGACGACCCAGGCCAGTTCCTCGGCCGGGTCGAAGCCGCACGCGGGGGCGGTCGCGCACGCGTCCCGCAGGACCCGGCCGGTGGCGCGCAGGCTCGTCAGGTAGAGCATGTTGTCGCGCTGCGGGTCGCGGTGCGGCACGACCGAGTCCAGGACGAGCTTGCGCACGTGCCGCGGATGGCGCGCGGTGTAGGCGGCGGCGGTGATGGTGCCGTAGGAGACGCCGTCCACCGTCATCGACCGGACGCCGAGCGCCCCGCGCAGCAGGTCGATGTCGCCGACGGTCTGCTCGGTCGTGTAGTAGTGCCGCCGATCCCCGAGGACGCCGGCGCATTCGGCCACCGCTTCGGGCGTGGGCGGCTCGATGTCGCCGCTGCCGACCTGGGCCTGCAGCGCGGGGCAGTCGATGGCGCCGAACTCGCCGGTGCCGCGCTGGTCGACCATGACGAGCCGGTAGTTCTTCATCACGTCCGGCATGCGCTGTGCGATGCGGCTGATGTACGGGACGCCGGGCTGTCCGGGGCCTCCGGTCAGGAACATCAGGACGCCCTTCGGCGCGTCCGCGTTGTCAGCCGTGGCCACCTGCAGCCGCAGCGTCTCCGGCCCGCCCGGATGCCGGTGGTCGAGCGGCACGGTCAGGAACGAGCAGGTGAATCCCGCCTGGCCGGGACAGGGACGGGGGTCGGTCAGGACCGGTCCAGAGTTGCCGGACGGGGATGGCCCGTCCGGCGGCGTGGGTGTCGCTGCGGCCGTCGCCCCGCCCGGCGCGACGAGCGCGAGGACGAGGGCGAACGCCGCGATGGAACGTGATCGCATGCGCTGATCATGACCCGGTGATCCGCGCGGTGGTGAGATCTCGCCGGATCCGGTCATGCCGCCGCGACCGGCGGCGCCGAGTGGTCTTCTCCGCCGACCCCCGGCCATTCCCCCGCAACGGACTTTATGTACACAAAGTCACGACTTCGAGTCCGGAAAGTGATATCGCCACTACTGGTGGTCCGCTCCCAAAATGGGACACTTTTTGGGCGGGGGTCGTGAACCTCGCCGCCGACCCGTGGAGGAGCCGGATGCAGACCTGGGACGTCATGCGCCAGGACGACCTCGGCAACACTTTCCATGTGGCCTCGCACGATTCGCGGATTTCGGCGCTCGCCCAGGTCCTGGTGATGGAAAGCGGCGTCAAGCACAGGCAGATGTATTGGGTGGACGGCCCTCCGGGGCCGGTCGTCCGCACGAACCGCGATCTGTATCTGGTGTTCCTGCACCTCGGCCAGGAGGCCAGGGCGGCGTCGTGGTCGCTGTCGGCGTTCCTGCGCGCACTGTGGAAGGTCAGCGCTCCGCTCAGTGACCAGGCGCAATTGGAGCCGGACGACGTCGCGGCGATGTTCCGGGCGGCGTCCACGACGCCGCCCGCCGACTTCGACCCCGCGTGGAGCGGCAAGGACCTGTCGCTGCCCGGCGACGAACCGGACGGGTACGCCGACTGGGAGCGCGTCCTGCTCTCCCAGATCGCCGACCTGGAGGACTTCCTGATCGCTCCCCCGGGCCCGCAGGCCAGGTTCGGCGTGGACGCCCCGCGCCCGCCCGGCTCCGGCGCCCGCGCCACCCCCGCCCGCTGGTACAACTTCGACCCGGCCACGTACCTGGAGTGCGCCGTCGCGGGGAGCCTCGGCGGATGGGACGCCGCCGACGGCGCCCGCGTGCCGCTGCCCGCGGCGCCCGGCGAGGCGCCCGCCCGCTCCTACGTCCGCACGATCACCACCATGACCTGGGACGACCTGTCGCGCATCGCGGTCTGCGGCCAGGTGTACGAGTAGCCCCGGCGACCGGCGCCGGCCCGCCCGGATTGTCCGTACGGCGTGGTAGGACTGGGAGCATGAGCGACAGGCCGGTCGAGTTCGACGACCGGGACGGCTGGTGGCTGGCGCAGGCGCGCCCGCATCCCGCGCTGCGCCCCTTCCTGCGCTCCTACGACGGCTACTGGGAGACCGAGATCGTCCCGACCCGGATGCGGACCCTGCCGACCCGCACCGCCGTCGTGATCATCAACCTCGGGCCGCCGCTCCTCATGCAGGTGCCGGGCGGCGTCCCCGATCGCGAGTACGGGTCGTTCGTCGCCGGGATGTACGACGGCCACGGCATGTACCTCAGCCCGGGCGGGCAGCGCGGCGTCCAGCTCGACGTGACGCCGCTCGGCGCCTACACGCTGTTCGGCGTCCCGATGGCCCACCTGACCAACTCCGCCGTCGAGCTGTCCGACCTGCTCGGACGGAGCGCGCACACGCTCGTGGAGCGGCTCGCGGCCGCCCCGTCCTGGAGCGAGCGGTTCGACGTCCTGGACGCGTTCCTGCTGCGCCGCCTGGAGGCCGGTCCCGTGCCCGACCCGGAGGTCGTCCGGGCGTGGCGGCTGCTGAACGGCGACCTCGCGCTGACCGTCGCCGACATCGCCGCCGACGTCGGCTGGAGCCGCAAGCACCTCACCCACCGGTTCCGGGAGCAGGCCGGGCTGCCGCCCAAGGTGATGGCCCGCGTGATCCGCTTCCAGCGCGCCGTGGGGCTGCTGACCGGCGGCGCGGCGCTCGCCGACGCCGCGTTCGCCTGCGGCTACTACGACCAGGCGCACCTCAACCGCGAGTTCCGCGCCCTGTCCGGCTGCACGCCGCGCGAGCTGATCGGCGGGCAGTTGGAGCAGCAGCGCGTCACCACCCTCGCCGAACCCGTCTGACCACGGCCGCTCCAGGGCTGTTCCGGGGCCGTTCCAGGGCTGGACGCGGACCGGACACGGGGTGACGATCGGGGCATGCCGCGCCTGATCCTGCTCGGTGTCGGAACGGCCCGCTCGCCGCGGCACGCCCCGGCCGGGCTGCTGGTCGAGTACGGGCACGCGCGGGTCGGGCTGGACGGCGGTCCCGGCTCGGAGCCGCCGGAGAGCTCGCAGGCGTGGCTCGTCCGCGACGAGCAGGGCCCTCACCAGGCGGTCCTGATCCGGATCGCGCGGGAGTGCGGCATGCCCGCGCCCGTCCTCGCGCCGTTCCGGCGCGGGTCGCTGCGCATCGAGCCGCTGCCGGTCCCGCATCCCGGCGGCGCCATGCACGGCTACCGGATCATCGCCGGGCACCGCACGTGCGTGTGGGCGCCGGAGTTCGCCGAGCCGCCCGGCTGGGCGCGGGACGCCGACCTGATGTTCGCCGGCGTCCCGCCCGGCGGGCCCGCGGACGAGGCCGTCCGGGCGGTGCGGCGGCTCGGCGTGGCCCGGCTCATCCTCGTCCGGCCGCCGCCCGCGGCGGGACGCGAGGAGCCGCCGCCGCCCGCCGAGTGGGGCGTCGCGGGCGGCCTCTACCGGATGTGAGCGGCCCTCAGCCCTGGTGGACGCCCCCGCCGAGGTTCATCACGATCACGCCCACCACGATGATCACCGCGCCGGCGATGGTGAGCGGCTTGACCTGCTCGTCGAACAGCAGCACGCCGCCGGCGAAGGCGCCGATCGTGCCGAGCGCCGACCAGATCGCGTAGACGGGCCCGACGTTCAGGGACGTCAGCGCCTTCGCCATGAAGAAGAACGAGATCAGGTACCCCACGACCACGACCACCGCGGGCCCGGCCTTGGTGAACCCGTCGGACGCGCGCATCGACAGCGTGGCGGTGACCTCGAAGGCGATCGCGAGAGCGAGCAGCACGAACGGCATCAGCGGCCCTCTCCCCGCGCGCCCTCTCCCTGCTCGCCGTACTTCGCGGCGACGGTCTCGAAGACCTTCATGTCGGCGTCGAACGGGGAGCCGGGACGCGGCCAGTGCAGCACGATCTCGGTGATGCCCAGCTCGGCGTAGCGGCCCGCGAGGTCGTCGAACGAGCCGGCCGAGTCCAGCCACGGCTCGCCGCTGAACCCCGTCAGCAGGACCCTGCCCTCGATCTCGCGGCCCTCCGCCTCGCACGCGGCGTCCAGCGCCTCCAGCCGGGAGCGGACCGTGTCCTGCGCCGTCCCGCCCTCGGGACGTCCGCTGGTCACCCACCCGGCGCCGTGCCGGGCGGCGAGGCGCATGCCGCGCGGGCCGTTCCCCGCGATGACGAACGGCACGCGGGGCCGCTGCACGCAGCCCGGCTCCAAGACGACCTCCCGCGCCGTGTAGTGCGTCCCCTCGAAGGTCGTCTCCGGCTGCCGCAGGAGCCTGTCGAGCAGCCCGACCCATTCGGCGAAGCGGGAGGCGCGCTCGCCGGGCGTCCAGTCCTCGCCGCCGAGGACGCCCGCGTCGGAGGCGCGGCGGGTACCGCCGGACCCGATGCCGATCGCCAGCCGCCCGCCGCTGACGTGGTCGATCGTCTTGATCGCGTGCGCGGTCGGGACGGGATGGCGGAAGTTCGGGGAGGTGACCAGGGTCCCGATCCGCACCCGCGAGGTGACCGCCGCGGCCGCGGCCAGCGTCGTGTACGCGTCGTACCAGGGCGTCGCGCCCCGCCACGCGATGTGGTCGTACACCCAGGCGTGCCGGAACCCGAGGTCCTCGGCGCGCCGCCACAGCTCCCCCGCCTCCGGCCAGGACTGCATGGGCCACATCACGGTGCCGATCCTCGGTGCGGTCACCGGTCCCCCTCCGCTCTCGTGCCGGACGTCCCCGGACGGAACGTCCATCCAAACAGAATCACGACGGCGCGCGGGCCAGCCACCGGTTCAGCGCCCACCACCAGTGCGCGGCGCGGGACACCGCCGCCCCGCCCGAAGGATCCAGCAGCGGGCGCCCGGTCAGCTCCTGCAGCCGCCGGATCCGGTACTTGACCGTGTTGCCGTGGACGTGCAGCGCCGCGGCCGTCGGCTCGATCCGGCCGCCGTGGTCGAGGTAGGCGAGACCCGTCTCGGCCAGCTCGCGGTGGAACGGCTCGTCCGGGTCGAGGCCCGCCAGCAGCGCGCCGGCGAGCAGGCAGCCGAGCTCCGGCTCCGCCTCGGTGACGGTGAGCAGCGCCAGGTCGGTGAGGTCCCGCATCCCCGTGAGCCCGGCGTCGGCGCCCGCGCGCAGCGCCCGCCGTCCCAGCCCGTACATCGTCGCGACCTCGGCAGGACGTGCGGGAGGAGCGGCCACGAGCAGCGGACCGGGCGTGGCATGCGGCTCCGGGAGGCGGGTGACCAGCGCCGCGAACCGCCCGTCGACCAGCCCGCACAGGCCGGGCCCCGCCGCGGTCAGCTCCGCCTCCAGCCGCGCCGCCACCGCCGGGTCGCTGACGTCGGAGACCACGCAGCGGTACGCGCCGGACGGGTCGAGCGGCGCGAGCACCGGGACGGCCTCGCCGTGCAGGAGCTGCCGCAGCATCTGCACGCGGCCCTCCCGCATCGTGCGGGCCATCTCCAGCTCGGCGACCCGGTGCGCGTGGACCATCCGGTGGACGAGCGCGGTGGTGATCTCGTCGATGCGGGTGACGCCGTCGAGGAGCGCGGCGTCCGGGACGCCCTCGCGGCGGCCGGCGGCGACGAGCGTCCGGACGAGATGGGCGCGGCCGGCCTGAAAGCCGTCCAGGAACGCCTCGACCGGCACGCCCTGCCGCGCCCGGTCCGAGCCGAGCCGCTCCGCCGCGGCGAGGACGTCGGGACCGGGGCCGCCGCCCTCCAGCGCGGCGAGCACGCCCCGCACGAGCGCGCGGGTGTGCCGCCTGGTCTCCTCCTCGGGCAGCGCCGCCACCAGCGCGGACCGGCCGCGGGCGGCGCGGACGGTCGCCTCCAGCAGCACCGGGTCGTCGCCGTGCTCGATCAGCAACCGCAGGAACCGGTCGCCGGCGCTGGGCTCCATCCCCCCATTCTGCGCCTTGTTTGTCCCATCCGGACAACCCGTCCTGGAACGCTTGGATCGTTCCGGTCTAGCCGGACTGCCGCAGATGGTGTTCGGTGGGGGCAGACGAGCCGAGGAGTACGCCGATGTCCGACGAAGACGAGTTCCTGGAGAAGCTGCCGACCGACCTGATCTTCAACCTGCCGCCCACGTTCGACGACGTCGCGGACGAGCGCCGCCACCGCAAGGAGCGCCTCGCCGCCGCGCTGCGCATCTTCGGCAAGCTCGGCTTCGAGGAGGGCGTGGCCGGGCACATCACGGCCCGCGATCCGGAGCGCTCCGACCATTTCTGGGTCAATCCGTTCGGGATGTCGTTCAAGCACATCAGGGTCAGCGACCTGATCCTGGTGAACCACGAGGGCAAGGTCGTCGAGGGCCGCTACCCCGTCAACGAGGCCGCGTTCGCGATCCACTCCCAGATCCACCAGGCCAGGCCGGGCGTCGTCGCCGCCGCGCACAGCCACTCCACCTACGGGCGGGCGCTGTCCGCGCTCGGCCGGAAGCTGGAGCCGATCACGCAGGACGTGTGCGCGTTCTACCAGGACCACGGCCTGTTCGACGACTACACCGGCGTCGTCACCGACCTGGAGGAGGGCAAGCGCATCGCCGCCGCGCTCGGCGACGCCAAGGCCGTCATCCTGCGCAACCACGGCCTGCTCACGGTCGGCGACACCGTGGACGCCGCCGCCTGGTGGTTCATCACGATGGAGCGCTCGTGCCAGGTGCAGCTCCTCGCCAAGGCCGCCGGGCAGGTCGTCCCGATCGAGCACGACAACGCCGTCCTGACCCACGAGCAGATCGGCAACGACCTGGTCGGCTGGATCAACTACCAGCCGCTCTACGACCAGATCACCCGCGAGCAGCCAGACCTGTTCGACTAGTCCGGCCTGTGCGACTAGTCCGCGTTCTCATCGGACGGCTCGGTGAGCGGCAGCAGCACCTGGAAGCGGGTGTCGCCGGGCAGCGACTCGACCCGGATGTCGCCGCCGTGCCGGTTCGCCACGATGCGCCATGAGATGTCCAGCCCGAGGCCGGTGCCCTGCCCGACCGGCTTGGTGGTGAAGAACGGCGTGAAGATCCGGCCGAGGTTCTCCTCGGGGATGCCCGTCCCGGTGTCGCCGATCTCCACGAGGGCCTGGTCGTTCTCGCGCGCCGTGCGGATCGTGAGCGTGCCGGACCCCTCCATCGCGTACAGCGCGTTCACGATCAGGTTCGTCCACACCTGGTTCAGCTCCGCCGCGTAGACCGGGACGGGCGGCAGGCCGGGGTCGTAGTCGGTCTTCACCACCACGTTCTGGCCGATCTTGCGCTTGAGCATGGTGAGGGTGCTGTCGAGCAGCTCGCGCAGGTCGGCGCGCTGGTGGGCGGCGCGGTCGAGCTGGGAGTACTGGCGCGCCGAGTCCAGCAGCGCGGTGATCCGGCCCATCGCCTCGGAGATCTCCGCCTGGAGCTGCGCGACCTCCATCACCTCGGTGAGCCAGCGCATCGCGCCCGGCAGGTGGTCGCCCGCCGCCGCCGCGACCTCCGCGGCCTGCTCGACGCCGATCCCTGCGGCGACCAGGCCGGGCGCGAGCTCCCACGCGTCGCCGACGCCGTGCTCCTCCAGCCAGTCGCCCAGCTCGTCCTCGGCGTCGCTGACCTCAAGCGGGCTCCGCCTGGCCAGCTGCGGCTGCAGCGCCGGACGCAGCGCGACCAGCGCGCTGAGATGCCTGCAGTCGACGCCCTGCGCCGCGAGGTCGGCGAGGCTCCGCTGCGCGCCGAGCAGCCGTTCGCCCAGCTCGGTGCTGGCCCGCGCCGCCGCGGCGGCCGGGTTGTTCAGCTCGTGGGTGAGCCCGGCGGTGATCGTGCCGAGCGCGGTGAGCCGCTCCCGCTGGTCGACGACCCGCCGGTTGTTGGTCATCCCGAAGAAGATGCCCTCCAGCAGGTGGGCGGCCATCGGGAACCAGCTGCGGACGGACTTGCCGAACTTGCGGGCCGGCAGCACGAACATCCGGCAGTCCCGCGCCGCCCGGAGCGAGTGCTGGTAGATCTGCTCGATCTTGTCGCCCAGGTACGCCTGGACGGCGCCGCCGTAGGTGCCGGGACGCGACGTCCGGGTCACCTCGACGATATGGCCCCGGACGTTCGTGGACAGCACCATCTCGCCGTCCAGCAGCACGTACAGGAACTCGGCGGGTTCGCCCTGCGCGCAGATCACGCCGTCCGCGGGGATCACCTCGACCGTCCCGTGCTCCGTCAGCCAGGCCAGCTTGTCGTCGTCGAGGTCCTCGAAGAGGAACAGCTCCCGCAGCTCCTCGGGTGACGTGCTTGTCATGCCTGCTCCAGGTAACGGTGGACGAGCGCGACCGCCATGGCGCCGTCGCCGACCGCGGACGCGACGCGCTTCATCGACTCCGCGCGGACGTCGCCCGCGGCGAACACGCCGGGGACGCTGGTCTCCAGGTGGTAGGGCTGCCGGACGAGCGGCCACCCGGCGGGGCGGCGCCCCCCGGCGACGAGGTCGGGGCCCGTCAGCACGTAGCCGTTCTGGTCGCGCTCGACGAACCCGTCCAGCCAGCCCGTGCCCGGCTCGGCGCCGATGAACACGAACAGCCAGTGCGCGTCGATCGTCTTCTTGCCGCCCGGCCACGCGAACGTGAGGCGCTCCAGCCGGTCGGCGCCCTCCGCCGCGCAGACCGTCTTGCCGGTGTGGACCTCGATGTTCGGCGTCTCGGCGATCTGCTCGATCAGGTAGTGCGACATCGACCGCTCCAGGCCGTCCGCCCGGACGATGACGTGCACCTTCCTGGCGTACTTGGCGAGGTGGACGGCGGCCTGCCCGGCGGAGTTCGCGCCGCCGACGACGGCGACCTCCTCGTCCGCGCAGGACGGCGCCTCGGTGAGCGCGGCGCCGTAGAACACGCCGCGCCCGACGAAGTCGTCCACGCCCTCGGCGTTGAGGCGGCGGTAGGACACGCCGGAGGCGAGGATCACGGCGTGCGCGGCGATCTCGGTGCCGTCCGCGAGCCGGGCGACGCGGGCGTTGCCGCGCGCCTCCAGCGCGGTGACCTCGCCGGCCTGGAGCAGCTCGGCGCCGAACCGGTCGGCCTGCCGGCGGGCCCGCTCGGCGAGCTGCGCCCCGGTCACCCCGTCGGGGAAGCCGAGGTAGTTCTCGATGCGGGAGCTCTGCCCGGCCTGGCCGCCGAGGGCGCGCCGCTCCACGACCACCGTGTTCAGGCCCTCGGACGCGCCGTACACGGCCGCGCCCAGCCCGGACGGCCCGCCGCCGACGACGATCAGGTCGTAGAAGCCGGTGGACGGGGTCGTCGACAGCCCGATCGCGGACGCCAGCTCGGCGTCGGACGGGGCGCACAGCGTCGTCCCGTCCGCCGTCACGATCAGCGGCAGCTCCGGGGACCCGGCGGCGGCGACGAGCTGGGCGCCCTCCGGGTCGCCGTCCATCAGCCAGTGGTAGGGCACCTGGTGGCGGGCGAGGAAGTCGCGGACCTCGTAGCAGCGGGCCGACCAGCGGTGCCCGACGACCCGTAGCTCCCGGGGAGGGTGCCGGTCGGTGCGCGCCCACGCGTCGAGCTGGGTGTCGATCACCGGGTAGAACTTCTCGTCCGGCGGGTCCCACGGCTTGAGCATGTAGTGGTCGAGATCGACGACGTTGATCGCGCGGATCGCGGCGTCGGTGTCGGCGTAGGCGGTGAGCAGGACGCGGCGGGCGTACGGGTACAGGTCCATGGCGTGTTCGAGGAACTCCACGCCGTTCATCTCGGGCATCCGGTAGTCGGCGAGCATCACGGCGGTGTCCTCGCCGCGCAGCCGCAGCTCGCTCAGGGCCTCCAGGGCCTGCCGGCCGGACTCGGCGCGCACGATCCGGTACGACTCGGCGTACCTGCGCCGCAGGTCACGGGCCACGGCCCGGGACACGCCCGGGTCGTCGTCGACCGTCAGAAGCACTGGCTTAGGCAACGGGCCCCCTCGTTCCTGTACATCCCTGGACGAAAGCCTACGTGCCCCCCGCACCCCGGGACCGGGGCGGCTCCGCGCCATCGGTCATGATCGTGGCATGGACCTGCGTGTTGCGCTGATCGGATACGGCACCGGCGGCTCGGTGTTCCACGCGCCGCTGATCTCGTCCGTCCCCGGAATGCGGCTCGCCGCGGTCGTCACCGGGGACCCGGAGCGGCAGCGGGCCGTCCGGGAGCGGTACCCGGACGCGGAGGTCGTGGACGGCGCCGACCGGCTGTGGGGCGCGTCGGGGAACTACGACCTGGTGGTGGTCACGGCGCCGAACCGGCAGCACGTCCCGCTGGCCAGGACGGCGCTGACCTCGGGCCTCCCCGTCGTCGTGGACAAGCCGGTCGCGGCCTCCGCCGCGGACGCCCGGTCGCTGGCGGCGCTGAGCGCCGTCCGGGGGATTCCGGTGTTCCCGTTCCACAACCGGCGCTGGGACGGCGACTTCCGGACGGCGCAGCGGCTGATCGGCTCGGACGTCCTCGGCGACGTCCGGCGCTTCGAGTCCCGCTTCGAGCGCTGGCGGCCCGAGGTGAAGAAGAGCTGGAAGGAGAGCACCGACCCGCGCGACGCGGGCGGCATCCTGTTCGACCTGGGCACGCACCTGATCGACCAGGCGGTCGCGCTGTTCGGGCGTCCCGGCTCGGTCTACGCGGAGATCGACACGCGGCGGCCGGGCGCGGCGGCACCGGACGACGTGTTCGTGGCCCTGACCCATCCCGGCGGCGTCCGCTCCCACCTGTGGGCGAGCGCGACGGCCGCGCAGCTCGGCCCGCGGTTCCGGGTGCTGGGGAGCCGCGCGTCCTACGTCGTGCCCGGGATGGACGCGCAGGAGGAGCAGCTCCGCGCGGGCCTCACCCCGCAGGACCACGGCTACGGGATGGCCGCGCCGGAGTCGTACGGCCTGGTCGGCACGCCCGGCGACGAGCGGCTCGAACCCACCGCGCCCGGCGCTTACCAGGACTTCTACGCGTCCGTGGCCCGCGCCCTAACCGGCGACGCGCCCCCTCCGGTGACGCTCGCCGACGCGATCACCGGCCTGGAGATCGTCGAGGCCGCCGCCCGCTCCGCCGCCGAACGCGCCGTCGTCGACCTCGACGAGGTGTAGCGCGGCCTGGGCGACGCGCTGCGGGCTAGAGGACGGAGACGTGGACGTGGTCGTAGTGGTTGGCGGTGATGCTGCCGCGGTCCTCCATCTGGCGCCAGCCGCCGCTGCTGCGCATGTCGTAGATGCGCTGCTTCCAGATGACGTACTTGATCCCGAGCCGGGACGCGTTGCTGATCACGTACTGGGCGACCTGGTCGCCGTGCGCCTGGGCGGAGGCGCTCGGCATCCGCCCGCCGGTGCTCTCCATGAAGTCGCAGGCCCGGCCGGAGCCGTGGTCCTGCGGGTCGCCGGGACGCGAGCAGCCGATGGACGGGAACGGTCCGAACCTGCCGTCGATCGCCAGCAGGGCCGTGCGCATCCGCGCGGTCATCGAGTTGCCCGTGATCGGGGACTTGGAGCCGCTCACGCCGTCGGGCCGTCCCGCGGGGGCCTGCGTCCTGGCGACCTCGGGCTTGTACTTGGCGAGCAGCTTCTGGACGCGGGTGCGCTGGCTCTCCAGGTCCTCGATCTCCTTCTTGACCGCGTCCAGCTTCGTGGCGGCCGTCGCCTGCGACTGCGTCGCCTTGGCGTTCAGAGCCTGCAGGGCCTGCAGCCGACGGTTGTTGTTGCGGCTGATGTGCTCGACCACGGCGGCGTCGTGGACGGCGCTGCCCGGCTCCGCCGAGGAGATCATCGGGACGATGTCGAGCCGTCCGGTCATGTAGGCGGTGGAGGCGAGCCGGGCGACGCCCGCGCGGGCGGCGTCGTACTCCCGGTTCGTCCTGGCGGCGTCCGCGGCGGCGCGCTCGGCCGCCTTCTTCGTCTCCTCGAGGGTGACGAGCTCGCCGCGGTACTCCTTCGACAGCTTGGCCGCGCGCTTCTGGAGTTCCGCGTACTTCTTCTTGATGTCCTTCGGCTCCTGCGGGAGCCTCGCCGCGCTCCCGGACGCCGGCGGCAGCGCCACCGCGAGGCCCGCCGCGAGGGCGAGGGCCGCGAGGCGCCGCCCCGCTCTGCGCCGCCCGCCCGAGCGGGCCGCCGTGCCGGGGGGATCGAGGGCCGCCACAGATCACTCCTAGATAACAAAGCTCAAGATTGGCGGCACGCTACCACAATCACCTAATTCGTCTCACATGCATCAAAAAACACATAGCGTGACATAAAGGCTACCGAGGACCGCGTGGTCCACGATTCGGGGGCCGGACCGCCGCAGTGCGGCGGTCCGGCCTCGGATACGGCCGCGGATACACCCTCGGTACGGCCCGGACGCGGCCCCGGTTCAAGCGCCGACGAGCTCGTCCCAGCGCGGGATCCGCGGCTCGGACAGCAGCCGCAGGCCCGCCTCGGCGAGCGTCCTGTCGCCCTTGCGGTTGTTGCACTTTCCGCAGGCCAGGACGGTGTTCTCCCACGTGTCGCCGCCGCCGCGCGACTGCGGGTGGACGTGGTCGATCGTGTTGCCGCGCCTGCCGCAGTAGCAGCAGCGGCCCCGGTCGCGCAGGTAGACGCCGCGCTTGCTCCAGGGCGGGCGGCGGCCGTGCCGCCAGCGCATCGCGACGTACCTGACCAGCCGCAGGACGCGCGGCACGGGGAAGCTCCCGAAGGTGCGGCCCTCCTCCGCCTCCTCGACCACCGCCACCTCGCGGACCAGCATCCGGATGGCGTGCCGCAGATCCACCTTCTGCAGTGGCTCGTACGACGCGTTCAGGACGAGCACGTTCACCGGGTCACCTCCCTAGCCCGTGCCGCTCCCCCGCCAGGATTCGAACCTGGATATCCGCATTAACGGTGCGGCGTTCTGCCGTTGAACTACGAGGAAATGTTCCGGCAATTATCCGGCTTCCGGGCATTTCCCGGAAGCCTCCATAAGAGTGCCGATACACGGGCGCGGGAGGCAACGCATTTTCGCCCCGCCGGCGGGGCGCAGCGGGCCTGCCGGGGCTCAGCGGGCGGGGCTCAGCGGGCCGGGG
>NZ_SMKT01000390.1 GCF_004348735.1 Actinomadura sp. KC06
GAGCCCGCGCTGCCGCTGCCGACGCTCGGGGAGGGGAACTGACATGCTGACCGCGGTCACCCGCGTCAAGATCGTCGCGTTCGTCCTCATCGCGGCCCTGGTGGTCGGCTACCTCGGCGTCAACTACGCCGATCTCGGGCGCTACGTCGGGATGCGGGGGTACTACACCGTCCGGCTCGACCTGGCGACCACCGGCGGGCTGTTCGAGGGCTCCGCCGTCTCGTACCGGGGCGTGACCGTCGGCAAGGTCGGCAAGCTCGACCTGTCGGACGACGGCGTCATCGCCGAGCTGCGCATCGACGAATCGGCCCCGAAGATCCCGAAGAACCTGCGGGCGGTCGTCGCGAACCGCTCCGCCGTGGGCGAGCAGTACGTCGACCTGCGTCCGGGCGCCGACTCCGGGCCGTATCTGGCGCAGGGGTCCACGATCCCGCGCAGCGTCACCGTGACCCCGGCGCCGGTGAACGAGACGCTGAAGAGCGTCAACGACCTCGCCGCGTCGCTCCCGCTGAACGACACCAAGGTCCTGATCGACGAGCTGGGGCTCGCGTTCGCCGGGCAGGGCCCGCACCTCCAGCAGCTCCTCGACACCAGCTCGCGGTTCGTGGAGGCGTCCGACCGGGCGTTCCCCGACTCCCGCGCGCTGATCCACAACGGCGCGGCGGTGCTGCGGACGCAGAACGAGATGTCGGCGGCGTTCAAGTCGTTCGCGTCCAGTTCCCGCCTGCTGGCCGCGCGGCTCCGCGCGTCCGACGGCGACCTGCGCCAGGTCATCGAGTACGGGCCCGGGGCGGCGAGCGCCCTGTCCGGCCTGCTCGACGACCTCGATCCGGGCCTCGGCGTGCTGCTGGCCAACCTCCTGACGACCGCGCGCGTGGCGGCGCCGCGCCAGGCCGGTATCGAGGAACTGCTCGTCAACCTGCCGAAGGTCGCGGCCGTGGGCTCCACTATCGTGGCCGGCGGCAAGATCCGGCTGGGCCTGGTGACCACGTTCTTCAACCCGCAGCCCTGCACCCGCGGCTACGGCGGGACGCACTACCGCAACGGCCTCGACCTGTCGCCCGCGCCGGCGTTCAACACCCGCGCCCGTTGCACCGAGCCGCCCGGCAGGGGCATCAACGTGCGCGGCACGGCGAACGCGCCGCGCAAGGGCGTCCCGGCGCCCGCCAGGCCGGGTACGCTCGGCGGCACCCCGACCGGCGACCTGCTCGCCGCGCTCGGGCTGCCCGGCACCGGCGCCCCCGCCC
>NZ_SMKT01000391.1 GCF_004348735.1 Actinomadura sp. KC06
GGCCCCGCGCCTTACCCGCCCGCGCCACCCGGTCATGCGGGCCCGCCGCCCATGCACGTCCATCACGGCTCGCCGGGCTACCGCAGCCACCACCGCCACGGCGCCGCAGCAGCCGGCCTGGTCGGCGGCGCCGCCGCGGCCGGAATCGCGGGCGGCATGGCCATCGGCGCAGTGGGCGACGCGGCCGGATACGCGGGCAACGTCGCCGGCTACGTGGCCGGCCAGCCCGTGGACGCGTTCGGCAACGCGATCGCCGGATACGCAGGCCAGGCCGCCGGCCAAGTGGCCGGAAACGTGGCCGCGGACGTCGCCGGCGGCGTAGCGGGCGACGTAGCCGGCGAAATCGCAGGCGGCGCAGCAGAAATCCTCGGCGGCCTACTAGGCGGCCTCTTCGGCTAACCCCGACGGCCCCCCAAACTCAAACACCCACACCGCAACACACCAGGCCGCCCGCCGGAAAACGCATGCCCAGCGTCACGCGCGCCATCACGAAAGCCGCGTCCGAGAAACCCGCAGATCCCGCCGGACGACAGAAACCCCGGCAAACGCAAGAGCTCTCCAACCAACCACCCAACCGCGAGCACCAGCGAACGGGAACACCAGCACGGCGCAAATGACAACGGGCCGGAGCACCCACGGCGACACGAGCGGCACAACCGAACACCTCGGCAGACGCCAAACGGGCGCCTCAAGTAACCGCCGCCTCCCTCCACAGCAGACCGCCCGCGCAGTTGAGCGTCGACGCTGCGCAACAGCGGCGGGCGCCAGCACGGTGCAATGGCAGCGAGCCGGAGCATTCGCGGCGTCGCGGAAGTCTTCGGCAGATGCCAGGCGGGCGCTTGAGGTAGCCACCGCCTGATCCCACAGCGGAGCGCCTGGGGTTGGGCGTCGACGCTGCGCAACGGCGGCGGGCAGAAGCACCAGCACGGTGCAATGACAGCGGGGACACAAGCGGCACAGCGGAACACTTCAGCAGATGCATGCGGGCGCCTCAGGTAACCGTCGTCTGCTCCCACAGCGGAGCGCCCGCAGAGTTGAGCATCGACGCCGGGCAACAGCAGCGGGCGAGAGCACCAGCACGTGCAATGACAGCGGTCCGGAGCACTACTCGCGGGGGTTCGGGAGGGGCAGCGGGACACTTTGGTGGGTGTCGGGCGGGTGCTTCAGGTAAGCGTTGTCTGTTCTCACGGCGGAGCGCTTGGGGGATGAGCGTTGGTGCTGTGGAACGGCGGGGGTGGGGGCAC
>NZ_SMKT01000392.1 GCF_004348735.1 Actinomadura sp. KC06
GGCTTGTCGCGGAGGCTTTCGGCGGGGTGGGGGCCTTCGGTCTCCAGGCGGTACTCGTCGCCGAATTTGTCGCGGTGGTCGTCGATGACCTGCTCGGACGGCGGCCGCTCCGCGTTGATCTTGTCCTGGTACTCCTCGAACCGGCGGTGGGCTTCCTGCACGTAGCCGGTGCCGAGCGTGGTCCAGTCGATCTGGGTGGCCAGCAGCTCACGCACCAGTTGCTTGTTCGGCTCGAACGTGACCGGCTCGGGCAGCTCGGGCGCCAGGACGGACTCGGGGTCGCGGCCGTCGTGGCGGCGCATCAGGTCGCAGGCGATGCGCAGGTGCTCCAGTTCCATGTTCAGGTGCAGTTCCCAGATCCCCTTGACCCGGGGGTCGGACTCGGTCTGCATGAACGAGTAGTACAGGTAGCACTCGTTGTACTCGTGGTTGACCAGGCGTTCCCACCAGGTCTCGCCCGGGTCGACCAGCGACTCGTAATGCGTGACGTGCTCCTCCTCGATCAGGCCGATCTCCTGGTAGAGCTGGCGGGCGATCGGCTCCATGTACATCGGGCCGACGTTCATGTAGAAGTTCATCGTCTGCTGCTCGGCCGACATGATGGTCAGCGCGTGCAGCTTGGAGATCGGCGCCGCGACCGCGCGGTCGTACGGCTCGCGGATGTTGTCGACGGCGTCGCGATGGTGCAGTCGCGTCGGCCGTCCCGGGGTGACCTCGGTGAGCTGGTCGACGATCTTCTCGGCCTTGCGGTGCTCGATCATCTCGTAGAGGTTGGCGTACCGGTACAGGTGGTCGAAGTCCTCCAGCAGTCCGAACTGGTAGGCCTGCTTGAGGTACGGGTCGGGCTCCTGCCGGGCGACCCAGCCGGTGAGGTCGACGGCGACCTGCTCGTAGGCGATCGTCGTCTCCAGCACCGACGCCTGCCCCGGCAGCAGCCAGTTCACCACCTTCTGCTGTTGCTGCTCGATGTAGCGGACGCGGGCGAGCTGCTGCTTGACCTCGATGTCGGGGCAGACCCGGTTGAAGTGGTGGCTGAACATGATCGCCTCCACCTCGATGCCGTTCAGCGTGATGATCCGGCACCGGGTGTAGGGATCGGAATGGTCGGGGTCGACGGGCGCGACGTCCAGCTGGCTCCAGTTGCGCAGCTGGTCGTCCAGCGGGATACCGCGGTGTTCGAGCGGGTTGAACGCCACCGGGCTCACCCTCCTTGTCGGTCTGATCGTCTCGGCGGA
>NZ_SMKT01000393.1 GCF_004348735.1 Actinomadura sp. KC06
GGTTCGGGGAGTGCTTCGGGGAGGGTCTCCATCGTCGCGAGCTTGGCACGGCCCTTGCCGCCGTGGCCCTTGCGTCGTTCCGAGTCCCGGCGCAGCCGTGACTCCAGTTTGTCCAGCGCCAGGTCGAGTGCGCCGTAACGGTCGTCGGCGGCGGCCTCGGCCCGGATCACCGGGCCGCGGGAGCGGATCGTCAGCTCGACCCGTTCGCGCTGGTCGGCCAGCCGCGGGTTGCGTTCCTCGGACACCTCCACATCAACGCGGATGACCTTCTGGTCGAGCCGCTCGATCTTGGCGAGTTTGTTGTCGACGTGCCGCCGGAATCGATCGTTGACGTCGGTGTGCCGGCCCCTCACGGTGATGTTCACGCGGGACCCCCTTCTCCCGGTTGTGATCCGGCCCTGCCCGGGAAGCCTGTACCGAACACCTTTCATCCTCGACGGGAACATGCTCGCTGTCCCGGACGGACACCACAGGACGGTGGGTCGCACCCGCCCGGCCGACCTGGTCTTCGTCCCCACATCCGCCTGCTGAGGGGCTCGCGGCGCTGTCGCCACTACTGCCCTTCTCCCTGTTCGGGGGATGTCGGATCCCCCGGCGGGGCAGGACTTACCTCTAAGGCGCACCGTGATCGGTCGACGAGAAGTCGCCTTACGTGGGCCGTTTCGCCTGCGCCTGGCATCGGCTTGCCGGACCGCCTGTAGCGCTCCTGACGAGCACTGCGATCCGACGCAACCACGGACCCGGGCGGGTGCCATGTCAGGAACGCTAACCCCTTACGCCACGAATGTCAGGGGGGGTCGGCCGAGGAAATGCTCACTGAACGTCATCGGAACCTGTCGCAACGGCCACCTGACGCCCCTCGCGGACACCCCAGGACATGCCCTGAGCCCCCGCCCGCACGCCAGTTACGCCCTTCGCGGTCACGCAGGTCATTCGATCCTGACCTCCCGGTGAGTTTGGGAAATCTCTACCCCCACTTCACACGACGTGCCCCGAACCACCCCAAACACTTACAACACGACCCGACTACACATGGTGACAACCCACCACCCCATCGGAGGCGAAGAAAGTCACCGACATCCCGTGACGCGAGGTTCGCGCCCCCTCTTGCAGCAACCGACACGGCTCTCACTGACGGCTGACACTCACCAGCGGGATGAGTCGCGGCACCCGCGGCGGCTCCTCGCCGCGTTGGGGGCGGTTGCCCGAGGTGGCGAAGTGGGGCGGCTCTGGGG
>NZ_SMKT01000394.1 GCF_004348735.1 Actinomadura sp. KC06
GTCCGGTGGCGTGGGTAGGGCAGGCGTCCGGCGACCCATCGGTGGACGGTTTTGGGGTCGACGCCCAGGCGGGCCGCAACGCCGGCTTCGGTCATGTGCGCGTCGGCAAGGGCGCGTCGCAACAAGTCGTTCACCGAACCTCCCGCATGCGCAAGGGACAACGACGCAGGACCGACGCTAACAGAAGACGTCCCTAGACGTCCCTAGATGCCGGTGGAGAGGTCCCGACCTGGGCGAAAGGCTCAGGTCACCGGCGAAGACCGCGCCTCTTCGCCCGATGACCCGCACGCAAGCCGAGGAGATGACCCATGCCCAGCGAATGGCCCCAGAAGGCCACTTCGACCCAGCAAGACACCGATTCGGAGCGTGAGGCGGACGAGGCACTCGCCGCGCTGCGCCAGGACTTCACCGGTCACCGGATCTGGCGCGGCGTGAAACGGGACGGACGTCTCGGCGACTGGGTGGCGAGCTTGCACGACACGACCGCCGGAGTCGACCCCACGGTGATCCGGTCGAGCGCCGCCGAGCTGCGCAGGGCGCTCGTCGACGAGGCCGCCCGCGCGTTGGTCGTGCGCGCCGGGACCTGGTGATGGCGCGAGACTCGCAGCCGTCACCTGAGGGGACCGCCACGGGGAGGGCGGTCTCATGGGGAGGGATGGAGGTGGCGCGGTCGGTGGGTGGCAATCCCCCGGATGCACCGACCGCGCTGCCTCTGCCCACCTACAGCGGCCTATGGCGAGGACTCTGGTACCTCGCCCGCCTCGCTCACGCCCTTCGCCGCGACGGCTGGATGACCGAGATCCGCACCGGCAGGCACCGCCCGATGCTGCGCGTGTACCCCAAGAACGCCCCGACCATCGGCGAGAGCATCTCTGTGGCTTGGGGTAACGGCGAGTGGTGGTATGAGTCGAGCACCGGCCTGTGGCTGACGCCCTGCAATCGCGTCGACCTCGCTGCGGACAAGCTCAACATCCTTCTCACGCCCTGGGTTTCGGCAGCGTTCGACGCCCTTCGAGACGAGCAGTTCTGACATGGCCCGCCGCACGGCATGGGGCGCGTACGTCCAGATCACCAACGCGCTACGGCAACGCGTCACAGACGGCACCTACGCCCCCGGCACACGCCTACCGGGCGAGGCCGCGCTCTGCGCCGAGTTCGGCGTAGCCCGCAACACCGTGCGGCGGGCCCTGTCCACCCT
>NZ_SMKT01000395.1 GCF_004348735.1 Actinomadura sp. KC06
GGCCTCCTGGGGTTGGCGGGTGAGGGGGGTCGGCCCAGGATGACGACTTGCCGGAATAGTGCAGAAAAGGCGATGTCCCTCACAAGGGTGGAAACTGCCAAGATTTGTAGTGGCCGCCTATCAAATGCCAGGCGAAGGCCAGTCTGTGAGCGAGCGCGGCCGAAATCACGACCACGGCCACGGTTACGGTGTGGAACGGAATGAGCCCGGCGAGCGAACTTCAGTAAACGTTGACACCGTAGGCGCTGAGGATTTCGTTGATCGGCTGGTAGAAGGACGTCCCGCCGCTGGAGCAGTTGCCGCTGCCGCCGACCCCGACGCCGAGCGCGGTGGTGCCGGTGAAGTAGGGCGCGCCCGGGTTGTCGCCGGGCTCCGAGCAGATGTTCGTCCTCGCCAGGCCGGTCATCGTCCCTTCGGGGAAGCTCACGCTCTGGTTGAGCGCCGTCACGGTGCCGCAACGCAGGCCGGTGGTGGAGCCGCTGCGGCACACCTGCTGGCCGACGGACGCCCTGCCCGCCGCCGTGATGTCCCGGGACCCGGGGTAGAGGAGCACGCTGCCGGGCCTCTCCACGTGAGGTTCGACGTAGACGACGAGCGCGACGGCGACGTTCATGACCGAGACGACGGTGCCGAGTTCGACGGACAGCGCAGGATCGGCATAGATCTTCTGGCCCTGCTTGGCGCAGCCGCCCGCGGTAAGGAAGTAGTAGGTGTCGGACTTGCGCACGTTGAAGCCGATGGTGCAGCGGATGCCGCCTTTCGCGAAGACGGCTTGGCCGCCCTGACCGCTCGGCGGGTCCTGCGCGGCAGAGGCGGCGGAGGACGCGGTCGCGGTGGGAGCGAGGGCGAGCATGGCGGCGGCGGCCGTGGCGGTGGCCGTGGCGGTGGCCGTGGCGGCGATCATGGAAAGGCGGGGTCTCACAGGGCCTCCTGCGGGAGTGGCGGGGGATGGACGCCCAGGATGAAGACTTTCCGGAATAGTGCAGAAAAACGAAGGTCCTTACAAGAGGACGAAAGTGCCAATGTTGGTGTTGGCCGTCTATCAACTGCCGTGCCGAGACGCGGAGCCCGCCGTTCCCACGCCGATTCGGATGCGGAGCGGGCTGGTCAGCCTGGGGCGCCATCGTCGTCAGGCTCGGAGGCACGAGCAGGGCCGGGGGGCGGGAGC
>NZ_SMKT01000396.1 GCF_004348735.1 Actinomadura sp. KC06
GGCCGGCGCCGTGGGTGGCGACGTCGTATGAGGCGGATCGTGCGGGTGCGGAGCGGTTTCTGGAGCCGGTGGTGTTCCAGGGGTCGGGGCGTACGTGGTGGGGCGGTCGGCGGCGCGGGCCGCAGTTCCAGCCGTATTGGCTGGGGTCGGCGGAGCCGGCGTTGGAGCGTCCGGGGCCGCCGCCGGGTGCGGCCGGTCCGGTTCCGGTGGGGGAGCGTGCGCCGCGGCGGAGTCTGGTGGGGACGGTGTTGCTGCTGGCGGCGGGGTTGTTGCTGCTGGCGGTGCTGATGGGTGTGTTGTTCGCGTGCCAGCCGGAGGCGAAGGAGCCGCCGCCTCCGCCGCCGGAGCCGACGCCGTCGTTTCCGTTGCCGTCGCGTACGCCGACGTCGCCGTCTCCGGCGCCGACGGGTCCGCCGACGACTCCGGGGTCGCCGGCGCCGACGACTCCTGCTCCGTCGCCGTCGGGTTCGGGTGGCGGGGAGGGTGACGGCCCGCCGCTGTAGCGGTCGGCCGTGGACCGTCCGGGCGGACGGTAACGGTCGGCAACGGGCGGTAAAGGGTTTGCGGCGGGGTGCCGGGATGGTCAGCATGAGGGGATGCTGGAGAGTCTGATCGCGTTCGCGGGTGCGGCGGTGCTGATCGCGATGGCGCCGGGGCCGAGCACGGTTGTGATCATGCGTCAGTCGATGCGGTCGGGGCGGCGCGCGGGGCTGGCGACGGTGCTGGGGAACGAGACCGGGGTGCTGGTGTGGGGTGTGGCGGCGGCGGTGGGGTTGTCGGCGCTGCTGGCGGCGTCGCGGCTGGCGTATGACGGGCTGCGGGTGGCGGGCGCGGTGGTGCTGGTGTGGTTCGGGGTGCGTGCGCTGTGGCATGCGCGCCGGAGCGGTTCGGGCGGTGCCGCTGAGGTGGATGGCGAGGTCGTGGAAGAGGCGTCGAATGGGGGCTATTCGTGGTTGCGGTGTTACCGGTTGGGTCTGGTGACGAATTTCGCCAATCCGAAAGCGGGGGTGTTCGCGGTTTCTTTCCTTCCGCAGTTCGTGCCGGAGGGATGGCCGGTGCCGGTGGTGCTGGTGGGGTTCTCGGTGCTGTGGGCGTTGATCGATCTGGCGTGGTATGCGGTGGTGGTGTGGCT
>NZ_SMKT01000397.1 GCF_004348735.1 Actinomadura sp. KC06
GGGGTGGGTGGGTTGCGGCGAGGTGGTCGTGGAGTTCGGCGTGGCGGAACTGGTAGTAGGGGCCGACCGTGCGTAGCAGGCCGAGACGGTGGCAGTCGTCCAGGAATGGCATGAGTCGGCGTGGCAGGTGACCGGCTCGTGCCAGTTTCCAGGTGGCGAGCTGGTAGGCCCACCAGGCCCGGTGTTTCCCGAAGGCGAGCCCGAACACGAGCCCGACGAGCGCGACCGCGAGCGCGACCGCGAGCGCGAGCCCGACCGCGAGCCCGACCTCAGGGTCGTCCGTGAACGCGACAGCGAACGTAAACAGCACCATGAACGAGAGTGCGAACGCGAGGGTGATGGTGCTGAAGCGGAGCAGGTTCAGCCTCCGGTCGGTGCGCCAGCTGCTCATCGGTGTTGTGGCGTGGTGAGTCTGCGCTGGTGTCGCTGCCCAAGCCATGATCCCCAGCGCAAGCGCGAGCGGGAACCCGACCATGAGCCCGACCCCGAGCCCGACCGCGAGGCTGTCCACGAGCCCATTCACGAGGTAGTCCGCGAGGTTTCCCGCGTCGCCGTCCACAGGGGAGGAGTTGCCGTCCGCGACGAAGTAGCCGCCGTGGTCCTTGTAGTAGGTGGAGCCGTCCACGGCGATGTAGTACTCCCCGACCCCGCCCGTGAGGGAAAACGCGAGCCCGACCGCGGACCCGGCCGCGAGCCCGTGCGGGAGCCTGACCGCGAGGTTGCGTGTGAGGACGGCCGAGCGTCGGCGGATGCGCAGGTCGGCGTATCCGGGTGAGTCTTGCGCCCACGACCGTGCCCTAAGCCCGACCACGGGCCCGGCCACGAGCCCGACCGCGAGGCCGACCGCGAGGCCGAACACGAGCGCGTCCGTGAGCCTGCCCGAGACCCCCTCCGCGAGTCCGTAAGTGAGCCCGGCCGCAAGTCCGGTGATGAGGGCGGTGGCCAGGGTGAGGGCGAGTCGGGTGGTGGGAGTGAAGGTGTGAGTGGTGGCGGCCAGTCGCCACCAGGCCAGGTCGCGGGTGCCCTGGCCGCCGGCAGCGGGTTGGGTGGTGAGGTGGTGGGCCAGGTATCCCAGCCAGCGGCGGACCTGGACGGGGTCGTGGCGGCGGCGGGGGCGGAATGG